>NZ_JBXAJH010000010.1:0-174115 GCF_058797075.1 Acidovorax sp. GW823-FHT02H02 | reverse complement strand
CGAATCGGGGTGCAGTTTGACCGCAGGCCTGGCGCCGCGCCTGCGCTGCAGGCTCAGGCACTGGGCTTGGGCGCTGCTATAGCCAGATGAATAGGCGTTGCGCTTCAGTTCCCGGCTGATGGTGGCGGGCGAGCGTTGCAATTGCCGTGCAATCGCACGTACGCCCTGGTTCTGCTGCTTCAGGCTGGCGATGGTGGCGCGGTCTTCAGGCTGGAGCTGGCGGTACTGCGAAGGGGAGGAGTGCATCTGCTGACCTTACAGGTTGGCAGGTGTTGCACTTCACTTTTGAATCCGCCCCCATAAGATGCGCCTCAGAAAGCACCCAACAACCATATGCAGGAGACAACCCCATGAACCAAATCCACGTCTGGCCCTCCCTGATCCGTCGCTCGGCGGTCACAGCGGCGTTTGCGCTGCTTTCTGCCGCGGCATTGGCGCAGGCTTACCCCACCAAGGCCATCAAGCTGGTGGTGCCCTATGCGCCCGGCGGCAGTGCCGACATTGCCGCACGGCTGGTGAGCGATGAATGGGCCAAGGCGCTGGGAGGCTCGATCTTCATCGAGAACAAGGGTGGTGCGGGTGGCAACATCGGGGTGGACATGGTGGCAAAGGCGGCGCCCGATGGCTACACCATCGGCTTGCAGACCGTATCGCTGGCCATCAACCCCGCGCTCACGGCCAAGATGCCGTACGACACCCTCAAAGATCTGACCCCCATCGGTCTGGTGGCCAGCTCGCAGCATGTCCTGGTGGTCAACAATAGCCTGCCAGCAAAGAACATCCAGGAACTGGTGGCGCTGCTCAAGGCGCAACCGGGCAAGTATTCCTATGGCTCGGCCGGGCCGGGTAGCACCTTTCATATGTCTGCCGAGCTGTTCAAGGCGGTGGCGGGCGTGCCCATCGTGCACATTCCCTACCGGGGCGGCGGCCCGGCGATGATCGACACCATATCGGGCCAGGTGGCGCTGAGTTTTCCGGTGCTGTCGGCGGCACAGCCGCATGTACAGGCCGGCAAATTGCGCGCCCTGGGGGTGACGGGCCCCAGGCGCTCGGGCCTGCTGCCCGATGTGCCCACGATTGCCGAGGCGGGTCTGCCCAACTATTCGTTTGAAACCTGGTTCATCGTGTTCGCCCCGGCGGGCACGCCAAAACCCGTCATCGACAAGCTCAACACCGCCCTGAACCAGGCGCTCGGCACCGTGGCGCTGAAAGAACGCATGACCAAGGACGGCTTTGACCCGATGCCTTCCACCCCGGAGCAAGCCCGCGCCAGACTGGAAAAGGAAATGCCTCTGTGGGCCAAGCTCATCAAGGAGCGCGGCATCACCACCGAATGATGCGCCTCACCGGCCGACCGAACCACGTTAGCTCCGATGACCGACACCCCCTTGTTCCCCGGCTTTGTCCGGCAGCGCATCCCCACGCCCGACGGCCAACACATCCAGACGCTGGTCGGCGGCAATGGCCCTCCCTTGCTGCTGCTGCATGGGCACCCCCAGACTTCGGCCATCTGGCACAAGGTGGCGCCTGCGCTGGCACGGCAATTCACGCTGGTGCTGGCGGATCTGCGGGGCTATGGTGAATCGGCCAAGCCTGCGGGAGATGCGGACCACGCCAACTACAGCAAGCGCACCATGGCCGCCGACATGCTGGCGGTGATGCAGCACCTGGGCCACTCCCGCTTTGCGGTGCTGGCGCATGACCGGGGTGCACGCGTGGCGCACCGGCTGGCGGCAGACCACTCCGGTGCCGTGCGCCGCATGGTGCTGCTGGACATTGCTCCCACCTTGGCCATGTACGAGCAGACCAGCGACGCCTTTGCCCGCGCCTACTGGCACTGGTTCTTCCTGATCCAGCCAGCCCCTTTGCCTGAGCGGCTGATAGAGGCCGACCCGGCAGCCTATATCCGCGATGTGATGGGCCGCCGCAGCGCGGGTCTGGCGCCGTTCGATGCACGGGCACTGGCCGAGTACACCCGCTGCCTGGCGCTACCTGGCGCCGCCCACGGCATCTGCGAAGACTACCGCGCTGCCGCAGGCATTGACCTCGTGCATGACCGTGCCGACCGCGACGCAGGACACCGGCTTGGCATGCCGCTGCTGGCGCTGTGGGGCGAGCAGGGCGTGGTGCACCGATGCTTCAAGCCGCTGGCCGAGTGGCAACGCGTGGCGGCCAACGTGCGTGGCCACGCCTTGCCCTGCGGTCACTACATCGCCGAAGAGGCGCCCGACGCCCTGCTGGCAGCCGCCTTGCCTTTCTTGTTGGAAACCGACGCATGACCCACCCCTCTCTACCCGGCCAAACCCTCTACCAGAAGCTGGTGGCCTCGCACACCGTGGCGGCTCTGGACGAACAGAACGTGCTGCTGTTTTGCGACCTGCACCTGATGAACGAATACACCAGCCCCCAGGCCTTTGCTGGCTTACACGAGGCTGGGCGCGGCGTGCCCGTGCCGGGCCAGAACGTCGCCGTGGTGAGCCACATCATTCCCACCCATCCAGTGCGCCACCGCATCATCCAGGACCCGCCGTCGGCCTTGCAGGCCAGCAACCTCAAGGCCAACTGTGACCGCCACCACATCCCGCTGTTTGACACCAACGACCCCCTGCAGGGCATCGAGCATGTGGTCGCGCCAGAGCATGGCATGGTGCGCCCCGGCATGGTCATCATCTGCGGCGACAGCCACACCACCACCTATGGCGCGCTGGGGGCCCTGGGCTTTGGCATCGGCACCTCCGAGGTAGAGCATGTACTGGCCACGCAGACCCTGGTCTATCGCATGGCCAAGGACATGCGCATCCGTGTGGATGGGCGTCTGCCGCTGGGCACCACGGCCAAGGACCTGATCCTCATGGTCATCAGTCGCATCGGCGCCCAGGGCGCGCGCGGCTATGCCGTGGAGTTTTGCGGCAGCGCCATCAGCGCCCTGTCCGTGGAGGCGCGGTTCACGCTGTGCAACATGGCGGTGGAGGCGGGTGCCCGCGGTGCGTTGATTGCGCCAGATGACAAGGCAGTGGACTACGTGTTGGCCCGCGCCACCGACATTACTGACGATCTGCGCGACCGTGCACTGACGCATTGGGCCACCCTGCACAGTGACGCCAATGCCGTGTTTGAGGTGGAGCACCGATTTGATGCGAGTGAGGTAGCCCCCTTTGTCACCTGGGGCACCAGCCCCGACCAGGCTATGGCCATCAACGCTACCGTGCCACAGCCCGCCAGCATGCTTGATGCTGTGCAGCGCAGCAGTGCAGAACAAGCATTGCGCTATACAGCGCTCGGCGCGGGGCAGGCCCTGCAGGGGGTGCCCGTGCAGCATGTATTCATCGGCTCGTGCACCAACGCGCGCATCGAAGACCTGCGCGAAGTGGTGAAGGTGGTGGGCACACGCCATGTGGCGCCAGGCGTGCGCGCCATGGTCGTGCCCGGCTCGGGCGCCGTGAAGGCCCAGGCCGAGGCTGAGGGCATTGCTGGCATCCTGCAGGCTGCGGGCTTTGAATGGCGCCAACCCGGCTGCTCCATGTGCCTGGCCATGAACGACGATGTGCTGGCACCAGGCCAGCGCTGTGCCTCCACCACCAATCGCAACTTCGAGGGCCGCCAGGGCAGGGGGGCCATCACCCACCTCATGAGCCCGGCCATGGCCGCAGCCGCGGCCGTTACCGGCTACATCACCGATGTGCGCACCCTGGAGACACTTCACGCATGACTACCCGCACCGCAACCCCCACCGACAACACGGTGCTGTACGGCCACGCCGCCGTGCTGGCCACGCCCAACCTGGACACCGACCAGATCATGCCCAAGCAGTTTCTGCGCGGCATAGACAAGTCGGGCCTGGCACCCGGCTTGCTGTACGACCTGCGCTTCGATAGCGCAGGCCAGCCGCGCCCGGACTTCGTGCTCAACCAACCTGCCTATGCGGCGGTGGATGTGCTGATTGCGGGCTCCAATTACGGTTGTGGTTCCAGCCGCGAGCATGCGGTGTGGGGCATGCAGCAATACGGCTTCAAGGCCGTGGTGGCATCGAGTTTTGGCGAAATCTTCTACTCCAATGCATTGAACAACCGGCTGCTGCTGGCCATGGTGCCGGAGGCGGAGGTGCAGGCCTTCATGCACGAAGCTGCGCAACTGTCAGGTCCGTTGGCACTGGAGATCGACGTGCAGCAGCGCCTGGTGCGCAGTGCACAACATCAGGCGGGCTTCACGCTCTCGGACCGGCATCAGCGCATGTTCTTGCAAGGACTGGACGTCATTGGAGCGTCGCTGTCTTATGCCGAGCAGATCAATGCTTTTGCCGCCAGGCACTGGGCGGCACAACCCTGGCTCAAAGACGTGGCGCAGGTAACGCGGGAGCGCCTGTCGGCCCTGACTCCGCGCTAGTCTTGCGGATGTGCGCGGTCTTGTGCGTCCCATAGTTGTCCATTGCCAGAGGCACGTCCAGATCGCTGAGTACATTGGCCTCGATGGTGCGGAGGAACTGCAGGAGCTCGCTGCTGCGATGGCGCCGATGTCTCTCATCGATATCGTTTGCGCGGGTCGAGGCCGAGCCACGCGATGAATGCCATGCGGGGCATTCTGCTCGGGCAGGACTGATAGAAGAATGGCCGGTAGATTACTTTTCCGCCATCTGCTGCAAGTGCTGCCCGCAGCATCCGCGCTGCAGCTGAACCCATGGCCACGACATGGCCGTCTTTTTGGAGCCGCTCCACGAGTGCCAGTTTGTCCGCGGACTTGTCTCGCCGTGCACTTCGTCGATGCCCAGCTTTGCACTCACGGCCTTGGCTGTGGTCAGGCCGTCCCCGGTGGCCCGATGCGCAGACCGCTGGCGTGCAGGGTATGGATGGCGTCCGCCGTGGTGACCTGGATGGGGTCGGTCACGGCCAGAAGGCCGGCGAGCCGACCATCCACGGCCAAGTGCGTCACGCTGGCGCCCGCATCGCGGAACAGCATACCCTGGGTGGCGGCACGGCCGGTGGCGATCATCACCGACATGGGCGTGACCCGCCCCAGCGCTCACGGGCACGCGATGATGAGCACGGCCACGGCATTGATCAAACCAAACACCCAACGAGGTTCCGGAGCGACCCCCCCAGACAAAGAAGGCGGCAATGGCGATGAGTACCACCACGCGACCGAATTGCTATCGGGACAGAGACTTGCGGTACTGGGCGTTGATTTCGTCGTGGCGCTGCCGTATCTCCGCCGGCCACTGCGCCTTTATCCAAGACAGGACCGCCACGATCTCATCGTCACTCAACACGCCTTCATAGATAGGCATTGCGGTTCGGTAATCGGGTTGATTGATGAGCCGGACCAACCCCTGCTTGGTGATGGCGAAGAGCTGCTCATCGGGGTGGTGCCACGTATGGCCGCTGGGATCGTGGGGTGGCGCGGGCAGGAGGCCATCCGTTCCACGGTCGCGCCAATCCGGTTGACCCTCGCCCTTGGCTCCATGGCAAACCGCACAGTGCTGCAGGTATAGGCCTGCGCCGGCATGCAGCACCTGCGCGTCATCGGGGCGCAGGCGATGCGGCGCTGCCGGTGGTTGCAGGCTGCTGTTGCGCAGGTAGATGTACCCGGCTCCTGCGGCCAACAGCACGGCTGTCATACCTGCAAACCACGTCGCCAGCGACTTCACTCTCATCACAGCCTCACCGATTTCCTGTCCCTGATCATGCTCTGCCACTCGTTCTGCCACCCACGGCCGCCATGACACCCCAGCAGGGAATCAAGCGGGACACGCTTCGCGCACATTCTGTGCACGCCTCACCGAAACGACGCGCACTATCTCGTCCCTCGTTCTGTGCCAGACGTACATACATCACCGCCAGCACGGGAAACATCAACAACGTCCATGGCGTCGGCCATTGGCGGAGAAAGCCAAGCATGATCAGCACAAACGCGACATATCGAGGGTGCCGGATCCGAGCATACACGCCAGTGTGCGCAAGGCGCCCTTGCCGTTGTGGGGGGCACCGTCCCAACCGAACAGCCGTTCCAGCAGATGGTCCGCATCGTGATTGAGCAGGTCCACGCCCGGGAATTTCTGGCCGAGCCAGCCTGACAGGGAGTAGATGGTCAGCGGAAATCCATACACATCCACGGACAGCGCGACGATAAAGGTGGGGTGAAGGCACCAAAGCTGCGCCAATCGCGCGCGCTTGCCGGTTGAAAGAAACCGAAGGTGAACATGGCGAAGACCGCCACGTTGAGCATTACCAAAGTCCATAGACCATAAGACGGCCCGGCATGTTCCATGGCCTTAATGCCGCCTGCGTCAGGAAATCGGATGGGGGCGGATGGCTGTGCGCGATCCAGGCATGCCATGCAGCTTCAGGCCGAGACCCCTAAAAGCAGCAAGAGGCCAAAGCTGGTGCCCGCAAGGCCCAGTGCAAGCAACCGGCTGCCGTGCAGCTTGGTCCACAACAGCACACCCGTCAGCGACAGTACGATCAAGGCACCGGCCAGCGTATCGGTCAGCAGGATCCAGGGCACCGAAGCGCCCGTGGCCATATGCAACCGATTCAACCGTGCCAACAGATTCGGGTCCATGCGCTTGACCGCCACCGAGTTGTTGCCCACCCAGTACTCGGCGTTCACCGTGGCCCGGGGCGTAGCGAAGGCAATCACCCAATGTTCAGGCTGTACCGCCCCAGGCCAGGGGGTAGGCCCGGCCGGCGCCACTTTTTTCTGATGCGGTGGCTTGGCAATACCCAACTCATGCTGCAGGTGAAGAACCAGTGCATCAATGTTTTCGGGCTTCCGGTCAAGACTGAGCTGCCATTGCGTGTTGGCATAGGCCGGGCCAGGAATTTTCATCGTGGCCCGGTGGTTAAGCAGCAGGCCAGTGGTGCCGAACAGCAAGCCCAGGACGCCGCCCCACATTCCCAGCCAGGCATGCGTGCGCCGCAGCCACTTGAGCACGGCGGGCCGATGCCAGCGCGCCGGCATGAACAAGTGGCCTCCCCCACCGCGCGGCTTTGCGGGATGCGGCCTCGCCGTGGCCTCCAGTGCTTGGCGTGAAGCGATGTCAATGGCTTGCTGCATGGCCTTGGCCTCAGAACCGGTAGCGTGCAACAACCTGTGCCGAGCGCGGGGCACCTGGCAGGTTCAGGTTAGGCGAACTGCCATGGCCCGCCACGATATAGCGGCGATCGAACAGATTGTTGAGCTTGAGCTGCATGTCCCAGGAGCCCATGCGGTAGTAGGCCATGGCGTCAACCGTGGTGTAGCCAGGCAAGGTGACCGTGTTGCCGGGGTTGGCGAACCGGGCGCCGGCATAGTTCAGGCCGCCACCCAGACCGAAGCCATGGCCCAGCGCCTTGGTGACCCATAGGTTGGCGCTGTGCCGGGGGGTCAGCGTGGGCCTTTTGCCCTGCACGGGCTGGCCGGCGTCAACGGCAGGCGAGGTGGTCATCTCACCATCGAGGAAGGCATAGCCGGCCCAGAGCTGCCAAGTGGGGGCAACCTCGCCAGCAAAGGTCAATTCAAGCCCATTGGTACGCTGCACACCCAGGGGCACCAGGGTGTTGGTCACCGGATCGGTGCTCTTGATATTGGTGCGCTCCAGCTTGAAAAGCGACGCCGTCAACGAGGATTTTCCGTCCGGCAGATCCCATTTGACCCCCACCTCCTGGTTGGTCGTTTTCTCGGGGGCGATCTGCGCATTGTTGGCCGCCAGGGAGAAGGCCTCGCCCGATGGCTGGAAAGACTTGCTCCACGAGGCGTAGTACGACCAGGTGGTCGAAGGCTGGTAGACCAGACCGATGCGGGGACTCCATGAGGTGTCGGTCCTGCCCAGATTCGATTTCCCAGGCATGCGCTCGTAGGTCTCCTGCTCGAAGCGGTCGTAGCGCAAGCCGGCAAGGGCCTTCCATTGCGCGCTGAGCTCCACCAGGTCTTGGGCGTAGAACGCCAGGGTTTTGAAAGTGCCGAGGTTGTTCGCACCCGGCGTCTGGGAAGTGCTGAGTGGCAGTGTCGGCAGCGCTGGGTTGAACAATGCGAAGTTACGGATCCTGCCGTTGGCGTCGGTCACAGGCGCCGAGAAGTTCACCACGTCCTTGTTCTGCTGTCCCAGTTCAACGCCGTACAACACCTGGTGCTTCATGCCGAGGAGTTGCGTCTTCTGCGCCAGCTCGGTCTGGTTGAACCAGCCGTGCTCATCGCGGTAAACGTTGCCATGGTTGAGCGTGAACGTGAGATCCCGCGCGTTGACACTGCGCGTCAGCGTGTTGTTGCGATCCAGCGAGTAGGTGTAATAGCGCAAGGCATTGCGCAGCGACAAACTGTCGTTGAAGCGGTGATTCAGCGTGAGGCCGACCGAATCGACCTTGGACGTACTCACGTCCACATCACGCGCATTGGCGGCGCCATAGTAAGCGCCAGGTCGGACATCGACGGGCCGGCCGTTCAAGGCCGGGATGCCGAAGTCCGTGATGCGGCTGTCCTTCAGATGGTCCATCTGCAGCAGCACGCTGGTGTCCGCACTGGCCTTGAACAGCAACGAGGCTGCCAGCGCTTCGCGATCCAGGAATTGCGGGTCGCGGAAACTATCGGCGCGTTCCAGCGCACCGGTGATGCGGAAAGCAAAGCGACTGTCCTGCGGCGCGCGCGCCAGGTCGAACTCGCCGCGACGCTGATTCCAGCTGCCCAGCGTCACTCCCACTTCGCTCCGGTTGATGCCCGGCTTTTTGGTAATGCGGTTGATCAGGCCGCCCGAAGAGCCCCGTCCGTAGAGCACGGACGCGGGCCCCTTGAGCACCTCGACCTGCTCGATGTTGGACAGATCGCGAAAGTACAACGCATCGTCACGCAGACCATCCACGAACTGGTCGGCAATGGCAGAGAACCCGCGGATCGTGACTTGATCACGCTGGCCGTCGCCATGGGACAGGCCCACACCAGGAACCACCTTGAGTGCATCCTGCATGGACTGCGCGGCCTGGTCGCGCAGCAGGCTCTGGGGCACCACGTTCACCGTCTGCGGAATGTCGCGCAACGGCGCTTCGATCTTTGTCGCGCTGGTGGCCGTAGGTGGGTTGTAAGCCGGTTCCAATTCGCGGTCACTGCGAATCTGAACCTCCTTCAATGTAGGCTCGGGTGCCTGTTGCGCCATTGCCCCGCCGGAAAACGCCTGTGCCAATGCCGCTACCAGCGGCAAATACCTGAATGTCATGGATGCCTTGTCGAATAAAGCTTGTTTAGTTCGGCATGGCGGATCTCGACCAGGTACATATCCTGGCGTCAAATGGCTACTACCTGTCTTGCGCTGTGGAAGCGTGCGCATTGTAAATGCAAATCAGTCTCGTTTTACAAAATCTTTACATTCAAGAAATGCCTTGTTCGCAAGGGGGCAATGATGTGCAGGCAGCTGGGTAGTGGCCTCCCGCTGCTGTCCCTGATGCACCGGCCGGACACCTGTAAGCCGCCATCCGTGAACGGCTTACTTGGCCGGGAGTGTGCGTTCGATAGGCGTCCCCCATAGCAGGCGTGCGATTTGAGCGGCAAATCGGCTGGGGAGCTGCTTTCGGTGAAGTGCATGAAATGGCGGCACGGCCATGAACGGGCCGCCGCCAGAGAGCGCTTTTGGCGGTGCCAATCATGGGCAATGGCGCTGGCAGGGGTTGCAGCAGGGTCGGCTGCGGGTGTCTGCTTTTGAATGGAGGGCAGGCTGACGCTGTGCGCAGCGAGCAAGGGCAGGCGATGGTTTGCGAGCGATCGCCGCAGCTGCGCTACGGGAAGAGGGCTTTCTTGCTCTGCAACGACGGTCGTGCTAGAAAGATGGAACCTTGGCACCACAACGAAGGGGGGGAATGATGGCAACCCCAACGCAAGTCAGCGAATCCGTCCAGGCCCACTACACCCGCTCCGGTCTGGGCGATCTCATCCTTGCTGCGCTCGAAAGGGCAGGCAAAAATTTGAATCGACTCACGCCGGAAGACTTGGCGCCCATCGATGAATTCCACATTCGCGGTCGGACTGCAACGCTCGAACTTGCTCGGGCTGCGAAGGTCGACGCTACAAAACGCGTGCTCGATGTGGGCAGTGGCGTTGGCGGGACGTCCCGTTGCCTTGCTCGGGAATTCGGCTGCCGGGTCACCGGCATCGACCTGACAGAGGAGTACTGCAGCGCGGCGGCAATGCTTTCCGACCGAACTGGCCTGGGCGAACTCGTCGACTATCGCCACGGCGACGCAACGAGTTTGCCCTTTCCGGATGCTTCATTTGACATCGTGTGGACGGAGCACGCTGCGATGAATATTCCGGACAAGCCGAGGCTGTACCAGGAGATGTATCGCGTCCTCAAGCCGGGGGGCACGCTTGCGATCTACGACATTCTTGCCGGACCATCCGGCCCCGTGCTCTTCCCGGTTCCTTGGGCGCGCACCCCTGAAGCGAGCTTTCTCGCGACGCCGGACGAACTGCGCAGCCTTCTCAAGGCCGCCGGGTTCGAGATCGAGTCCTGGTTGGATACAACCGATGCCGCGCGGGCATGGTTCGTGGCGCTGGCCGAAAAGATCCGCAAAGAGGGCGTCGCACCGCTCGGCTTCCATGTGCTTCTCGGGTCAGATTTTCCGGCCATGGCCCAGAACCAGCGGCGCAATCTCGAGGAGGCGCGGATTGTCTTGGCGCAAATCGTTGCCAGGCGGTGAGGGCTGCTGGCTTCGGCGTGCCGCGGATGCCCGACGGAGGGCGCGGTTGGCCGAGCTGAGCTACTTTTCCAAGATCAATTGCATTGAACCTGTCATGCAGCCCTACCTGGTGATGCAATGACTGGCAACCTCCTGGCGTCCATCCTGGCCCGGCTTTTGGCGCGTGCCAAGCAATGGGGGAGGACTCGACCTGCTGCTCAACCGCTTCGGTATGGGACGTCTGCTGGCTCGCGTCGGCACATCACAGCATGCGCATCGCTTTCTGTCCAAGGGGGTGCTGTTCTTTGTGTTGCGGTATTACATCTTGCACCGCGCCACACGAGATGCTGACCTGTTGGGCCGTGGCTCCGCCGATGAGTCCGATCTGATCGCCTCCTGTTGCGACATCGCCGCCGTGGATCTGGGTGACGGTATCTTGATTGACCCTGAATCTGTGAAGGCAGAGGTCATACGCGAGGACAACAACTCGCACGGGTATTGGCGTCGGCGAAGCTCCTGGAACACCTGAGCAATTCACTGCGCTGGCTGCGCCATCACGTTCGCCACGCTGGTGTCTCGAACCTGGGAGCAATTGCGGATTTCCCGCTGCGTGCTGTCCAGGCCATTGTTCCTCCGGCGGGGTGATGTTCTTGTTCACCTCGCCCATGTCGGCTGAACCCTTCGGCTCCACCACGGCACCGGGTGGATAGAAGCGCACCTGGAGTCGTCGGATGCTTGGAGTCGATGAGGCAGCTGAGGGCGTTGTAGGCGCTGTTGTCAACATGCTGCCTCTCGATTTCCCTGGCGCAGATCCGTGCAGGAAAAAGGCGCTAGAGGCCAAGAGTCCCAACTCCGGGAGGCATGTGGGGCAGTTTTTGCAAGCTAAGCGCGACAACTTGAGTCATTTGGGCGTAGATCCGCAGCTAGAATGTCCGTTTTGGGTGTGCCGGATGTCTTTGTAATCAATGGGTTACGTCGATTTTCGATGGTTGAAGTGGAAAAATTGCAGCTGATGCGCAGCAAATTTCTGCTCTCCGAAGCTTCAGGTTGTTGCGAGGTATCTCGGCGAAGCCAAAATCAGTGCTATAATTCGAAATTCTTCGGAGGGGTGCCCGAGTGGCTAAAGGGGGCAGACTGTAAATCTGTTGGCTTACGCCTACACTGGTTCGAATCCAGTCCCCTCCACCAGTTTTTGGATGATATGTCGGTGGTGCCTGGCAGGTGCTGGGCAGCGCAGATGCGGTGAAGGCTGCTGATGCGGGAGTAGTTCAATGGTAGAACCCTAGCCTTCCAAGCTAATGACGCGGGTTCGATTCCCGTCTCCCGCTCCATTGTCTGTTGGCTGGTTTGTAGAGTTTGAAAAAGTCTTTGGTGCTGCTTCGGTGGTTCCAAATGGCCCATGTGGCTCAGTGGTAGAGCACTCCCTTGGTAAGGGAGAGGTCGCGGGTCCGATTCCCGCCATGGGCACCAATTCTGGTGCGTCCGAATTCGGTTGCGCCGAAATCCTGTTTTGTTGGCATAGATTTTTTTCGGAGTCGGAAAAATGGCAAAAGGCAAATTCGAGCGCACCAAGCCCCACGTCAACGTGGGCACGATCGGTCACGTGGACCATGGCAAGACGACGCTGACGGCGGCCATCGCCACGGTGCTGTCGGCCAAGTTTGGCGGCGAAGCCAAGGCCTACGACCAGATCGACGCAGCACCTGAAGAAAAGGCCCGCGGCATCACGATCAATACCGCCCACGTGGAATACGAAACGGCTGCACGCCACTACGCCCACGTGGACTGCCCCGGCCACGCCGACTATGTGAAGAACATGATCACCGGCGCAGCCCAGATGGACGGCGCCATTTTGGTGTGCTCGGCCGCTGACGGCCCCATGCCCCAGACCCGCGAACACATCCTGCTGGCCCGCCAGGTGGGCGTGCCTTACATCATCGTGTTCCTGAACAAGTGCGACATGGTGGACGACGAAGAGCTGCTCGAACTCGTCGAAATGGAAGTGCGCGAACTCCTGGACAAATACAACTTCCCTGGCGACGACACCCCGATCATCCGCGGTTCCGCCAAGCTCGCCCTGGAAGGCGACAAGGGCAAGCTGGGTGAAGAAGCCATCATGAAGCTGGCCGAAGCCCTGGACACCTACATCCCCACGCCCGAGCGCGCAGTGGACGGCGCCTTCCTGATGCCCGTGGAAGACGTGTTCTCCATCTCCGGCCGCGGCACCGTGGTGACCGGCCGTATCGAGCGCGGCATCATCAAGGTCGGCGAAGAAATCGAAATCGTCGGTATCAAGGACACCGTCAAGACCACCTGCACCGGCGTGGAAATGTTCCGCAAGCTGCTGGACCAGGGCCAGGCTGGCGACAACGTGGGCCTGCTGCTGCGCGGCACCAAGCGCGAAGACGTGGAGCGTGGCCAAGTGCTGTGCAAGCCCGGCTCGATCAAGCCCCACACCCACTTCACGGCTGAGGTGTATGTGCTGAGCAAGGACGAAGGCGGCCGCCACACCCCCTTCTTCAACAACTACCGCCCTCAGTTCTACTTCCGCACGACCGACGTGACCGGCGCCATCGAGCTGCCAGCCGACAAGGAAATGGTCATGCCTGGCGACAACGTGTCGATCACCGTCAAGCTGATCAACCCCATCGCCATGGAAGAAGGCCTGCGCTTCGCTATCCGTGAAGGCGGCCGTACCGTGGGCGCTGGCGTCGTGGCCAAGATCATTGCTTAAAGCGTGTTCATAGGGGTATAGCTCAATTGGCAGAGCGTCGGTCTCCAAAACCGAAGGTTGTAGGTTCGATTCCTACTGCCCCTGCCACTTGAATGTGGTCAAAAACAAGCCCGCCAGCATTGGCGGGCTTCGGTGTCTTGGGCGATACCGAAAATTGAAGCAGGAAAATTAAGACATGGCCACTACACAAGTTGAAACTGTCAATACGGGGGCGGACAAGGCCAAGCTCGCTGCAGTCGTGGCGTTGGTGATTGCCTCTGTGGTGGGTTTCTATTTGCTGGGCAAACAGGGGCCGATCGTGCAATGGGCTGCATTGCTGCTGGGCCTCGTTGTTGCAGCGGCTGTCTTTCTGGTTTCCGAACCAGGACGTCAGTTTGTTGCCTTCGCACGAGATGCTTGGCGTGAAGTCAAAAAGGTGGTCTGGCCGACGCGCAAGGAAACACTGCAGATGACTGCTTACGTGTTTGCTTTTGTCGTCATCATGGCATTGTTCTTGTGGTTTACCGACAAAACCCTTGAGTGGGTTTTGTATGACCTGATTTTGGGCTGGAGGAAGTCATGACAAGCGTTGTGGATTTGGCTGGGGCCGATGCCTCTGGTGCTGCGTCTTCCAATCCTGATCTGCGGTGGTACATCGTCCATGCCTATTCGGGGATGGAAAAAGCGGTCGAGCGCAACATTCTTGAGCGCATTGCGCGCTCCGGCATGGAGGGCAAGTTTGGCCGCATTCTGGTTCCCACTGAAGAAGTGGTCGAGATGAAGAACGGTCAGCGCAAAACGACAGAGCGCCGGTTGTTTCCTGGTTATGTGTTCGTCGAGATGGTCATGGATGACGATACCTGGCACCTGGTCAAACACACCAACAAGGTCACCGGATTCGTGGGTGGGGCGAAGAATCGCCCTGCGCCCATCTCGGAAGAAGAGGTGCAGAAGATCGTCAGCCAGATGCAGGAGGGCACCGAAAAGCCTCGGCACAAGGTTGAGTTCATGGTGGGTGAGCTGGTTCGTGTCAAGGAAGGTCCTTTCACGGATTTCAATGGATCGGTGGAAGATGTGAATTACGAAAAGAGCCGTGTGCGCGTTTCCGTGATGATCTTCGGTCGCTCCACCCCTGTGGAACTGGAATTTGGGCAGGTCGAAAAAACCTGATCCATGGAGTTTTGGGCATCACACTTTTCGACTCGGTGTGAATGCATTTGGTGAGTCGTTAACCCCGGGGAGCCTTGTCTTGCCTCAGCAAGTCAGGCGTTATCACCCGCAAGGAGTAAAGCATGGCGAAGAAAATCGTCGGTTTTATCAAGCTGCAAGTGCCAGCTGGTAAGGCCAATCCATCCCCACCCATTGGTCCTGCGCTCGGTCAGCGCGGCCTCAACATCATGGAGTTCTGCAAGGCATTCAATGCGCAGACCCAAGGTGTCGAGCCTGGTCTGCCTCTGCCTGTGGTCATCACGGCTTTTGCAGACAAGAGCTTCACCTTCATCATCAAGACGCCGCCTGCGACGGTTTTGATCAAGAAGGCGATCAAGCTGGAAAAAGGTTCGCCAAACGCCCTGAGCACCAAGGTCGGCAAGATCACTCGCGCACAGCTCGAAGAAATTGCCAAGACCAAGTTGAAGGACATGAATGCTGCCAATGTGGACGCTGCAGTTCGCACGCTGGCTGGCTCTGCGCGCTCCATGGGCGTGACGGTGGAGGGTTTGTAAATGGCCAAGCTGACAAAGAAACAAAAGGCCCTGCAGGGCAAAGTGGACAGCACCAAGCTCTACGCTTTTGCAGAAGCCATCGCCATCGTCAAGGATGCGGCAACTGCCAAGTTCGACGAGTCGATTGATGTGGCCGTGCAATTGGGCATTGACGCAAAGAAGTCCGATCAGGTTGTGCGTGGCGCTGTAGTGCTGCCTAACGGCACCGGCAAAACCACTCGCGTGGCCGTGTTTGCCCAAGGTGCCAAGGCAGAGGAAGCCAAGGCCGCTGGCGCCGACGTGGTCGGCATGGACGACCTGGCCGCCATGGTAAAGGCTGGAGACATGCCTTTCGACGTGGTGATCGCTGCCCCTGACGCCATGCGCGTTGTGGGTACTTTGGGGCAGATCCTGGGTCCCCGTGGCCTGATGCCTAATCCCAAGGTGGGCACGGTGACACCGGATGTCGCCACGGCGGTCAAGAATGCGAAGGCTGGCCAGGTGCAATTCCGCGTCGACAAGGCTGGAATCGTGCATGGCACGATTGGTCGTCGCTCGTTCGACAACGACAAGCTGCAGGGCAACCTGGCTGCACTGATCGATGCGTTGAACAAGGCCAAGCCTGCTTCGAGCAAGGGCCTGTATCTGCGCAAGGTTGCTGTTTCGTCGACGATGGGCCTGGGCGTCCGCGTGGATACCCAGTCCATCGCAGCGTAATTGCAAAAAAATCTTCAGGCCCGTCAGAAGGCCTGATGTGGTGGGCTGAAAGCGCTCTGGCGTTTTCAGGCCATCCAAGACCGTTGGTGTGCAGGATATTCGCACTTAAACCCCTGGGGGCCAACGCAGATGGCGATCCCGCTGCAGATGGAATGTTTTCCTGAACACAGTTGGTCGCTGCAACAAGAGCGCGCATGAGGCCTGTGCCGATTGCGCATTTTAAGGAGTAGACCTTGAGTCTTAATCGCAGTGAGAAAGAAGCGGTCATCAGTGAAGTGACCAGCCTCGCCGCAAAAGCTCAAACGCTTGTGATCGCGGAATACCGTGGCATCACGGTCGCCGACATGACCAAACTGCGTGTTGATGCCCGCAGCAAGGGCGTGACCCTGAGTGTTCTGAAGAACACCCTGGCTCGCCGTGCTGTGGCTGGCAGCGCATTTGACGTGGTGGCAGACCAGATGACCGGTCCGCTGATCTATGGCTTCTCCGAAGACGCTGTGGCCGCCGCCAAGGTGGTGGCCGATTTCGCGAAAACCAACGACAAGTTGGTGATTCGCGGTGGCGCTTTCGGTGGCAAAGCCCTGGATGTCAACGGCGTTAAGCAACTGGCCAACATTCCCTCCAAGGAAGTTCTGTTGGCCCAGATTTGTGGCTTGCTTATGTCCCCCATGTCGCGTACGGCCGTTGTGCTGGGCGCACTGGCGGCGAAAAAAGGCGAAGGCGCTGCCGCACCGGCCGCCGAACCTGTCGCGGCTTGATGGCCGGGCAGTTAACCAACAAAATTGTTAGGAAATCAAAATGGCATTCGATAAAGACGCATTTTTGACCGCGCTGGACAGCATGACGGTTCTGGAACTCAATGACCTGGTGAAGGCCATTGAAGAGAAGTTTGGCGTGAGCGCTGCAGCCATGGCTGCTCCTGCTGCCGCTGGTGGTGGCGCTGGCGCTGCTGCTGCCGAAGAAAAGACGGAATTCAATGTGGTGCTGACCGAAGCTGGCGCCAACAAGGTGTCCGTCATCAAGGCAGTGCGCGAAATCACCGGCCTGGGCCTCAAGGAAGCCAAGGACCTGGTGGACGGCGCTCCCAAGAACGTCAAGGAAGGCATTGCCAAGGCCGACGCCGAAGCAGCCGTCAAGAAGCTGGTGGAAGCCGGCGCCAAGGCCGAACTCAAGTAATTCGATCTTGCTCAAGGGCTGGAGTGTTCCTCAGAGGGCCTCCAGCCTTTGGTGCTTCAGAAAGCACCCGAAAGCGACCTCCTGAAAAGGGGCTTTCGAGTGTCTTCTGACAACCCCGACAGCAGAAGACGCCTTGGTTCGGGTGATGTGCAATGCATCACCGTCCGCCATGGTTGGTAGTGGCCAACCGCCAAGCCCGTGAGGACACATCTCCTTGCGGGTCAGTCGTCGAAGACCCAGGACTCATGTCTTTGCCCGGAGATCTCATGGCCTATTCCTACACCGAACGCAAGCGAATTCGCAAAAGTTTCGGCACCCGCGACAGCGTGCTCGAAGTTCCTTACCTGCTGCAGATGCAGAAGGATGCGTACACCGCTTTCCTGCAGGCTGATAAAGCACCCCAGAAAAGAACCATCGAAGGCCTTCAGGCTGCATTCGACGCTGCCTTCCCCATCGTCTCCCACAACGGCTTTGTGGAGATGAAGTTCATCGAGTACAACCTGGCCAAGCCGGCTTTCGACGTGCGCGAATGCCAGACCCGGGGGCTGACCTTCGCCTCGGCCGTGCGCGCCAAGGTGCAGCTGATCATTTATGACCGCGAGTCCTCGACTTCGCAGTCCAAGGTGGTCAAGGAGGTGAAGGAGCAAGAGGTCTACATGGGCGAAGTGCCGCTCATGACCGACAAGGGCTCGTTCATCATCAACGGTACCGAGCGCGTGATCGTGTCGCAGCTGCACCGTTCACCCGGCGTGTTCTTCGAGCACGACAAGGGCAAGACCCACAGCTCGGGCAAGCTGCTGTTCTCCGCGCGCATCATTCCCTACCGTGGCTCCTGGCTGGATTTCGAGTTTGATCCAAAGGACATTCTGTACTTCCGCGTGGACCGTCGCCGCAAGATGCCGGTCACGATCCTGCTCAAGGCCATCGGCCTGAACCCCGAGTCCATCCTGGCGAACTTCTTCGTCAACGACAACTTCCGTCTGATGGACAGCGGTGCGCAGATGGAGTTCGTCTCCGAGCGCCTGCGCGGCGAAGTCGCACGCTTCGACATCACCGACAAGTCCGGCAAGGTGGTGGTGGCCAAGGACAAGCGCGTCACGGCCCGCCACACCCGCGAACTGGAGCAGTCCGGCACCACGCACATCAGCGTGCCCGAAGACTTCCTGATCGGCCGCGTGGTCGCCCGCAACATCGTGGATACCGACACGGGTGAAATCATTGCCAAGGCCAACGACGAGCTGACCGAAGCACTGCTCAAGAAGCTGCGCAGCGCTGGCGTGCAGGACGTGCAGTGCATCTACACCAATGAACTCGACCAGGGTGCGTACATGTCGCACACCCTGCGCATCGATGAAACGGTGGACGAGTTCGCTGCGCGCGTGGCCATCTACCGCATGATGCGCCCCGGCGAGCCGCCAACGGAAGACGCGGTGCAGGCCCTGTTCCAGCGCCTGTTCTACAACCCCGACACGTACGACCTGTCGCGCGTGGGCCGCATGAAGTTCAACGCCAAGATCGGCCGTGACGAATCCACCGGCCCCATGGTGTTGTCCAACGAAGACATCCTGGCCGTGGTCAAGATCCTGGTGGACCTGCGCAACGGCAACGGCGAAGTCGATGACATCGACCACCTGGGCAACCGCCGTGTGCGCTGCGTAGGCGAACTGGCCGAAAACCAGTACCGCACCGGTCTGGCCCGTATCGAGAAGGCCGTGAAGGAGCGTCTGGGCCAGGCCGAGCAAGAGCCGCTGATGCCCCACGACCTGATCAACAGCAAGCCGATCTCGGCTGCGTTGAAAGAGTTCTTCGGTGCCTCGCAGCTGTCCCAATTCATGGACCAGACCAACCCGCTGGCGGAAATCACGCACAAGCGCCGTGTGTCGGCCCTCGGTCCGGGCGGTCTGACCCGCGAACGCGCAGGCTTCGAAGTGCGCGACGTGCACGTGACCCACTACGGCCGCGTCTGCCCTATTGAAACGCCTGAAGGCCCGAACATCGGTCTGATCAACTCGCTGGCCCTGTACGCCCGCCTGAACGAGTACGGTTTCATCGAAACGCCGTACCGCCGCGTGGTGGATGGCAAGGTGACGAACGAGATCGACTACCTCTCGGCCATCGAAGAAGGCAAGTACGTGATCGCGCAGGCCAATGCGCAGCTCGACAAGGACGGCCGCCTGACAGGGGACTTGGTCTCCGCCCGTGAAAAGGGTGAATCCATCCTGTGCGGTGCCGACCGCGTGCAGTACATGGACGTGTCGCCCGCGCAGATCGTCTCGGTGGCCGCCTCGCTGGTTCCGTTCCTGGAGCACGACGACGCGAACCGCGCGTTGATGGGCGCCAACATGTCGCGCCAGGCCGTGCCTGTGCTGCGTCCCGAGAAGCCCCTGGTGGGCACGGGTATCGAGCGTGTGGCTGCTGTGGATTCGGGTACCGTGGTCACTGCCACCCGTGGCGGTATCGTGGACTACGTCGATGCGACCCGCATCGTGGTGCGTGTGAACGACGAAGAAGCCGTGGCCGGTGAAGTGGGTGTGGACATCTACAACCTCATCAAGTACCAACGTTCCAACCAGAACACCAACATCCACCAGCGCCCCATCGTGAAGAAGGGCGACAAACTGGTCAAGGGCGACGTGGTGGCCGACGGCGCATCGACGGACTTTGGCGAAATCGCCATCGGCCAGAACATGCTGATCGCCTTCATGCCCTGGAACGGTTACAACTTCGAAGACTCGATCCTGATCTCCGAGCGCGTGGTGGCGGAAGACCGCTACACCTCGATCCACATCGAGGAGCTGGTGGTGATGGCCCGCGACACCAAGCTGGGCGCCGAAGAAATCACGCGCGACATCCCGAACCTGTCGGAGCAGCAGCTCAACCGCCTGGACGAGTCCGGCATCATCTACGTGGGCGCCGAAGTGCAGCCCGGCGATACGCTGGTCGGCAAGGTCACGCCCAAGGGCGAAACCACGCTCACGCCCGAAGAGAAGCTCTTGCGCGCCATCTTCGGCGAGAAGGCTTCCGACGTGAAGGACACCTCGCTGCGCGTGGACCAGGGCTCGTCGGGCACCGTGATCGACGTGCAGGTGTTCACCCGTGAAGGCATCCAGCGTGACAAGCGCGCCCAGCAAATCATCGACGATGAACTCAAGCGCTTCCGCCTGGACCTGAACGACCAGCTGCGCATCGTGGAGGCCGACGCGTTCGACCGTATCGAAAAGCTGCTGACCGGCCGCGTGGCCAACGGCGGCCCGCAGAAGCTGGCCAAGGGCACGAAGATCGACAAGGCTTACCTGGCTTCCGTCGAGAAGTTCCACTGGTTCGACATCCGCCCCGCGGAAGACGAAGTCGCCACCCAGCTCGAATCCATCAAGAACGCGCTGGAGCAAACCCGCCACAGTTTCGACCTGGCTTTTGAAGAAAAGCGCAAGAAGCTCACGCAAGGCGACGAGCTGCCTGCTGGCGTGCTCAAGATGGTCAAGGTCTACCTGGCCGTCAAGCGCCGCCTGCAGCCTGGTGACAAGATGGCCGGCCGCCACGGTAACAAGGGTGTGGTGTCCAAGATCGTTCCGGTCGAAGACATGCCTTACATGGCCGACGGTACCCCTGCCGACATCGTTCTGAACCCGCTGGGCGTGCCCTCGCGGATGAACATCGGTCAGGTGCTGGAAGTCCACCTGGGCTGGGCCGGCAAGGGCATTGGTCAGCGCATTGGCAACATGCTCCAGGAGCAGGCCAAGGCGTCCGAGCTGCGTACCTTCCTCGAAGAGGTGTACAACTCGCGCGGCCGCAAGGAAGACCTGTCGCAACTGAGCGACGACGACCTGATGGCCATGGCGGAGAACCTGACGAGCGGCGTGCCTTACGCCACCCCAGTGTTCGATGGTGCTTCGGAAGAAGAAATCAAGGACATGCTCAAGATCGCCTACCCGGACGACATCGCGGAGCGCAAGGGCCTGACACCGACCCGCACGCAGGCTTACCTGTTTGATGGCCGCACGGGCGAGCGCTTCGAGCGTCCGACCACCATCGGCTACATGCACTACCTGAAGCTGCACCACCTGGTGGACGACAAGATGCACGCTCGCTCGACCGGTCCTTACTCGCTCGTCACGCAGCAGCCGCTGGGCGGCAAGGCCCAGTTCGGTGGCCAGCGTTTCGGTGAAATGGAAGTGTGGGCGCTGGAAGCCTACGGCGCCGCCTACGTGCTGCAGGAAATGCTGACCGTGAAGTCCGACGACGTGGTGGGCCGTACCAAGGTGTACGAATCCATCGTCAAGGGCGAACACGCCATCGAAGCCGGTATGCCGGAATCGTTCAACGTGCTGGTCAAGGAAATCCGTTCGCTGGGCCTGGACATCGAGCTGGAACGTTCGTGAAGCCTTGCGGGATAGACCGGCGCGCCGCGCCGCTCTGTCCTCAACAGATTAAAAAGGAAAGAGTCACATGAAATCGCTACTCGACCTGTTCAAGCAATTCACGCCGGACGAGCATTTCGATGCCATCCGCATCGGCATGGCTTCGCCCGAAAAGATCCGTTCGTGGTCTTTCGGCGAAGTGAAGAAGCCCGAAACCATCAACTACCGCACGTTCAAGCCCGAGCGCGACGGCCTGTTCTGTGCCAAGATTTTTGGTCCCATCAAGGACTACGAATGCCTGTGCGGCAAGTACAAGCGCCTCAAGCACCGCGGCGTGATCTGCGAGAAGTGCGGCGTTGAAGTCACCCAGACCAAGGTGCGCCGCGAGCGCATGGGTCACATCGACCTCGCCGCGCCCTGCGCCCACATCTGGTTCCTGAAGTCGCTGCCATCGCGTCTGGGCCTGGTGCTCGACATGACGCTGCGCGACATCGAACGCGTGCTGTACTTCGAAGCCTATGTGGTGACCGACCCCGGCATGACCCCGCTGAAGAAGTTCAGCATCATGTCCGAGGACGACTACGACGCCAAGCGCAAGGAATACGGTGACGAGTTCATCGCCAAGATGGGCGCAGAAGGCATCAAGGACCTGCTCGAATCCATCGACATCGACCTGTCGATCGAGAAGCTGCGCGGCGACCTGACCGGCTCTGAAGTCAAGGTCAAGAAGAACGCCAAGCGCCTGAAGGTGCTGGAAGCCTTCAAGAAGTCCGGCATCAAGCCCGAGTGGATGGTGCTGGAAGTGCTGCCCGTGCTGCCTCCGGACCTGCGTCCGCTGGTGCCCCTGGACGGCGGCCGCTTCGCCACGTCGGACCTGAACGACCTGTACCGCCGCGTCATTAACCGTAACAGCCGCCTGCGCCGCCTGCTGGAGCTCAAGGCTCCCGAGATCATCGCGCGCAACGAAAAGCGGATGCTGCAGGAAGCCGTCGATTCACTGCTGGACAACGGCCGCCGTGGCAAGGCCATGACGGGCGCCAACAAGCGTGCCCTGAAGTCGCTGGCCGACATGATCAAGGGCAAGTCGGGCCGCTTCCGCCAGAACCTGCTGGGCAAGCGCGTCGACTACTCGGGCCGTTCCGTGATCACCGTGGGCCCCACGCTCAAGCTGCACCAGTGCGGCCTGCCCAAGCTGATGGCGCTGGAACTGTTCAAGCCCTTCATCTTCTCGCGCCTCGAAGCCATGGGCATCGCGACGACGATCAAGGCCGCCAAGAAGGAAGTCGAATCCGGCACCCCCGTGGTGTGGGACATCCTGGAAGAGGTCATCAAGGAACACCCCGTGATGCTCAACCGGGCGCCTACGCTGCACCGTCTGGGTATCCAGGCCTTCGAGCCCATCCTGATCGAAGGCAAGGCCATTCAGCTGCATCCCCTCGTTTGCGCGGCCTTCAACGCCGACTTCGACGGTGACCAGATGGCTGTCCACGTGCCGCTGTCGGTGGAAGCGCAGATGGAAGCCCGCACGCTGATGCTGGCCTCCAACAATGTGCTGTTCCCCGCCTCGGGCGAACCCTCCATCGTGCCTTCGCAGGACGTGGTGCTGGGCCTGTACTACGCCACCCGCGACCGCATCAACGGCAAGGGCGAAGGTCTGGTGTTCGCCGATACCGGCGAAGTGCAGCGCGCGCTGGACGCCGGCCAGGTCGAACTGGCCGCCAGGATCACGGTGCGCATGACCGAGTGGACCAAGAACAAGGAAACCGGCGAGTTCGTGCCTTCCACCTCGCTGGTGGAAACCACGGCCGGCCGTGCGCTGCTGTCCGAAATCCTTCCCAAGGGCCTGCCGTTCTCGCACATGAACAAGGCGCTGAAGAAGAAGGAGATCTCCAAGCTCATCAACGTGTCCTTCCGCAAATGCGGTCTGAAGGAGACGGTGGTGTTTGCCGACAAGCTGCTGCAAAACGGCTTCCGCCTGGCCACCCGCGCCGGTATCTCGATCGCCATCGACGACATGCTGGTGCCGCCGCAAAAGGCCGGCATCATCGAGCGCTCCGAGAAGGAAGTCAAAGAGATCGAACAGCAGTATGTGTCCGGTCTGGTTACCTCCGGCGAGCGCTACAACAAGGTGGTGGACATCTGGGGCAAGGCCGGCGACGAAGTGTCCAAGGTGATGATGGCCCAGCTGTCCAAGCAGAAGGTCATGGACCGCCACGGCAAGGAAGTGGACCAGGAGTCCTTCAACTCCATCTACATGATGGCCGACTCCGGTGCCCGCGGCTCTGCCGCCCAGATCCGCCAGGTGGCCGGTATGCGAGGTCTGATGGCCAAGCCAGACGGCTCGATCATCGAAACGCCCATCACCGCGAACTTCCGCGAAGGTCTGAACGTGCTGGAGTACTTCATCTCCACCCACGGCGCCCGCAAGGGCCTGGCCGACACGGCGCTGAAGACCGCCAACTCGGGTTACCTGACCCGCCGTCTGGTGGACGTGACGCAGGACCTGGTCGTGACCGAAGAGGATTGCGGCACGGCCAATGGTTCGCTGATGCGCGCCATCGTCGAAGGCGGTGAAGTGATCGAATCGCTGCGCGAACGTATCCTGGGCCGCACCGCTGCCGAGGACGTGCTGCACCCCGAAACGCGTGCCGTGCTGGTGCCTGCCGGCGTGATGCTGGAAGAAGACCTCATCGAGGAAATCGAAGCCGCTGGCGTGGACGAAGTCAAGGTGCGCACCGCGCTGACCTGCGAAACCCGCTACGGCCTGTGCGCCAAGTGCTATGGCCGCGACCTGGGCCGTGGCGGCCTGATCAACCTCGGCGAAGCCGTGGGTGTGATCGCTGCCCAGTCCATCGGCGAACCCGGCACGCAGCTGACCATGCGCACGTTCCACATCGGTGGTGCCGCTTCGCGCGCCGCCATCGCGTCGAGCGTGGAGGCCAAGTCCAACGGCGTGATCGGCTTCAACGCCACGATGCGCTACGTGAGCAACACCAAGGGCGAGCTGGTGGTGATTGCGCGTTCGGGTGAAATCGTCATCCAGGACGAGCATGGCCGTGAGCGCGAGCGCCACAAGGTGCCCTACGGCGCCACGCTGACGGTGAAGGCCGACCAGACCATCAAGGCTGGCACCATCCTCGCCAACTGGGATCCGCTGACGCGCCCGATCATTACCGAGTTTGCGGGCCAGGTGAAGTTCGAGAACGTCGAGGAAGGCCTCACGGTGGCCAAGCAGGTCGACGAAGTGACCGGCCTGTCCACGCTGGTGGTGATCGATCCGAAGCGCCGTGGTGCCGCCAAGGTCGTGCGCCCGCAGGTGAAGCTGATCGATGCCCAGGGCAACGAAGTGAAGATCCCTGGCACCGACCACTCGGTGACCATCGGCTTCCAGGTCGGCGCCCTGATCCAGGTGCGCGATGGCCAGGACGTGGGCCCCGGCGAAGTGCTGGCCCGTATCCCGGTCGAAGGCCAGAAGACCCGCGACATTACCGGCGGTCTGCCCCGCGTGGCCGAGCTGTTCGAAGCCCGTACGCCCAAGGACAAGGGCACGCTGGCCGAGATGACCGGTACCGTGTCGTTCGGCAAGGAAACCAAGGGCAAGGTGCGCCTGCAGATCACCGACCCTGAAGGCCACGTTTTCGAGGAACTCGTGCCCAAGGAAAAGAACATCCTGGTGCACGAAGGCCAGGTGGTCAACAAGGGCGAGTCCATCGTGGACGGCCCGGCCGACCCGCAGGACATTCTGCGCCTGCTGGGCATCGAAGAGCTGTCGCGCTACATCGTCGATGAAGTGCAGGACGTGTACCGCTTGCAGGGTGTGAAGATCAACGACAAGCACATCGAGGTGATCGTTCGCCAGATGCTGCGCCGCGTGGTGGTCGAGAACATCGGCGAGTCCAGCTACATCGGTGGCGAGCAGGTCGAGCGCTCCGAGATCCTCAACACCAACGATGCGCTGCAGGCAGCGGGCAAGATCCCCGCGACCTACAGCAACCTGCTCCTGGGTATCACGAAGGCCTCGCTGTCGACCGATTCGTTCATCTCGGCCGCTTCCTTCCAGGAAACCACCCGCGTGCTCACCGAGGCTGCCATCATGGGCAAGCGCGACGAGCTGCGCGGCTTGAAGGAGAACGTCATCGTGGGTCGCCTGATTCCTGCCGGTACCGGTATGGCCTACCACCAGGCACGCAAGGCCAAGGACGCCATGGACGACGCCGAGCGCCGCGCCATTGCCGAAGCGGAAGCCGCCGAAATGGAGGCCTCGGCAGAAGCCTCCGTGACGGAAGGTGCCGCTCCTGACGCGGCTGCCGACTAAGCCCCCGGGCCGTCACTGATGCGCTCCCGCCCTGTCTCCTGACGGGCCGGGAGCGTTTTTTCTGGAACTCTCACGGACCGGGCCGCATGCCGCATGCGGTGCCGGTGTTAGCGCATGTGGTCATCGCCGCTCAGCTGGATAGTCATCGCGATCGCTCTTTTCTGGGCCGTCGGCGCTTACAACCGCCTGGTGCGTCTGCGCTCGGCGGTGGTGCAGGCCTTTGGCAGTCTGGACGCCCACCTGGTCCGATGGCTTGCCATGGTGGGTGAGTTCGACGCCGCTCAGGTCACCGCCGGGGCCCTGGACCGTGAAGCGCACAGCACCCTGCAAGGGGCCACCACACAATTGACAGTCTCTTTGGCCGTGGCACGGGCGCGGCCGTTGCAGGGGGAGCCCGTGGCGGCGCTGTCTGCCGCGTGCGCGGTTCTGGATGCAGTGTGGCTGAATCTGCAGCCTGGCGCCGATGCCGAAGATGCCAACCGCAAGATGGCGCATTGGCGCGCCCGGTGGGACGAATTGCGCAAGCATAACGAACAGGCGGCACAGATCTTCAATGATGCGGTGCTCCATTACAACGCCGCACTCGGGCAGTTTCCTGCACTGATGCTGGCCTGGGCCTTCGGGTTCACTCCAGCGCGTGCGCTGTCCATTGCGCGAGAAAGCCATTCATGACACCAACCGGTTCACACCGCAGACCCCGCACCGCGCCCGCACCTGGAAGCCGCGATTCCTTGCCGCCACGGCGCAGCACCGACTCCCATGGAGCGTCCGGGGTTGCGCTGTGGGAGCAACTCGCGGGCGTCGCCACGGCGTTGCAGGCCATTTGTGCCGGCCAATCGGGCACGGCGGCGATGGCCACCGTGGATGCTGGCTTGCGGCCGGGGGTGCAGGCGCTGCTTTTTCAGGTGTTGCGCACGCTGGGCCGGGCACAGGCACTGCGGCGTCAGCTGGTGTCCCGCACGCCGCCTCCCGCTGCCGATGCGTTGCTGTGCACGGCTTTGGCACTGTCGTGGCGGGCCGACGAGGCGCCTTACGAACCCTTCACCCTGGTCAACCAGGCCGTGGAAGCGGCCAAACGCAGCATGGCCACCCGTGCGCAGGCCTCTTTCATCAATGCCTGCCTGCGCCGCTTTCTGCGGGAGCGCGAAACCCTGGTCGCCGCGACCGATGCCGACCCTGTGGCGCGCTGGAACCACCCGCTGTGGTGGGTGAAAAAGCTGCAGAAAGACCACCCGGCGCAATGGCAGCAGATCCTGCAGGCCAACAACGCCCACGCACCCATGGTCTTGCGGGTGAATGGAGGGAAAAGCACGGTAGCGCAATACCAGAAAGCGCTAGCTGCTATGAATATTGAGTCATTCGCGGTCGGTGAATATGGGCTGATCTTGCAGCAGCCCCTGCCGGTGGCGGACTTGCCGGGATTCGCCCAGGGAATGGTTTCGGTGCAGGATGCCGCTGCGCAGCAGGCAGCACCGTTGCTGCTGCAAGGGCTGGACCTCACGCAGCCCTTGCGGGTGCTGGATGCCTGCGCCGCGCCGGGAGGCAAGACCGCCCACCTGCTGGAATACGCGGGCGCAGCCAGTCCCATCCAGGTGACCGCGCTGGAGGTGGATGCCGTGCGCAGCGCACGCATCCACGAAACCCTGGATCGCCTGGGCCTGCGCGCGCAGGTGCTGGTGGCCGATGCGGCGCAGCCGCAGGACTGGTGGCGGCAGCACTGCGCCGGTGCCTTGTTCGATGCGATCTTGCTGGATGCCCCGTGCACGGCATCGGGCATCGTCCGCCGCCACCCGGATGTGCGCTGGCTGCGCCGCGAAACCGATATTGCCCAGCTCGCGGCCCAGCAGGCACGCCTGCTGGCGGCCCTGTGGCCGCTGGTGAAACCGGGCGGGCGCCTGCTGTACTGCACCTGTTCGGTGTTCCGCGCCGAAGGCGATGCGCAGGTCCAAACGTTTCTTGCGCACAACACCGATGCCCGGTTGCTGCCATCCCCAGGGCATTTAATTCCTGGCAATGGAAACAATCGCGGAACAGTCCCGGACAATGCAGCGGGTGAGCACGACGGATTTTTTTACGCACTGTTGCATAAAGCCCCCGGGTGAGCGCCGCATGGTCCGCTCGATCTTCTGTTGGGTGTTCGCCTGGCTGTGCGTGCTGGCCTGGCCGCTGCAGGTACAGGCGCAATCGCATGCGAGCGAAGTGACCGATCTGCGTCTGGAGCGCGCGGACGATGGTGTCTACCTCAGCGCCAGCTTGCAGTTGGCACTGCCCGAGCTGGCCGAAGACGCCCTCTACAAGGGCATTCCCATGTTCTTTGTGGTCGAAGCCCAGGTGCTGCGGGAGCGCTGGTACTGGTCAGACCGCCAGGTGGCCACCGTCACCCGCCATCTGCGCCTGAACTATCAGCCCCTGACCCGGCGCTGGCGTCTGAGCACGTCGCCCGTGCCGTTTTCGAACACCGGGCTGGGGGTGGCGCTGGGCCAGAATTTTGACGATCTGCGCGATGCCGTGTCGGCCATGCAGCGGATTTCGCGCTGGAAGATTGCGGAGGATGGCGAAATCGATGCAGATGCTGTGCACACCGTCCATTTCCGGTTTCGGCTGGACATGACGCAATTGCCACGTCCCCTCCAGATCGGGGCCGTGGGCAGCGCGGGCTGGAGCTTGGCGGTCGCCCGGAACCAGCGCCTGGCGCCGGAGGTCACACGGTGAGCAAGCGCAAACTTTCCGCGGAATCTGCGTCAACTCAGGCATTGGGGCGGCAGTCGCGGGCGGTGCGCTGGACCGTCGGGGTGGGTGCCGCCATCATGTCGGCCATCGGCATGGTGCTGCTTTTCATGCTGACGCTGGCCACCAACAACCGGGCGCTCTACGAGCGCAATTACGCTTGGCTGTTCGGGGTGAACGTGCTGGTGGCCGTGCTGTTGCTGGCGGTGCTGGCGTGGGTGGGCGTGCGGCTGGCCGTGCGGCTGCGGCGCGGGCGCTTTGGCAGCCGCCTGCTGGTCAAGCTGGCCGCCATTTTTGCGCTGGTGGGCCTGCTGCCCGGGCTACTGATCTATGTGGTGTCGTACCAGTTTGTCACCCGGTCCATTGAAAGTTGGTTTGATGTGAAGGTGGAGGGCGCTCTGGTGGCGGGAGTGAATCTGGCGCGGGTGTCCCTCGACTCCATGGCCGAAGACATGGCGAGCAAGGCGCGGGCCGCCAGCGTGCAGCTGGCCCAGGTGCCCGATGCCGCAGCCGGGCTGGTGCTGGAGCGCATCCGCGACCAGCTTTCCGCCGGCGACGTGATCTTGTGGAGTGCCGCCGGGCACGCTGTTGCCAGCGCCGGCCAGTCGCGTCTCAGCCTGAGCCCGGAGCGCCCTGGCGCAGCGCAGCTGCGCATGGTGCGCCAGCAGCGCACCCTGGCCCAGATCGAGGGGCTGGACGACATTACCGACCCTGCGGCCGCGCAGAGCGCACGGGTGAAGGTGTTTGCGCTGGTTGCAAGCCCCAGCGTGGGTTTGCTGCTCGAGCCGCGTTTTTTGCAGGTCACCATGCCGCTGCCACCGGCACTGGTGGCCAATGCCCTGGCGGTGCAGGAAGCCAATCGGGAATACCAGGAACGAGCCCTGGCCCGCGAGGGCCTTCGCCGCATGTATGTGGGCACCTTGACGCTGGGCTTGTTCCTGGCCGTTTTTGGCGCTGTCCTTCTGGCCGTATTGCTGGGCAACCAGCTGGTGCGGCCACTTCTGGTGCTCGCGGAGGGGGTGCGGGAAGTGGCGGCGGGCAATCTCAGCCCCAAGGCCGCCCTGCAGGGCAAGGATGAGCTCGACGGACTCACGCGCTCCTTTGCCACCATGACCCAGCAGATTGCGGACGCGCAGGGTGCGGTGGAGCAGAGCATGGGCGAGGTGGATGCAGCGCGTGCCAAGCTGCAGACCATTCTGGACAACCTCACCGCAGGTGTGGTTGTCCTCGACCAGCAAGGCGTCATCCTGTCCTTCAATCCGGGTGCCACGCGCATCCTGCGCGCCCCCATGGCGGCCTACGCGGGTCAGCCACTGGCAGCGGTGCCGGGGCTGGCCGTTTTTGCCGCGGCAGTGCAAAAGCAGTTCGATGAATTCCTGGGTGACCTCCACCACCACGGACTGGACCATTGGCAGCAACCGTTTGAGCTCCATGGCTCCGCCAGTGGCACGGCGCACCACGCGACCAGCCTGGTCATGCGGGGTGCCGAGCTTCCAGATGCGTCGCGGTTGTTGGTTTTTGACGATATTTCGGAAATTGTTTCGGCCCAGCGTGCCCAGGCCTGGGGAGAGGTGGCGCGGCGCCTGGCCCATGAAATCAAGAATCCCCTTACCCCCGTCCAGCTCTCTGCCGAGCGCCTGGAAATGAAGCTCACCGGTAAGCTGCCGGCGCCGGAGCAGGCCATCTTGACCAAGTCGGTCCGGACCATCGTGGAGCAGGTGGATGCGATGAAGCGGCTCGTCAACGAGTTCCGCGACTATGCACGCCTGCCCGCTGCCGAATTGCAGACGCTGGACCTGAACACGCTGGTGACCGACGTGCTCTATCTGTATGGGGCCGAAAATGCCACGGTACCCGTGGAATCCGAGCTGGATCTGCGTTGCCCGCCGATTGCCGGCGACGCACAGCAGCTGCGCCAGGTCGTGCACAACCTGCTGCAAAACGCCCAGGACGCCACGGTGCAGGCTCGTGCAGGGGGCTCTGAGCCGATGCTGCCGGTGCGTATCAGCACCCGCTGGAGCGAGTCATCGCACCGTGTTCGCCTGACCGTGACCGATAGTGGCTCAGGCTTTCCCGCGCACATTCTGCAGCGGGCATTTGAACCCTATGTCACCACCAAACCACGGGGCACCGGACTGGGCCTGGCCGTGGTGAAGAAGATTGCCGACGAGCACGGTGCCCGGATCGAGTTGTCGAACCGGCTTGACGACGGCGTGGTGCGGGGGGCACAAGTGTCGTTATCATTCGCCACTTACCCATCGGTGGTGTCATAACAACACCCATCGCAGCATCCAAGGCGTTTCATACACATGGCAAACATTCTGGTGGTTGATGACGAACTCGGTATTCGTGACCTCTTGTCGGAAATCCTGAATGACGAGGGACACAGCGTGGACCTCGCCGAGAACGCCACACAGGCGCGGGTGGCGCGTGCGGCAGGTGCGTACGACCTGGTGTTGCTGGACATCTGGATGCCGGACACGGACGGCGTCTCGCTGCTCAAGGAGTGGGCCACGGCTGGAGCACTCACCATGCCCGTCATCATGATGAGTGGACACGCTACCATAGATACCGCCGTGGAAGCCACGCGGATCGGCGCTTTCTCGTTCCTTGAAAAACCCATCACCTTGCAAAAGCTGCTCAAGGCGGTGGAACAGGGTCTGGCACGCAACGCGGCCCAGCAGTTGGCTCCCGTGGCCGCCCAGCAGCCCGCCGTGGCGCCCATGGAGGGCGGCTTTGTGCCCGCTCCGATCGTCACCACCGCCATGCTGGGAGAGTCCGGCCCCCACGCACATCAGGGGTTCGATCTGGACCGCCCCCTGCGTGAAGCCCGCGACGGCTTTGAAAAGGCCTACTTTGAATTCCATCTGGCCCGCGAAGGCGGCTCCATGACTCGCGTCGCAGAAAAAACCGGACTCGAGCGCACCCACCTGTACCGCAAGCTGCGCCAATTGGGCGTGGATCTCGGTCGCGGAAAGCGGAATTAATCTTGGGGTCGTTGGTGATTCGGTCGGAAATTCAGGTATATAATCTAAGGCTCAGGCCCGGTAGCTCAGTCGGTAGAGCAGAGGATTGAAAATCCTTGTGTCGGCGGTTCGATTCCGTCCCAGGCCACCAAAAATGAAAGCCCTTGGTTCGTAAGAATCAAGGGCTTTTCCTATTGGCGTTCCGGGCCCAGCAGGGGCTGGGGGCACACGCTGGTACCGGCGATGTTGCACGAAGTCGCCGTTCCGTATTTTCCGAGGCGGCCGCCATTCCGGTTCTCTCTCTATCTTTATTTTCACGATGGCAGCTCTGACGGACACGACCCTGGGCATTGACTTTGGCACCTCCAACTCGGCAATGGCCGTGCGCCAGGGGGATTCGCCCGCGCGCATGTTGCGCCTGGAAGGCGAGAGCAACACCTTGCCAACAGCACTGTTCTTCAATGCCGAAGACCACAGCACCCACTATGGGCGCGATGCGGTGGAGCAGTATCTTGCCGGCACTGAAGGGCGGTTCATGCGTTCGCTCAAAAGCCTGCTGGGCAGTTCGCTGCTGCAGGACAAGACGGCGGTGCACAACGCGCTGGTGAGCTACCAGGACATCATCAGCCTGTTCCTGCGCATGCTGGCCAGCCAGGTGCGGGACACCCTGGGTGGCATGCCGGGCCGGGTGATGCTGGGGCGGCCCGTGCACTTCGTGGATGGTGACGCCGCGCGGGACCGGCAGGCCGAAGATGCCCTGCGGCAGGCGGCGCAGGACGCGGGGTTTGTGAACATCGCGTTCCAGCTGGAGCCCATCGCCGCGGCGCTGGATTATGAGCAGCGCATCGAGCGCGAGTCGCTGGTGCTGGTGGTGGACATTGGCGGTGGTACCTCCGATTTCACCGTGGTGCGCCTGGGGCCGGACCGGCGGGCGCGCACCGATCGCAGCCGCGACATTCTGGCCACCACCGGTGTGCATGTCGGCGGCACCGATTTCGACCGGCGCCTGAGCCTGGCACTGCTGATGCCCCTGCTGGGCCTGGGCCACACCGGGCCTGCGGGGCGCGAGGTGCCGAGCCGGGTGTTTTTCGACCTGGCAACCTGGCACCTGATCCAGTGGCTGTATGCGCCGCGGGCACTGCGCGATGCGCAGGCCCTGCGCCCCGACTATGCGCAGCCCCAGCTGCATGATCGCCTGATGACGGTGCTGCACCAGCGTCTGGGGCATCGTTTGGCCAACACGGTGGAGCAGGCCAAGATTGCGGCGTCTGTCGATGCTGCGGAAGCGCCGATGGCGCTGGACTGGGTCGAGCCGGGTCTGAACGCACTCATGACCCCCGACGGCCTGGCCCGCCACCTTGCCGGGTCCTTGCAACAGGTTGTGAACTGCGCCACCGAATGCCTGCAGCGGGCCGGGCTGGTGCCCCAGGATTTGCAGGCCATCTATCTCACCGGGGGATCGTCGGCACTGCGCCCGCTGCGCCAGGCGCTGCGCGTGGCGTTTCCTGACACCCCGCAGGTCGAAGGCGACCTGTTTGGTGGCGTCGCAGCAGGGCTGGCGGTTTGCGCCCCTTGATCCGCGGCGCGGCGGTGGAAGTGCTACTTAAATAGTAGCTGCATGCGCTTGTCAAAAAGCGCTTTAGGCATATTTGATTCAAAAGTGCTTCATTCGTCCCCGCTTTCGGGGGCCCCGCGTTTCCATGCCAGTGCGGTGTCGTACAGGCTGTTGCGGGATGCGCCCGTGACTTCCGCGGCCAGGCGCACTGCGGTCTTGAGGGGCAGTTCCTGCAGCAGCAGGCGCAGAACGCGCAGGCTGTCGCCGTCGTCGGTGGTGGGTGCCGTGGGGTGCAGCAGCACCACGAATTCACCGCGCGACCGCTGGGGCGAGCCTTCCAGCCAGGCCGGCAGATCCCGGGCCGGTTGGGTAGCGATTTCTTCGAATTGCTTGGTGAGTTCGCGCGCCAGTGTGACCGTGCGATCCCCCAGTATCGACAGCGCCTGGGCCAGCTCGCCAATGCGGTGGGGGGCTTCGAGCAGCACCACGCAGCGGGGTTCGCTGGCCAGCTGCTGTACGGCAGCGGCCCGCTCGGCATGCTTCACCGGTAAAAAGCCGGCGAAGAGAAAACCCCCGCTTTCCGGGCTGTGCGCCACGGCGCCCGCCACGCTCAAGGCCGTGGTGATGCTGCTGGCGCCCGGCAGCGGCAGGGCGCGCAGGCCGGCCGCCTGCACGGCGGCCACCAGGCGTGCGCCGGGGTCGCTGACGCCCGGTGTGCCGGCATCGCTCACGTAGGCAATGCGCTGGCCTTGCTGCAGTCGCTGCACCACCGCCAAGGCGGCTTCGGCTTCGTTGTGCTGGTGTACCGCCAGCAGTTGCACGCTGGTCTTGTCGATGCCATAGGCGCGCAGCAGTGCCTGGGTGTGGCGCGTGTCCTCGCAGGCAATGGCATCGGCCAGCTGCAGCACATGCAGCGCGCGCAACGTGATGTCGGCCAGGTTGCCGATGGGCGTGGCCACGACATACAGCGCACCCTGCGGATAATGCTGTGCAGCCGCTGCATCGCGTGCGGCGTTCAGGGCAGATGCGAAAGAGGCGCTCAATGAATTTCCTTGGAAAAAAACCAGCCCGTGCGAGCCCTTCGGGCCCGGATGTCGCCAGCGGCAGCACCACACGGCAGCGGGGCAATGCGGCCGAGGACCAGGCGCTGGCCTGCCTGCAGGCCGGGGGCCTGAAGTTGCTGGAGCGCAATTATCGGACGCCCGGGCGCGGCGGAGGCGAGATTGATCTGGTGATGCGCGATCGCGACGGCACCGTGGTGTTTGTCGAGGTGCGCAGCCGCGCCAGCAATGCCTTCGGTGGGGCCGGTGCCAGCATTGGCGCCACCAAGCAGCGGCGTATCGTGTTTGCCGCACGCCATTACCTGATGCGCATGTCCACGCCACCGCCGTGCCGCTTCGACGTGATCCTGGTGGATGCATCGGTGCAATGGCTCAAGGCGGCCTTCGACGCCCAATAAGCGCGGACCACCCAAAGCCTTGTGCGCCACGCCGACGACTACGGTTTGCTACAAAACTGATAACAGGCCGCGGGTATCATCGGGCTCCCATGCTTGAGCAACGCATCCAACAGCACTTCATCGACAGTGCCGACCTGAAATACCAGGCGGCGCAGGCCCTCAGCACGCCCATCGCCGCAGCCGTGCAGGCCATTCTGGCCTGCGTCACCAGCGGCGGCAAAGTGCTGGCCTGCGGCAATGGCCCTTCGGCCGCCGAGGCGCTGCAGTTTGCGGCATTCTGCGTAGCAGGATTCGAGCGTGACCGGCCCGAACTGGCTGCGCTCGCGCTGACCTGCGACAGCGCCCTGCTCACGGTGGTCGGGGGAAGCAGCGACGTGGACCAGCAATTCGCTCGCCAGGTGCGCGCGCTCGGCCAGGCCGGCGATGTCTTGCTGGCGCTGTCCGTCACGGGCAGCGATGCGAACGTGATCGCAGCCACCGAAGCCGCGCACGAGCGTGACATGACCGTGGTGATCCTCAGCGGTCGCACCGGCGGCAAGCTCGCTGCCATGGTGCGCGAGACCGACGTGCTGATCAGCGTGCCGCACGACCGTGCCGCGCGGGTGCGCGAGGTCCATGCCCTGGTGTTGCACTGCCTGTGTGACGGCGTGGATGCCCAGTTACTTGGAGAACAGGAAATACCGCTATGAAGCTGACCATGAACCGTACGGCCTGCACCTTGCTGGCTGCCGCTGCACTTGCTGCAGGCCTGTCTGCCTGCGCGCCTCTGGTTGTCGGGGGGGCGATGGTGGGTGGCTTGATGGCCACGGACCGCCGCACCACCGGCACCCAGGTGGAAGACGAAGGGATCGAGCTGCGTGCCGCCAACCGCATCCGCGAGGTGCTGGGCGATCGTGCGCATGTCAACGTCACCAGCTTCAACCGCCAGGCCTTGCTGACCGGCGAGGTGCCGACGGCGCAGGACCGTGCCACGGTGGAGAAGATCGTGACGGAGGTGAACAATGTGCGTGCGGTGGTGAACGATCTGGGCGTGATGCCCAACTCTTCGCTGGGCCAGCGTTCCAGCGACACCCTGACCACCGGCAAGGTGCGGGCGAGTTTCGTGGATGCCAAGGATGTTTTTGCCAGCGCCTACAAGGTGGTGACCGAACGCAACGTGGTCTACCTGATGGGGCTGGTGACGCAGCGCGAGGCCACGCGCGCCACCGAAATTGCGCGCGGTGTGAGCGGCGTGAGCAAGGTGGTGCGGGTCTTCGAGATGATCACTGAGGACGATCTGCGCCGCGCCAGCACGACCCAGTCGCCCGCGCCCGTGACCACCGACCAGCCCGCGTCAAAGAGCAACTGACAATTAACGGCGTATGGCGGCAGGCGGCGGCACAGCCCGCCGCCTCGCTGTCAGGTCAGGCGCTTGACCAGGCTGGATGTATCCCAGCGGTTGCCACCCATTTTCTGCACGTCGGCATAGAACTGGTCCACCAGCGCGGTCACCGGCACGCGCGAACCATTGCGGCGGGCTTCGTCCAGCACCAGGCCCAGATCCTTGCGCATCCAGTCCACGGCAAAGCCGAAGTCGAACTGGTCGTCCACCATGGTCTTGCCACGGTTGTCGAGCTGCCAGCTTTGGGCGGCGCCCTTGCCGATCACATCCAGCACCTGCTTCATGTCCAGCCCGGCATTCTTGCCAAAGGCCACGGCTTCGGACAGGCCCTGCACCAGGCCCGCGATGCAGATCTGGTTGACCATCTTGGCCAGCTGGCCCGAGCCGCTGGAACCCAGCAGCGTGAACGCCCGCGAGAAGGCCATGGCCACCGGCCGGGCGGCGTCAAAAGCCGCCTGGTCGCCGCCGCACATCACCGTGAGCTGGCCGTTTTGTGCGCCCGCCTGGCCCCCGGAGACCGGGGCATCGACAAAGTGCAGTCCCAGTGCGCGCGCGGCGGCATGCAGCTCGCGCGCCACTTCGGCCGAGGCCGTGGTGTGGTCCACGAAGACGGCGCCCGGCTGCATGCCGGCGAAGGCGCCGTCCGCGCCCAGCGTCACCGAGCGCAGGTCGTCGTCGTTGCCCACGCAGCAGAACACCAGATCGGCACCCTGGGCGGCCTCACGCGGTGTATTGGCATGTTTTGGGGCTTTTGCGCTGGCGTATTCTGCACACCATGCTATTGATTTTGAAGTGGTGCGGTTGTAGACCGTGACTTCATGGCCCGCCAGGGCGAGGTGGCCGGCCATGGGATAGCCCATGACGCCCAATCCCAGAAAGGCGACTTTGCGGGCGGGGGTGCTGTCGTAGCTGCGGGGGTTGGTGCTTGACATAGAGGTGGTTCCTGTAAAAAAGGTTGCCACAGGGGCAGCGTTTGGAATTGGCGCGGCCCAGGCCATTGGCGTCGTTCCCCTTCCCGCGCGCAGCGCGAGAGAAGGGGGAAGCGGCGCAGCCGCACAGGGGGGGTCACACTATCGCGAAGTGCTCGGTACCCGAGGCCAGGTCGGCTGATTTGGCGCGCTGGCTGTTGAGCTTGATCTGCAGGCGCAGGTCGTTGAGCGAGTCGGCGTTGCGCAGCGCATCCTCGTAGCTGATCACATTGGCCTCGTAGGCATCGAACAGCGCCTGGTCGAAGGTCTGCATGCCCAGGTTGCGGCTCTTTTTCATGACTTCCTTGATCTCGGCGACTTCGCCCTTGAAGATCAGGTCGGCAATCAGCGGGGTGTTGAGCATCACCTCGACCGCCGCTGCCCGGCCCTTGCCGTCCTGCTTCGGGATCAGGCGCTGCGACACCATGGCGCGCAGGTTGAGCGACAGGTCCATCAGCAACTGTGCGCGGCGCTCTTCGGGAAAGAAGTTGATGATCCGGTCCAGTGCCTGGTTGGCGCTGTTGGCGTGCAGGGTGGCCAGGCACAGGTGGCCGGTTTCGGCAAAGGCCACGGCGTGTTCCATGGTCTCGCGGTCGCGGATTTCGCCCATCAGGATCACGTCGGGGGCCTGGCGCAGCGTGTTCTTGAGCGCCGCTTCCCAGCTGTCGGTGTCCAGGCCCACTTCGCGCTGCGTGACCACGCAGTTCTTGTGCGGGTGCACGAATTCCACCGGGTCTTCCACCGTGATGATGTGGCCGAACGAGTTTTCGTTGCGCCAGTCCACCATGGCGGCCAGCGTGGTCGATTTGCCCGAACCCGTGGCACCCACCAGGATGCACAGGCCGCGCTTGGTCATGGTCACTTCCTTGAGGACCTGGGGCACGCCCAGGCCGTCAATGGTGGGCAGCGTGAGCGGAATGGTCCGCAGCACCATGCCGACCTTGCCCTGCTGGATGAAGGCGTTCACGCGAAAGCGGCCAATGCCGGCGGGCGAGATGGCAAAGTTGCATTCCTTGGTGCGCTCGAAGTCGGCCACCTGCTTGTCGCTCATGATGGCGCGCGCCAGCGTGAGGGTGTGGGTGCCGGTCAGCGGCTGGGGTGACACCTTGGTGACCTTGCCGTCCACCTTGATGGCGGGCGGAAACTCTGCCGTGATGAACAAGTCGCTGCCATTGCGGCTCACCATCAGCTTGAGCAAGTCGTTGATGAATTTACTGGCCTGATCGCGTTCCATCAAAGATCCTTCCGGGGTGCTGTGCCTGCAGGGCGGGGGGTCATTTCTGGTTGTCGCTCAGCCGGGCGCTCACGACCCGCAGGCGCAGCGACAGCTTGCGCGCCAGCAGCGCAATCAGGCTGGCGGCCAGCTGGGGATCCTTGGTCATCATGTCGTCCATGGCCTCGGCGCTCAGCACGGCGATTTCACTGTCGATGAGGGTGGTACAGGCCGAAAAGCGGATGCCGCTGTCGAGCAGCGACATTTCACCCAGGATGTCTCCGGGCCGCGTCTCTGCCAGGCGCAGCTGCTCGCCCCAGGGCTGAAGGCGGTCCACCGCGATGGCGCCGGTGAGCAGCACCACCATGAAGTTGCCGTATTCCTCCTGCCGGATGACGTCGCGGTTGGCTGGAACGGCGGCAAACTCGAAAAAACGCTCCATGCGCTCCACCGCGTCCGTGTCGAGGTGGGCCATGTATTTGTCCTTGGCCCACAAGGCCTGCAGCAGCTTGCCGCCGCGGCTGGGGGGCAGGCGCTTGGCGCCCACTTCCACGGCACGCGCCTCCCAGGGCACCAGCATGGAGGCGTCCACGCCCTGGCTGGCGAAGGCCGTGGAGAACAGCACGGAGTCGGTCTGATCTTCCGGAGGCTTGTCCCCGCGGGTGTTACGGCGCAGAAGGCTGAGAATGCCTTTCATAAATGGCTCCAGTGTGCGGCGTCTGCTGCCGCTTTGTCAGAAGGATGTGTGGGGGCAGCCGGAGTGCGATCAACCCGGGAAGTTCTCGGGGATCTTGGCCTTGCTGCGGGCTTCCGCGGGGCTGATGATGTTGCGCCGCACCAGATCGGTGAGGTTCTGGTCGAGTGTCTGCATGCCCACGCTGTTGCTGGTCTGGATGGTCGAATACATCTGCGCCACCTTGGCCTCGCGGATCAGGTTGCGGATGGCGCTGGTGCCCAGCATGATCTCGTGCGCGGCCACGCGGCCCGAGCCGTCTTTCAGCTTGCACAGCGTCTGTGAAATCACGGCCTGCAGCGATTCGGACAGCATGGCGCGGACCATTTCCTTTTCTTCGGCGGGGAACACGTCGATGATCCGGTCGATGGTCTTGGCGGCACTCGACGTGTGCAGCGTGCCAAAGACCAGGTGGCCCGTTTCGGCGGCCGTCATGGCCAGGCGGATGGTTTCGAGGTCGCGCATTTCGCCCACCAGGATGGCGTCGGGGTCTTCACGCAGTGCGGACTTGAGCGCGGCGGCGAACGACAGCGTCATGGGCCCCACTTCACGCTGATTGACCAGGCACTTCTTGGATTCGTGCACGAATTCGATCGGGTCTTCCACCGTGAGGATGTGGCCGTATTCGGTTTCGTTGAGGTAGTTCACCATGGCTGCCAGCGTGGTGGATTTGCCCGAGCCCGTGGGCCCGGTCACCAGCACCAGGCCGCGCGGCTTGAGCGCCAGGTCGCCGAAGATCTTGGGGGCGTTGAGCTGCTCCAGCGTGAGGATCTTGCTGGGAATGGTGCGGAACACGGCAGCGGCGCCGCGGTTCTGATTGAAGGCGTTGACCCGAAAGCGCGCCAGGCCATCGATCTCGAACGAGAAGTCCACCTCCAGAAACTCTTCATACGTTTTGCGCTGCGAGTCGCTCATGATGTCGTACACCATGGCGTGGACGGTCTTGTGGTCCAGCGCGTCCACATTGATGCGCCGTACATCCCCGTGGACCCGGATCATGGGCGGCAAGCCCGCGGACAAGTGCAGGTCGGATGCCTTGTTCTTGACGCTGAATGCGAGCAACTGGGTAATGTCCACGGGTTCCCTCTCTTTGGTACGCTTGTTTCTCATTATGACCACGATTGCTACCAACCTCCAACAGGTACGGGGCCGCATTGCGCAGGCCTGTGCCGCCGCCGGCCGGGCTCCCGACAGCGTCTCGCTGCTGGCCGTTTCCAAGACCTTTAGTGCCGAATCGGTGGTGCAGGCCGCCGCCGCCGGCCAGCGGGCATTCGGTGAAAACTACATCCAGGAGGGGGTGGAAAAGATCGCCGCGGTGGGGCGGGCATGCGCGCCCGCGCTGCAGTGGCATTGCATTGGCCCCATCCAGAGCAACAAGACCCGCCTGGTGGCCGAGCATTTCGACTGGGCGCACACCGTGGACCGGTTCAAGACCGCCGAGCGCCTGTCGGCCCAGCGGCCGGACCACCTGCCACCGCTGCAGATCTGTATTCAGGTGAACATCGACGGCGGCCCCACCAAGTCGGGAGTGGCACCGGCGGATACCCTGGAGCTGGTGCGTGCTGTGGCAAAACTGCCACGCCTGCGGGTGCGCGGGCTGATGAGCATCCCCGACCATGCCCCTGATTTCGAGGCGCAACTCGCAAAACACACAAGCGCCAGAAGGCTTTTTGACCAGATATTGGCCCTGGGGGAGCCCGGGCTCGAAGGTTTTGACACCCTTTCCATGGGCATGACTGCCGATCTGGAGGCCGCCATCCAGGCGGGCAGCACCCTGGTGCGGGTAGGCACGGGCATCTTTGGCGGCCGGACCTATCCGGCACCCTGATGCAGCGCCGGATGCCTGCATTGCGGCCCGTGCTAAGCTGATTTGGCCCGTCCTATTGCACGCCGCTCGTGGGCGGTGGAGCCATCACAACCCGTCAATGGAGATCTTTTCATGCCCGGATTGCTGCCCGACATCGACCCCGATGGCCTGCTCGAATTTTCGGTGGTCTACACCGACCGCGCGCTCAACCACATGTCCAGGCGCTTCACCGGCGTGATGCAGGACATCCTGTCCATTCTCAAGGAGGTGTACCACGCCCCCACCGCCGTGATCGTGCCCGGCAGCGGCACCTTTGGCATGGAAGCCGTGGCGCGCCAGTTCGCCAACCGCGAAAAAGTGCTGATCGTGCGCAACGGCTGGTTCAGTTACCGCTGGAGCCAGATTTTCGACGCCGACAAGGGCCTGGGCGGTGGCGCCGTGGTCTGCAAGGCCCGCCCGCAGGGCAGCGGACCGCAGGCGCCCTGGGCACCATGCCCGGCCGATGAGGTGGCGGCCGCCATCCGCGCCGAAAACCCCAAGGTGGTGTTCGCGCCCCATGTGGAAACGGCCAGCGGCATCATCCTGAGCGACGACTACATCCGCACGCTGACGGCCGCTGCGCACGAGGTGGGCGCGCTCTTCGTGCTCGACTGTGTGGCCTCGGGAGCCATGTGGGTGGACATGCAGGCCACGGGCGTGGACGTGCTGATTTCCGCGCCGCAAAAGGGCTGGAGCGGCTCGCCCTGCTGCGCCATGGTGATGCTGAGCGAACGCGCGCGCCAGGCTATCGACGACACCAGCAGCAGCAGCTTCTCGTGCGACCTCAAGAAGTGGATGCAGATCGCCGAGGGTTACGAAAAGGGCCAGCACGCCTACCACACCACCATGCCCACCGACGCCCTGGTGCGCCTGCGCGACGTGATGCAGGAGACGCGTGCCTACGGCTTTGCCAAGGTGCGCGAGGAACAGATCGAGCTGGGCGCCAAGGTGCGCGCGCTGCTCGAATCGCGCGGCTTCCCCAGCGTGGCGGCCGAAGGCTTCAAGGCGCCCGGCGTGGTGGTGAGCTACACCACCGATCCCGGCATCCAGAACGGCAAGAAATTCATGGAGGCGGGCCTGCAGACCGCCGCCGGCGTGCCGCTGCAGTGCGACGAAGGGCCGGATTTCAAGACTTTCCGCATCGGCCTGTTCGGACTGGACAAGTGGCACGACGTGGAGCGCACGGTGGGACACCTGTCCCGGGCGCTGGACCAGATGGCGGCCGCTGCCTGACAGGGAGCGGTTGAAGTTGGCTGGTTGGCACGGATGAATCCAGGTACCAACCCCGCAGTCCTCGCCTTGCGCCGTGCCAAGCGCCAGGCCTTGGGCCTTTTGCTGCTGGTGACGGCCGTGTTCATCGCCACCAGCGTGGTCGAGCGCGGGCTGCTGCTGAACTGCGTGAAAGCCATGGCCGAGGCGGCCATGGTGGGCGCGTTGGCCGACTGGTTTGCGGTGGTGGCGTTGTTTCGCCGGCCGCTGGGCCTGCCCATCCCGCACACGGCGGTGATCGCGCGCAACAAGGACCGCATCGGCGCCAACCTGGCCGCCTTTGTGCGCGACCGCTTCCTCGATCCGCCCTCGCTGGTGGCGCTGATGCGGCGCCACGATCCCGCCGCGCGGCTGGCCCAATGGCTGGGCGATGCGGGCAACGCCAGCTTGCTGGGCCAGCAGGCGGCGCGGCTGCTCAGCGCCGCCCTCGACACCGTGCAGGATGCGCAGATGGAGCGCTTCATCCGCAAGGCGGCGCGCGCCCTCATCGGGCGGGTGGATCTGTCGGGCACCCTGGCCACGGTGCTGGGGGCGCTCACCCACAACGGGCGCCACCAGGCGCTGCTCGACGATGCACTGGGCCGGCTGATCGTGGTGCTGCAGGAGGAGGGCACGCGCCAGCTGATTGCCACCACCATCGTGCAGTGGCTCAAGAAAGAGCATCCGCTCAAGGAAAAAATGCTGCCCACCGACTGGCTGGGCGACAAGGGCTCGGCCATGATCGCCAACGCGCTCGAGGCCGTGTTGGCCGACGTGGCGCAGAACCCGCAGCACCAGTTGCGCGAACAGTTCGACGCGGCCGTGCAGCGGCTGGTGCACAGGCTGCAGACCGATCCGGACTGGGCGCGCAGGGGCGAGGAGATCCGGCGCTACCTGCAGACCAATGCGACGCTGGGCCGCTATGTGCAGGACCTGTGGCTGGGCATGCGCGCGGCCCTGCAGCGCGACCTGGCCGACGAGCACTCGGCCGTGGCGCGCAACGTGCATGCCATGGGCGCGTGGTTTGGCCGCTCGCTGGCGGGTGATGCGGCATTGCGCCAGTCGCTCAACCTGCGGCTGGAAAGCTGGGTGCAGGGGCTTGCGCCGGATGTGTCGCAGTTCATTGCGCAGCACATCGAGGACACGGTGCGCCGCTGGGATGCCGAGGAGATGGCGGCACTGATCGAGTTGAACATCGGCAAGGATCTGCAGTACATCCGGATCAATGGGACGGTGGTGGGTGGCTTGATTGGGCTGGTGTTGTTTGGGGTGTCGAATGCGGGGGAGATCTGGCGGGCGTTGTTTTGAAGTCTTGAGGCGTTGCTTTTGCTTGTGGCGTGTTTTTTCTGAGGATGGAGGCCGGGTCTCGGCCCGGCGGCCGCCTCACTTTCTTTTGCTTCGCCAAAAGAAAGTAAGCAAAGAAAAGGCGACCCACAGTCTGCGACCCCTTCGGGGCAGACCTGCGTCGGTGCGGTTGCGGGGTGCGCCGTGGAACTCGCTACGCGCTGGCGCGCTGCGCTCGGACAGCCACGGCGAGTCAGTTGACGAGGCATGCGCGCTGCGACGCGCATGCTCACCCCGCAACCGCCCCGCCGCAGGCGCAGCCAGATGGGGTGGAGAAAAAACATCCAAACAACCCACGGGCCATCGCGTTGCTCGGCCCCATCTTGCGGGCGCAAGCGCCACGCGCTGCACAGGCTGGGCCGAGCGCAGCGATGGCCCGAAGGGATGTTTGCTCGGGTTCCCTTCAGGTTGCGCCGAGGAGCGCAGCGGCCAGCGGATCAGGGCTCGCGATTGTCTGAGCGCAGCGAGTTCGAGCGAGACCCCGCTGGACGCGAGCACCGCAGGTTGCCCGCAGCGCAGCGCAGGGACGCAGCCTGTAGGGGCGCCTTTTCTTTGGGGGCTTTCTTTTGGCGAAGCAAAAGAAAGCCACTGCGCCGCCGGGCGCACACCCCGGCCTCCGGCCTCAACCCAGGCAAAGCGCATAAACCCGCGAGTGAGCCTGTCCCGGCTTCGACAAGCTCAGCCCGACCGGATTCGGTCAGGCGCGGCAGGCTCCGGCCGAGAATCAAAACCTCGGCAACTCCGGATGCCTGATCTGCCCCCCCCGCACCAGCATCTTCCCGTACTCCGCACACCGGTTCAGCGTAGGAATCACCTTGCCCGGGTTCAGCAACCCCGCCGGGTCGAACGCATGCTTGAGCCCCAGCATCTGCGCGTTTTCTTCGGCAGAGAACTGCACACACATGCTGTTGAGCTTCTCCACGCCCACGCCATGCTCGCCCGTCACCGTGCCGCCCATGGCCACGCTGGTCTCCAGGATGTCGGCGCCAAACAGCTCGCAGCGGTGCAGCTGGTCGGCATCGTTCGCGTCGAACAGGATCAGCGGGTGCAGGTTGCCATCGCCCGCGTGGAACACGTTGGCACAGCGCAGCTGGTATTTCTTCTCCATGGCCTGGATGGCCAGAAGGATGTCGGCCAGGCGCTTGCGCGGGATGGTCGAGTCCATGCACATGTAGTCGGGGCTGATGCGGCCGCTGGCGGGGAAGGCGTTCTTGCGGCCGCTCCAGAAGCGCAGGCGCTCGGCCTCGTCGCGGCTCACGCTGATGGCGGTGGCGCCCGCAGCGCGCAGCACTTCGCTCATGCGGCCGATTTCCTCTTCCACCTCTTCGGGCGTGCCGTCGCTTTCGCACAGCAGGATGGCTTCGGCCGTCAGGTCGTAGCCGGCGTGGACGAAATCCTCGACGGCGGCGGTCATGGGCTTGTCCATCATCTCCAGGCCGGCAGGGATGATGCCGGCGGCGATCACGGCGGCCACGGCATCGCCCGCCTTGCGCACGTCGTCAAAGCTGGCCATGATGCAGCGCGCCAGCTGGGGCTTGGGGATCAGGCGCACCGTCACTTCGGTGGTCACGGCCAGCATGCCCTCGCTGCCGATCACCGCGGCCAGCAGGTCGTAGCCGGGGGCGTCCAGCGCCGCGCTGCCAAACTCCACCGGCTCGCCCTCCACCGTGAAGCCCTTCACCTTGAGCACGTTGTGCACCGTGAGGCCGTATTTCAGGCAATGCACGCCGCCCGAGTTCTCGGCCACGTTGCCGCCGATGGTGCAGGCGATCTGGCTGCTGGGGTCGGGTGCGTAATACAGGCCGTAGGGCGCTGCGGCCTCGCTGATCGCCAGGTTGCGCACGCCACACTGCACCACGGCCGTGCGGCTTTCGGGGTTGATGTCGAGGATGCGGTTGAACTTGGCCAGCGACATCGTCACGCCCAGCGCATGCGGCATGGCACCACCCGACAGGCCCGTGCCCGCACCGCGCGCCACCACCGGCACCTGCAGCCGGTGGCACACCTGCAGCACGGCCTGCACCTCGTCATAGGTTTCGGGCAGGCACACCACCAGCGGGCGCTGGCGGTAGGCGGTGAGGCCGTCGCATTCGTAGGGTGTGGTGTCTTCGCTGTGCCAGAGCAGGGCGTGGGCGGGCACGGCGCGGCTCAGGGCCTGGACCACTTCGGCCTGGCGTGCGGCGCGTTCGGACAGGGCTGCGGTGGGGGCGGCGGCAGTGTTCATGGCTATCACTGTAGGGGATGGCTGGGTGCCTGGGCTTGAGCTTTTCTGCAGGGGATTGTGAAAAACACCGGATTGCTCATCAATTGATAGCTGCTGGCGCTTGTTGGATAGGCGCTGGAGGCAAATTTGCCTGAACCTGATGGAGGAGGGCGCGGCTCGGGCGAGGGCAGCCGAGCAAGGGCCGCCCCGCAGCGAGGGCTGCGTCCCCCTTCCCGGCGCAGCCGAGAGAAGGGGGAAGGTGCCAAAGGCGACTCAGGGGGATGCCTCTACTACGCCATGGTTTTGCGCAGCCATTCGGCAAAGGCCGCGCATTCCCACCGGTCCATGGTGCCGGTACGCCAGCACAGATAGTGGGCGTGGGGGCTGGCGGTGTCGGTGGCGAACAGGCGCACCAGCGTGCCGTTCTCCAGCCAGGGTGCGCCGAGCTTGAGGCGCACCAGTGCCACGCCCATGCCGGCGGCGGCGCCGTCGCACATCAGGCCGATGTCGTTGAACTGCGAGCCCTCGCTGGGCTCGGCCCAGTCGAGGCCTGTGGCGGCGAACCAGGTGCGCCAGGGCTCTAGCGGGCTGCGCAGCAGGGGCACGCCTTCCAGGTCTTCGGGCCGCTCGAACGGGCCGTGTTCGCGCACGAAGGCGGGGGATGCGAGGGGCGTGACCACGTCGCGGGCCAGCTCCACATGCTCCACGTCGGCATAGTGGCCGGGGCCAAAGCGCACCATCAGGTCGGCGTCTTCGGCCACCACGTCCAGGAGCGGGATGGACACCTGCAGCGCCAGGTCGATCTCGGGATACGCCTCGGTGAACTGCCGCAGGCGCGGGATGAGGATGGTGCGCGCAAACGTGGGTGTCACGGCCAGCTTGAGCCGCCGGCGCCCGGGCGCGGCGGCCTGGCCCGGAAAGCGCTGCAGCGCGCCCAGGCCTTCGCGCACATGGGCCAGGTAGGCGCTGCCCTCGGTGGTCAGCGAAAAGTCGGCCCGGCCGAACAGCCGCACGCCCAGGATCTGCTCGAGCTGCTTGACGCGGTGGCTCACGGCGCTGGGCGTCACGCACAGCTCGTCGGCCGTCTGCGTCACGCTGCGCAGTCGGGCCAGCGCCTCGAAGGTGAGCAGGCACTGGATGGGCGGAATGCGCCGTGCGGCGCTGCTGAGGAAAGAGGACGGGGCTGCCGTGGCCATGGAACGGAACGGTTTAGCGGAAGATCACCGTCTTGTGACCGTTCAGGATCACGCGGTGCTCGCTGTGCCACTTCACGGCGCGGGCCAGCACCTGGCTTTCGGTGTCGCGGCCCCGGGCTGTCAGGTCTTCCACCGTGTCGGTGTGATCGGCGCGGGCCACGTCCTGCTCGATGATCGGGCCTTCGTCCAGGTCGGCCGTCACATAGTGGGCGGTGGCGCCGATGAGTTTCACGCCCCGGTCATGCGCCTGGTAGTAAGGCTTGGCACCCTTGAAGCTGGGCAGGAAGCTGTGGTGGATGTTGATGGCCCGACCCGTCAATTTTTGGCACAGGTCAAGAGACAGTACCTGCATGTAACGCGCCAGAACCACCAGCTCGGCCCCTTCGGCCTCGATAATCTCCAGCTGCCTGGCCTCGGCCTGGGGCTTGGTGGCGGCAGTCACCGGGATGTGGTGGAACGGCACGTTGTAGCTGGCCGCGAGCTGGTAGAAGTCGCGGTGGTTGCTGATGATGGCGCGGATATCGATGGGCAGCAGGCCACTCTTCCAGCGGAACAGCAGATCGTTGAGGCAATGGCCTTCCTTGCTGACCAGGAGCACGGTTTTCATGGGCGTGGCCGTGGCATGCAGGGTCCAGCGCATCTGGTGGGGCTCTGCAAAGCTGGCCAGGCGCGCCTTGAGGGTGGCGTGGTCGTGCTGGTCGCAGGCGAACTGCACGCGCATGAAGAACAGGCCGGTGGCGTGGTCGTTGTACTGGGCGGCTTCTTCAATGTTGCCGCCGTGCTCCAGCAGGAAGCCCGAGACAGCATGCACCAGCCCCAGGCGGTCGGGGCAGGACAGGGTAAGAATATAGGCGTTGGTCATAGCTGCCACATTGTCGCAGCTAGGCCAGCAGGTGATGGAAGAATGCGATGCATGCGCCATCCGGTGGGCATGGCGCTCGTGACCATGCGGCGTCTGCGCGAACTGGGCCTGCGGGTGCTGGTCGAGGGCGCCGAAACGGCCGAGCAGCTGGCATTTTTGCGCGAGCGCGGCGGCGAGGCCGACGGCTTTTCCGGCCGGCGAGCCGGTGCGGGCTACTTCTGCGGACGCAACACGGCGCATGCGTCCTGCGGCGGCAGCGGCGCGGTGGTGATGGCGATGTCTACTCCTGTTTTTGGAGCTGCTAGCGCCGGACCCGTATGCGCTGATAGCACTTGGGATGTCAAACTGCCCGGCCAGTGGGTGGGAATGCCCCGGTGGCGCAGCACATGCTCGCCGCCGGCCACCAGCAGCACGGTCTGGCCTGGGCGCACCGCCTCCTGTGCCGTGCGGGCCAGGCTGGCGTCGCGCGCGATCTGGATGCGGGCCATGGCAGGCAGGCGCGCGGCGGGCAGCAGGCCGCAATGGCCGTCCTGCAGCGCATCGAGCAGTTGCTGGCGGGCGGTGGCAGACAGGTGGTTGTCCCAGCGGGTTTCCTGCATGGCCGCGGCCATTGCGCTGCGCGGCAGGTTGCCCCCCAGCACGGGCACTCCGGCACGCACGGCGGCCATGACCACGGGGCCATAGGTGGACCAGGGCCAAGCGGCGTCGTGCCACTGCAGGGCCGCCTGTACTTTCTCTTCGGTGGCATCCTGCGGCAGCGCCGCGGTGCTGTGGCCGCGCTCGGCCATTTCCAGCACCAGGGCCGCCAGCCGGCCGCGCGTTGCCAGCCACAGCACCGTGTCGCGCTGCAGTCGCTGGTGGTCGGGGGCGTCATGCTGCTCGCCGAGCAGCAGTATGTCGGTGGGCGCGGCGCCTTCCAGCGGCGCCGGCCACAAGGCGCCAGGCACCACGGCAGGGGAACTGGCGCAGCCGGCGAGGGCCAGGGCGGCGAAAGCGGCTCCCAGAGGCCGAAAAAAGCGGGAAAACGTGGACGGCATGGCGCCATGCTACGCATCTTCAACTTGATTTACGTCAAGACAAGACCTGCCCACCCTTCCTACACTGCGCCTATGCGCACCAAGTCCCCGCTGACCTTCAAACTGCTGGCCATGGGCGGGGGCTTTCTGCTGGTGGCCCTGGCTTCCATTGGCTTGACGCTGTGGGTGACCTGGAAACTCGAAGGCGGCGCGGCGGCCGTCAACGAGGCCGGGCGCCTGCGCATGAACATGCTGCGCATGGTGCTGGTGCAGCAGACGGCGTCCCCCGAAGAGGTGCAAAGGCATGCGCGGCAGTTCGACGCCAGCCTGGAGTTGCTGCGCACGGGCGATCCCTCGCGCCCCCTGTTCGTGCCCTGGGGGGATGACACGCGGACACGCTTTGAACGCATCCGCAACACCTGGTTGGGCTTGCGCACCGAGTGGTCCCTGGGTTTGCCGCCGGACCGTGCCCGGTCCCTGGCCCAGGCCGACCGCTTTGTGCAGCAGGTGGACGGTTTCGTCGAGGCCATAGAAGTCCAGATCGCGGGCTGGACGGCCGCGTTGCATGTCTTTCAGCTCTTCATGATGGCCGTGGCGATTGCCGCAGCGGTGACCTTCATGGCGGTGAGCTATCTGTTGGTGATCAACCCGCTGGCGCAATTGCAGCAGGCGCTGGGGCGCTTGCGCCAGGGTGAGTGGGGAGTGCGGCTACCCCTGGGGGAAGAGGACGAATTTGGCCAGCTTTCGGCGGGCTTCAACCTGATGGCCCATGCCTTGCAGGTCTCGCACGAGGACCTCGAGCAAAAGGTGCGCGAGAAGACCGCCAGCATCGCCGTGCAGAACCAGCGCCTGGCGGCGCTTTATGAGGTGAGCGCGCTGGCTTCCACGGCGACCGCTCTGGAAGCGCTGGCGCAAGGCTTTGTGCAGCAGATCCGCCGGGTGGCGGGCGCCGATGCAGCCGCAGTGCGCTGGTCCGACGAGGCCAACGAGCGCTATGTGCTGCTGGCCGGCGACGGCATGCCGCACGCCATGACCGAAAAGGAACATTGTCTGCACACGGGCACTTGCATGTGCGGCCAGCCGCAGAACCAGGCCTATACCCGTGTCATACCGATCGTTGCATCCACCCCGCTGGTGTTTCCACATTGCCGCGATGCCGGCTACCAGACCCTGGTGGCCATACCGGTACAGATGCAGCAGCGGGTGCTCGGCGAGGTCAATCTGTTTTTCCGACCGTCGGTGGCGCTGACGGATGAAGTGCGTGATCTTCTGGAAGCCATGACGCGCCATCTGGCCAGCGCCATGGAGGGCTTGCGCGCCACTGCCCTGGAGCGCGAGGCCGCCGTGGCGCAGGAGCGCAGCCTGCTGGCGCGCGAGCTGCACGACTCGATTGCCCAGTCGCTGGCTTTCCTCAAGATCCAGACGCAGCTGTTGCGCGATGCCGTGGCCAAGGGCGATATCGTGGCGCGGGACCGCAGCATGGGCGAGCTCGATGTGGGCGTGCGCGAGTGCTATGCCGATGTGCGCGAATTGCTGGTGCACTTCCGCACACGTACCAGCGAAGAAGACATCGAGACGGCACTGCGCTCGACCCTTTCCAAGTTCGAGCACCAGACCGGCATCGCCACTGCGCTCACCATGGCGGGCCACGGCCTGCCCCTGCCGCCCGATGTGCAGATCCAGGTCCTGCACATGGTGCAGGAAGCCCTGTCGAACGTGCGCAAGCACGCGGGCGCGACCCGGGTGGAGTTGCGCGTGCAACGGCATCCCCGCTGGCGCTTCGAAGTGCAGGACAACGGGGTGGGGTTTGATGTTCGGGCGGTGCCGCCCGACTCCATGCATGTCGGTCTAGGCATCATGCGCGAGCGCGCGCAGCGCATTGGCGCGGCGGTGCAGGTCGATTCGTCTTCCGGTGCGGGCACGCGCGTGTGCATCGAGCTTCCCACCCTGTCCGCAGCGCAGGAGCCGCGCGAGCCGCCCATGCTGCCTGTTGCCCGTTTCGTTCATTGATGCCTATGCCAAATCTGCCGCCCGTGACCTTGCTCGTCGTGGACGACCACAACCTGTTTCGCCGGGGCTTGGTGGCCTTGCTGGGGCAGGACCCGCGCCTGCAGGTGGTGGGCGAGGCGGGCGATGCCGCGCAGGCGATGCGCCTGGCCCCCGCCCTGCGCCCGGACGTGATCCTGCTCGACAACCATTTGCCCGGGGTGACGGGGGTGGATGCCATCCAGGGGCTGCGTGAAGTGTCTCCGGCCTCCCGCGTGCTCATGCTCACCGTGAGCGAAGATTCACAGGATCTGGCCACCGCGCTGCGCAACGGTGCGCAGGGGTATCTGCTCAAGACCATCGACGGCGATCTGCTGGCGCAGGCCATTCACCGCGCTGCCGCCGGCGAGCCCGTGGTCAGCCCCGAGTTGATGGGCAAGCTGGTGGCTGCTTTCCAGTCGCAGGGGGCGCCAGAGGCGAACGACGCCCTTGCGGCGTCGACTTCCGACAAGGCGTCGGCGGTGGCGCCGCAGGGCACGCCTCTTTCTCCGCGCGAGGAAGACGTGCTGCGCGAGATTGCACGGGGCTCCAGCAACAAGGAAATCGCCCGGGCGCTGGATATTGCCGAAACCACCGTCAAGATCCATGTGCAGCACATTCTGCGCAAACTGGGACTGAGCTCGCGCGTGCAGGCCGCCGTGTACGCCTCTGACCGCCAGCGGTAGCGCGCAAGCCCCGACATCCCTGTTTCAGGGGACTAGTCCTTTCGAACGATGGGGTGGCGCTCCCATCATCCTTTTGCCGTGCTGACCCGTCCTGAAGAGGGATAGGCAAAACCCTGCCTTCGCGGGACCATGCATGCCATACAGAAAACAGAGGGAACAACCCATGGCAAATGCAGCGTTTTCGGCGGGCGACAGTCCGCAACGCACCCGGCAGGCTTGGTCCGTGCTCTTGGTCAGCACGCTCGCCTTCACCGTCTGTTTCATGGTGTGGATGATGTTCGGGGTGATCGGCATTCCCATCAAGAAAATGCTGAACCTGAGCGCCACGCAGTTCGGCCTGCTCACGGCCATGCCGGTGCTTACCGGCTCGCTGGTGCGCGTGCCGCTGGGCATCTGGACCGACCGGTTTGGCGGGCGGATCGTGATGGCCGCGCTCATGGCAATAACGGTGCCGGCCATCTGGCTCATGAGCTATGCCACCGAGTACTGGCATTTCCTCACGATCGGCCTGTTTGTGGGCCTGGCGGGCGGCTCGTTCTCGGTGGGCACGCCCTATGTGGCGCGCTGGTTTCCCAGGAATCGGCAGGGCACGGCGATGGGGGTGTATGGTGCGGGCAATTCCGGTGCGGCCGTGAACAAGTTCGTGGCCCCGGTGCTGCTGGTGGCGTTTGGCTGGGCCATGGTGCCGCAGGTGTACGCCGCCATCATGCTCGGCACCTTGGTGCTGTTCTGGCTGTTCAGCTACAGCGACCCGGCCCACCTGGTGCCCAGCAACGTCAAGTTCACCGACCAGCTCAGGGCGCTGAAGGACCCCAAGGTCATCAAGTACTGCCAGTACTACAGCATCGTGTTTGGCGGCTATGTGGCGCTGTCGCTGTGGATGGTGCAGTACTACGTGGGTGAATACGGCCTGGACATCCGCGTGGCAGCGCTGCTGGCGGCCTGCTTCTCGCTGCCGGGCGGTGTGCTGCGCGCCATTGGCGGTGTGCTCAGTGACAAGTACGGTGCCCACAGCGTCACCTGGTGGGTGATGTGGGTGAGCTGGATCTGCCTGTTCCTGCTGAGCTATCCGCAGACCGATTTCACCATCCTCACGGTCAATGGGCCCACCACGTTCCACCTCGGCCTGAACGTCTATGCGTTCACGGCGCTGATGGGGGTGCTGGGCGTGGCGTTCGCCTTCGGCAAGGCCAGCGTCTTCAAGTACATCAGCGACGACTATCCGAAAAACATCGGTGCCATCAGCGGCATTGTGGGGCTGGCGGGTGGCCTTGGTGGCTTCGTCCTGCCCATCATGTTCGGCGCTCTGATGGACTTCACCGGCGTCCGCTCCAGTGCGTTCATGCTGATGTATGGCGTGGTCTGGGTCTCGCTGATCTGGATGTATTTCACCGAAGTGCGCCGCACCCCCGTCATGGGCTCGCAGGACGCCGCCGCACCTGCGGCTGCCCGCTGATTTATCTCAAGGAACCTCACCATGTCTGCCACCACCACCAGCGGGCGCCAGGGGCGCCTGCTCACTCTCTGGACGCCGGAGGACAAGTCCTTCTGGGAGCGCGAAGGCGAGGCCGTCGCCAAGCTCAATCTCTGGATCTCGGTGCCCGCGCTGTTTCTGGCCTTTGCCATCTGGCAGGTCTGGAGCGTGGTGGCCGTGAGCCTGCCGGGCCTGGGCTTCAAGTATTCGACCAACCAGTTGTTCTGGCTGGCGGCAGCGCCCGCGCTTTCGGGCGCCACGCTGCGCATCTTCTACTCGTTCATGGTGCCGCTGGTGGGTGGCCGCCGCTGGACGGCGATCTCCACCGCCTCGCTGCTGATCCCCGCCATCGGCATCGGCTTTGCCGTGCAGGACAACACCACGGCCTACCCCACCATGCTCATCCTGGCGCTGCTGTGCGGCCTGGGTGGCGGCAACTTCAGCTCCAGCATGGCCAACATCAGCTTCTTCTTCCCGAAGGAGCGCAAGGGCTCGGCGCTGGGCGTGAATGCCGGCCTCGGTAACCTGGGCGTTTCGGTGGTGCAGTTCCTGAGCCCGCTGGTCGTGACGGCCGGCATCTTCGGCATCTTTGGCGGCGAAGGCCAGACCATCGTGAAGAACGGCAACACCGTGCAGGTCTGGACGCAGAACGCCGCCTTCATCTGGGTGCCATGGATCGCCATCACCGCGCTGGCCGCCTGGTTCGGCATGAACGACATTGCCGATGCGCGTGCTTCGTTCGCCGCGCAGGCCGCCATCTTCAAGCGCAAGCACAACTGGCTGATGTGCGTGCTGTACCTGGGCACCTTCGGCTCGTTCATTGGCTACGCCGCAGGCTTTCCGCTGCTCATCAAGAGCCAGTTCCCCGGCATCAACCCACTGGCCTACGCCTGGCTGGGCCCGCTGGTCGGCGCCGTGGTGCGGCCTTTTGGTGGCTGGCTGGCCGACAAGCTCGGTGGAGCCCGCGTCACGCTGTGGAACTTCATCGTCATGGCCATTGCCGTGATGGGTGTGACGGTGTTCCTTCCCTCGGCAGGCAACGAGGGCCAGTTTTCCGGCTTCTTCGTGTGCTTCCTGGTGCTGTTTCTCACCACCGGCATCGGCAACGGTTCCACCTTCCGCATGATCCCCGTGATTTTCCTGACCGAAGCCATGCGTGGTGTGGACAAGAACGATGCTGCCGCCGTGGCCAGCGCCAACAAGGAAGGCAACACCCTGGGCGCCGCCACGCTGGGTTTCACCGCTGCCATGGCCGCCTACGGCGGGTTCTTCATTCCCAAGAGCTATGGCAGCTCCATCGCCCTGACCGGCGCGCCCAACGCTGCGCTGTGGTGCTTTGCTGTCTTCTACGCCATCTGCATCGTAGTCACCTGGTGGTACTACGCGCGCAAGCACGCCGAGATGCCTTGCTGATGGCTGCCTGAGCCATCAGCAATCCCCCCCAATAGAACAAGGAGCCCCCGATGAGCCATTTTCTGGATCGACTCACGTACTTCTCGCAACCCCGCGAAACCTTTGCCCAAGGCCATGGCCAGACTAACGGTGAAGACCGCACCTGGGAAGACGCCTACCGCGACCGCTGGGCGCACGACAAGATCGTGCGTTCCACCCACGGCGTGAACTGCACGGGCTCCTGCTCGTGGAAGATCTACGTCAAGGGCGGCATCGTGACCTGGGAAACCCAGCAGACCGACTACCCCCGCACCCGTCCCGACCTGCCCAACCACGAGCCCCGTGGCTGCGCACGCGGCGCCAGCTACAGCTGGTACCTGTACAGCGCCAATCGCGTGAAGTACCCCATGGTGCGCGGCCGCCTGCTCAAGCACTGGCGTGCCGCCATCGCGCTGGCCAAGAGCCCGGTGGACGCCTGGGCCAGCATCGTCGAGAACAATGCCGCGCGCAGCGAATGGCAAAAGCAGCGTGGCCTCGGCGGCTTCGTGCGCAGCACCTGGGACGAAGTCAACCAGATGATTGCCGCGGCCAACGTCTACACCATCAAGAAGCACGGCCCTGACCGCATCATCGGCTTCTCGCCCATCCCCGCGATGTCGATGATTTCGTACGCCGCTGGCTCGCGCTACCTGAGCCTGATCGGCGGCGTGTGCATGAGCTTCTACGACTGGTACTGCGACCTGCCACCCTCCAGCCCGCAGGTGTGGGGCGAGCAGACCGACGTGCCCGAGTCAGCCGACTGGTACAACAGCTCGTACATCATTGCCTGGGGTTCCAACGTGCCCCAGACGCGCACGCCCGATGCGCACTTCCTGACCGAGGTGCGCTACAAGGGCACCAAGGTCGTGGCCATCACCCCTGACTACTCCGAGGTGGCCAAGCTGGGCGATCTGTGGATGCACCCCAAGCAGGGCACCGATGCCGCCGTGGCCATGGCCATGGGCCATGTGATCCTCAAGGAGTTCTACTTCAAGGATGGCGGCAAGGGCCGCAGCACCTACTTTGACGACTATGCGCGCCGCTACACTGACCTGCCGCTGCTGGTCGTGTTGAAGGAAAAGACGCTGCCCGATGGCCGCACGGTGATGGTGCCGGACCGCTATGTGCGCGCCAGCGACTTCCCCGGCCAGCTCGACCAGTCGAACAACCCCGACTGGAAGACCGTCGGCTACGACGAGCTGGGCCAGGTCACGCTGCCCAATGGCTCCATCGGCTTCCGCTGGGGCGCCGATGGCCGTGCGGACCAGGGCCTGTGGAACCTGGAGAACAAGGAAGCGCGCACCGGCAACACCGTCAAGCTCAAGCTCTCGGTGATCGAGGGTGGTGCGCAGGCCCACGACGTGGCCACCGTGGCCTTCCCGTACTTTGGCGGCGTGCAGACGCCCAATTTCACGGCCAACGAACAAGGCAGCGACGTGATGGTGCGCCCCGTGCCCGTGACGCACCTGGAGCTGGCCGGCCACGAGGCCCAAGGCAAGGTGATGGTCGCCACGGTGTTCGACCTGCTGGCCGCCAACTACGGTATCGACCGTGGCCTGCCCGGTGAAGAGCCCGGTGGCAGCTACGACGCTGACCGCCCCTACACCCCTGCCTGGCAGGAAAAGATCACCGGCGTTCCGCGCGACCAGATCATCACCGTGGCGCGCCAGTTCGCCGACAACGCCGACAAGACCCATGGCAAATCCATGGTCATCATCGGCGCGGCCATGAACCACTGGTACCACTGCGACATGAACTACCGCGGCATCATCAACATGCTGATGCTGTGCGGCTGCATCGGCCAGAGCGGCGGCGGCTGGGCGCACTACGTGGGCCAGGAAAAGCTGCGGCCCCAGACCGGCTGGACGGCGCTGGCCTTTGCCCTCGACTGGATCCGCCCACCGCGCCAGATGAACAGCACGAGCTTCTTCTATGCCCATACCGACCAGTGGCGCTACGAGAAGCTGGGCATGGAGGAAATCCTCTCGCCCCTGGCCGACGCCAGCGCCTACCATGGCGCTCAGATCGACTACAACGTGCGCGCCGAGCGCATGGGCTGGCTGCCTTCGGCGCCCCAGCTCAAGACCAGCCCGCTGCAGGTGGCCAAGGACGCCGCAGCCTTGGGGCTGGACGCCAAGGACTACGTGGTCAAGTCCCTGAAGGACGGCAGCCTGCAGATGAGCTGCGAGGACCCGGACCATCCCGACAACTGGCCGCGCAACATGTTCGTGTGGCGCTCCAACATCCTGGGCTCTTCGGGCAAGGGGCATGAATACTTCCTCAAGCACCTGCTGGGCACCACCCACGGGGTGCAGGGCAAGGACCTGGGCAAGGACGAAGCCAAGCCCGAGGAAGTGCAGTGGCACGCCAACGCGCCCGAAGGCAAGCTCGACCTGCTGGTCACGCTCGACTTCCGCATGAGCACGACCTGCCTGTACTCCGACATCGTGCTGCCCACGGCCACCTGGTATGAGAAGAACGACCTCAACACCAGCGACATGCACCCCTTCATCCACCCGCTGTCCACCGCGGTGGACCCGGCCTGGCAGGCCAAGAGCGATTGGGAGATCTACAAGGGCTTCGCCAAGGCCGTGAGCGAGGTCAGCGTGGGCCACCTGGGCGTCGAGAAGGACGTGGTACTCACTCCCATCATGCACGACACGGCCGGCGAAATGGCCCAGCCCTATGGCGTGCGTGACTGGAAGAAGGGCGAGTGCGAACTCATCCCCGGCAAGACTGCGCCGCAGGTCACGGTGGTCGAGCGCGACTACCCCAACCTCTACAAGCGCTTCACCGCCCTGGGCCCGTTGATGGACAAGGCCGGCAACGGCGGCAAGGGCATTGGCTGGAACACGCAGACCGAAGTCGGCCAGCTCGGCGACCTGAACGGCCGCGTGAAGGAGGAGGGCGTGACGCAGGGCATGCCGCGCATCGTGAGCGACATCGACGCCACCGAAGTGGTGATGATGCTGGCCCCCGAGACCAACGGCCATGTGGCCTGCAAGGCCTGGGAAGCCCTGGGCAAGCAGACGGGACGCGACCACGTGCACCTGGCGCTGCACCGCGAGGACGAGAAGATCCGTTTCCGCGACATCCAGGCACAGCCGCGCAAGATCATCTCTTCGCCCACCTGGTCGGGCCTGGAGAGCGAGAAGGTCAGCTACAACGCCGGCTACACCAACGTGCACGAGTACATCCCATGGCGCACCCTCACGGGCCGCCAGCAGTTCTACCAGGACCATCCCTGGATGCGCGATTTCGGCGAAGGCTTCGTGAGCTACCGTCCGCCAGTGCACCTGAAGACGCTGCATGAAGTCGAGGGCAAGAAGCCCAACGGCAACAAGGAAATCCAGCTGAACTTCATCACGCCGCACCAGAAGTGGGGCATCCACAGCACGTACAGCGACAACCTGATGATGCTCACGCTGAACCGGGGCGGCTCGGTGGTGTGGCTGAGCGAAGACGACGCCAGGAGCGCCGGCATCGTGGACAACGACTGGGTCGAACTCTTCAACGCCAACGGTGCCATCGCGGCCCGCGCGGTGGTGAGCCAGCGCGTGAACCCCGGCATGGTGATGATGTATCACTCGCAAGAGAAGATCATCAACACCCCCGGCTCCGAGATCACCGGCACCCGCGGCGGTATCCACAACTCGGTCACGCGCATCGTGCTCAAGCCCACCCACATGATCGGCGGCTACGCCCAGTACAGCTACGGCTTCAACTACTACGGAACCATCGGCACCAACCGCGACGAGTTCGTGCTGGTGCGCAAGATGGACCGCGTGGACTGGCTGGACGACGAAATGTCCGACACCGGCGCGCACGCCTGAAGCCGAAGACAAGGAGAAACACGATGAAAATTCGCGCACAAATCGGCATGGTGCTGAACCTGGACAAGTGCATCGGCTGCCACACCTGTTCCGTCACCTGCAAGAACGTCTGGACCAGCCGCCCCGGCGTGGAATACGCCTGGTTCAACAACGTCGAGACCAAGCCCGGCATCGGTTACCCCAAGGAATGGGAAAACCAGGACCGCTGGAACGGTGGCTGGGTGCGCAGCCCCGACGGCTCCATTGCGCCCCGCCAGGGCGGCAAGTGGAAGCTGCTCATGCGCATCTTCGCCAACCCCAACCTGCCGCAGATCGACGACTACTACGAGCCCTTCACGTTCGACTACGACCACCTGCAGGCCGCGCCCGAAAGCAAGGCCGCACCCACGGCCCGCCCGCGCAGCCTGATCACCGGCCAGCGCATGGAGAAGATCGAGTGGGGGCCGAACTGGGAAGAAATCCTGGGCGGCGAGTTCAGCCGCCGCAGCCAGGACAAGAACTTCGACGATGTGCAAAAAGACATCTACGGCCAGTTCGAAAACACCTTCATGATGTACCTGCCGCGCCTGTGCGAGCACTGCCTGAACCCGGCGTGCGTGGCATCGTGCCCCTCGGGCTCGATCTACAAGCGCGAGGAAGACGGCATCGTGCTGATCGACCAGGACAAGTGCCGCGGCTGGCGCATGTGCGTCAGCGGCTGCCCCTACAAGAAGATCTACTACAACTGGCAGTCGGGCAAGGCAGAGAAGTGCATCTTCTGCTATCCCCGCATCGAAGCGGGCCAGCCCACCGTGTGCTCCGAGACCTGCGTGGGCCGCATCCGGTATCTGGGCGTGCTGCTGTACGACGCAGACCGCATCCAGGAAGCCGCCAGCGTGGAGCGCGATCGCGACCTGTACCAGGCCCAGCTCGACATCTTCCTGGACCCCAACGATCCCGATGTCATCAAGCAGGCGCGCATCGACGGCATTCCCGACAGCTGGATGGAATCCGCCCGCAACAGCCCCGTCTACAAGATGGCCGTGCAATGGAAGGTGGCCCTGCCGCTGCACCCCGAGTACCGCACGCTGCCCATGGTCTGGTATGTGCCACCGCTCTCTCCCATCACGGCCGCCGCCAACGCAGGCCATGTGGGGGCGAACGGCGAGATTCCGGATGTCTCGCAACTGCGCATTCCCGTGCAGTACCTGGCGAACCTGCTCACCGCCGGCGACACCGGCCCCGTGGTGCGGGCGCTCGAGCGCATGCTGGCCATGCGCACCTACCAGCGCGACAAGCATGTGGAGCAGCGCCAGAACCTGGCCGTGCTCAAGCAGGCAGGCCTGTCGATGGCCGAAGTCGAGGAGATGTACCAGGTGATGGCGATTGCCAACTACGAGGACCGCTTCGTGATCCCGTCGGCTCACCGCGAATACGCCGAGAACGCGTTCGACATCCGGGGCGGCTGCGGCTTCTCGTTCGGCAACGGCTGCTCGGACGGCGCGACGGAAGTCAGCATGTTCGGCGGCAAGAAGCCCCGCACGATCCCGATCAAAGCGACTGTTTGAGTGCGACGGAAGGAATCACCATGTTCAAGAAGAACCCGACCTCCGTGCGCCTGACCCTGCGCGCCCTGGGCTACCTGCTGAGCTACCCCGATGCGCAGCTGCGCAGCGTGATGCCGCAGCTCATCGACGCACTGCAATCCGAACAGGCCCTCACACCCGAGCGCATGGACGAGCTGAAGGCCGTGTGCCAGCACCTCGCCGCGCTGGACCCGCTGGAAGCCGAGGCCCGCTACGTGGACAACTTCGACCGGGGCCGCCAGACCTCGCTGCACCTGTTCGAGCATGTGCACGGCGACTCGCGCGACCGGGGGCCGGCGCTCATCGACCTGATGCAGACCTACGAACAGGCCGGCCTGCAATTCGAGGCCGACGAGTTGCCCGACCACCTGCCCGTGGTGCTGGAGTTCGCCTCCACCCAGCCACCCGCAGTGGCCAAGGAGTTTCTGGGCGAAATGGCCCACATCCTCAACGCACTGTTCAGTGCGCTCGTGGCGCGCAACAGCCCCTACGCCAGCGTGATCGCCGCGGTGCTCGAAGTCTCGGGCCAGCGCGTGCAGTCGGTCGCGCTCACGCCCGAGCCGCCCATGGACGAGGTCTGGGCCGAGCCCGAAGCGTTTGGAGGTTGCAGCACCCAGGGCCAGTCCAAGCCTGACCAGCCGCAACCCCTGCATTTTGTTCGTACTCCCCGCGCCGAGCGGGCCCCCGAAGGAGTCTCAGCATGACTACCCCCTGGCTCGATACCCTGTTGTTTGGCATCTATCCCTACATCTGCCTGGCCGTTTTCTTCATTGGCAGCTGGGCGCGGTTCGATCGCGACCAGTACACCTGGAAGAGCGACTCCTCGCAGCTGCTGCGCACCGGCAGCCTGCGCTGGGGCAGCAACCTGTTCCACATCGGTGTGCTGTTCCTGTTCTTCGGGCATACAGTGGGCATGCTCACCCCGCACTTCCTGTACGAGGCATTCATCAGCGCGGGCAACAAGCAGCTGATGGCCATGGTGTCGGGCGGTATCGCCGGGCTCTTGGGCTTTGTGGGGGTCTCCATCCTGCTGCACCGCCGCTTGTCGGACCCGCGCATCCGCGCCACGTCGAAGACGAGCGACATCGTCCTGCTGCTGCTGCTGTGGCTGCAACTGGCCCTGGGCCTGGCCACGATTCCGCTGTCGGCCAAGCACCTGGATGGTTCCATGATGATGTTGCTGGCGGAATGGGCGCAGCGCATCGTCACCTTCCGCTCGGGCGGGGTGGAGCTGCTGGCAGATGCCGGCTGGATCTTCAAGGCGCACATGGCGCTGGGCATGAGCATCTTCCTGATCTTCCCGTTCACCCGACTGGTGCATGTGTGGAGCGGCTTCGGCACGCTGGCCTATGTGCTGCGTCCCTACCAGGTGGTGCGTGCGCGCCGCTTGAATCTGCCCGCCGGCCACATGCAGTCGCAAGACCGCCGCGCCTGAAATCCACCGACCCAAGGAGCACACCATGAGCGGATGTGGAACCGGGGGCTGCGGCTGCAGCTCCACCGACAACAGCGCAGCGGCAACAGCCAGCACGCTGAGTCCCACGCAGGCAGCGGCTTACGAAGCCCTGGCTGCGACGATGACCGACGCGCCCCTGCAGGCCGCGCAGGCGCCCGAGGTGGACGCGGTGGTGGCCGAGGTGGCACGCGTTAATGGCGTGGCCCTCAATGCGCCGCACGAGCTGCTGGACGAAGAATCCCTGCGCCAGCGCGCCTGCACCGAGCTGCTGCGCCAGGCTGCGCAGCAGGCCGGGCTGCTGCCCGCGAGCGATGTGCCGGGTGTCGAAGGCGCCATCAGCGTCCAGGCCTCCAACGCCATCGAGCAATTGCTGGAACGTGAGCTCAACATCCCCGACCCGTCGGAAGAAGCCTGCCGCCGCTACCACGAGGCCCACCCCGCTGCGCACGCCCAGGGCGAGCGCGTCCAACTGCGCCATGTGCTGTTTGCCGTGACGCCGGGTGTGGACGTGAAACAGCTGCGCCTGCGGGCCGAGGCCATGCTGATCGACTTGCGCTGCGCAGACGACGGCGGTGCCAAGTTTGCCGAGGCTGCCGCCCAATGGTCCAACTGCCCCAGCGGCCAGCAAGGGGGCGATCTGGGCTGGCTGACCCGTGCCGACTGCGCCCCCGAGTTCGCCCGCGAGGTGTTTGGCAGTGCCGAAATCGGCGTGCTGGCCCGCCTGGTGCACAGCCGCTTTGGACTGCATGTGGTGGAGGTGGTGGCCCGCGACCCGGGACAGCAGCCCTCGTTCGAGGAAGTCCGCCAGGCCATCGCGCTCACCCTGCGCCAGCAGGCCTGGGTGAATGCACTGCGCCAATACCTGCAGCTGCTGGCAGGCGCTGCTGTGGTGGAAGGCGTGGCGCTGGATGCGGCCGATTCGCCGCTGGTGCAGTAACCGCAGCGCGTTTCACCCGATCTCCATGCCCGACGAGCTGCTTGATCGCCTGCGCCGTTTTCATGACGACGCCTTCCCCCAGTACCGCGAGCAGTTCCAGACGCTGGTGGACGAGGGGCAGCACCCCACGACCCTGTTCATCGGCTGCTCAGACTCGCGCCTGGTGCCCTACCTGCTGACCGGGGCGGGCCCGGGGGAGCTGTTTCTGGTGCGCAACGTGGGGGCGTTCATTCCACCTTATGACGGATCGCACGGCCACCATGGCACCACGGCGGCGATCGAGTTCGCCGTGCTCAACCTGCACGTGCACCGCATCGTGGTGTGTGGCCACAGTCACTGTGGGGCTATCAAGGCCATGTATGGTGAGGTTTCACCCGAGGCTCCCAACCTGAACCGCTGGCTGGACCTGGGGCGCGAGGCCTTGCTGCCCGTGCAGCCAGGCCCCGAGGTGTTGCGCCGCACGGAACAAAGGGCGGTGGTGCTGCAGTTGGAGCGGCTGATGGAATATCCTATGGTCCGTAGCCGAGTGCAGGCAGGCCAGATCAGCCTGCACGGCTGGCACTATGTGATCGAGGAGGGGGAAGTGCATGTGTTCGATGTCAAGACCGGGGGCTTCGTGCCCGCGTCGCTGGCGGACAACAGTGGTACGGGGCCGTACCACCCCTATGTGGAGCATGACGGGCAGGTTCTTTTGGACGCGCTTTGATTCCCTTCTTGATGGAACGCAAGGCCTGCAGGCAGCGAATACCAATCATTCCAAACCATGAAGCGCGAATCCAATCCCCCCATGAATACCACCTTTTCCTTGCAGCCCATCAGCCTGGATGTGCTGCGCGAGAAATACCTCAAGCCCGGTGAAACCAGCGCGGAAGACCTCTACCGCCGTGTGGCCCGTGCCCTGGCCTCGGTAGAAGCGCCCGAGTTGCGCGAAAAGTACGAAGCCCTCTTTTGGGACAACCTGCATGCGGGCGCCATCGGCGCGGGCCGCATCATGAGCGCGGCCGGCACCGACATCCAGGCCACGCTGATCAACTGTTTCGTGCAACCCGTGGGCGATTGCATCCAGGGCGTGGACGATGAGGGGTTTCCGGGCATCTATGAAGCCCTGCGCGAAGCCGCCGAGACCATGCGTCGCGGCGGCGGCGTGGGCTATGACTTCTCGCGCATCCGGCCCAAGGGTGCCCAGGTCAAGGCCACGGCATCGGTAGCGTCGGGCCCCTGCAGTTACATGAACGTGTTCGACCAGTCGTGTTCCACCGTGGAAAGCGCGGGCGCGCGGCGCGGCGCGCAGATGGGGGTGCTGCGCATCGATCACCCCGATGTGCAGGAATTCATCACCGCCAAGCGCACGCCCGGGCGCTGGAACAATTTCAACGTGTCGGTGGGGGTGTCGGATGCCTTCATCGAGGCAGTGCAGCAAGGCCAGCCCTGGGAGCTGGTGCACCGCGCGCGCCCTGGCACCGCCGCCATGGCCCAGGGCGCCCACCAGCGCGCCGATGGCATGTGGGTCTATGCCACCGTGCAGGCCCGTGCGCTGTGGGACACCATCATGAAGTCGGCCTACGATTTTGCCGAGCCGGGCATCCTGTTCCTCGACCACATCAACGAGGACAACAACCTCAATTACTGCGAAGACATCGCTGCCACCAACCCCTGTGGCGAGCAGCCGCTGCCTTCCTATGGTTGCTGCGACCTCGGCCCCGTCATCCTGACCCGGTTCGTGCGCCATCCCTTCGGCTTTGACGGCCTGCCGTCGTTTGACTTCGAGGCCTTTGAAAAAGTGGTGGCCCTGCAGGTGCGCGCGCTCGACAACGTGCTGGACGTGACCTTCTGGCCCCTGCCGCAGCAGCGCGACGAGGCCATGGCCAAGCGCCGCATCGGCGTGGGCTTTACCGGCATGGGCAATACGCTGGCCATGCTGTGCCTGCGCTACGACATGCAGGAAGGCCGCGCCATGGCGGCGCGCATTGCGCAATCGATGCGCGATGCGGCGTACCTGGCGTCGGTGGAACTGGCCCGCGAAAAGGGCGCCTTCCCCAAGTTCGAGGCCGAGCCCTATCTCGCCGCCGGCACCTTCGCCAGCCGCCTGCCCGAGCCGATCAAGGACGCCATTCGCACGCATGGCATCCGCAACAGCCACCTGCTCTCCATTGCCCCCACGGGCACCGTGAGCCTGGCTTTTGCCGACAACGCCTCCAACGGCATCGAGCCACCGTTCTCCTGGATGTACAAGCGCAAGAAGCGCGAGGCCGACGGCAGCACCAGCGAGTACTCGGTGGAAGACCACGCCTGGCGGCTGTACCGCGATCTGGGCGGTGACGTGGATGCCTTGCCCGACTATTTCATCTCGGCGCTGGCCATGCCGGCCGAGGGGCATATCGCCATGATGGAAGCCGTGCAACCCTTTGTGGACACGGCCATCTCCAAGACCGTGAACATCCCGGCCGACTACCCCTACGATGACTTCAAGGACCTGTACCTGCAGGCCTGGCGCGCCCGTCTCAAGGGGCTGGCCACCTACCGGCCCAACGCCATCCTGGGCTCGGTGCTCGAAACCCATGCGGCACCGGAGCCGGCGGCAGCGCCCACCCCGGTGGCACCGTCCTTCGATCCCATGCGCTCGGTGATCGAGAGCCGGCCCAAGGGCGGCCTCTCGGCCGTGGCCGAGAAGGTGGAGTACTGGACGCAGGAAGGCCACAAGACGCTCTACCTCATTGTCTCGTTCCTGCCCGTGCCCACGGGCGTGGGCAACAGCACGGTGGACCGTGCCATCGAGTTCTTCATGCCGGTGGGCCAGAGCGGCGAATCGCAGCAGTGGATCACTGCCAGCATGCGCCTGCTGTCCCTGGCGGCCCGTGGCGGTTTTCTGGAGCGGGCCCTGTCCGACATGCGCAAGGTGGCCTGGGACCGTGGCCCCGTGCGCCTGGGCACGCACCAGAAGGACGACGGCACCCGCGTGCCCATGTGGCATGACTCCGAGGTGGCGGCCATGGCCTATGCCATCCAGAACATCCTGGCACGGCGCGTGACCGATCCGGTGCAGCAGCAGCTGCCGCTGGAAGAGCCTGCACCGCAGGTCAGCGGCATGCCACCCGCCATGGCCGGCAAGAAATGCACGGAGTGCGGCGCGCATGCCGTGATCCGCAAGGACGGCTGCGACTATTGCACGCAGTGCGGCCACCTCGGAACCTGTGGGTGATCTCCCGGCCCGTCATTCCGGTGCGGGCGGTGTCGCGCAAGCCCTCGCCCGAGGCGCTGGCGCAGATGGACAAGCGCTGGCGCGTCCGTTACCTGATGCTGGCGCCCCATCGCCTGGGGTTTTTTCTGGCGATGGTGGTGCTGGTGGCGTCGGGCCTGTGGTGGGCGCTGGTGCAGCTCGACCGGTCCACGGCCTGGCTGGGCCTGCACTATGCGGTATCGCCCACGCTGGTGCATTCGGCCGTGATGGCGTTCGGCTTCATTCCGCTGTTCTTTTCGGGCTTCCTCTTCACCGCCGGTCCTAAATGGCTGGGGGTGGAGCCCCCGTTGGCGCAGGACCTGCGCGTGCCGCTGCTGTCGCAGGCGGCGGGCTGGCTGCTGTGGCTGGCGGGCGCGCACCTGCATGCCGGTCTGGCCTGGGCTGGGCTGGCGCTGGCCTGCGCCGGCCTGGCCTGGATGACCGTGCAGTTCTGGGGGCGCATCAGACGCAGCCAGGCGCCGGACCAGCTCCATGCCCGTGTCATCGGCACGGCCTGCGTGGTGGGCTGCGCCAGCCTGGCAGGGCTGTGGCTGAGCCTGGTCCTTGAGGCCCACGCCGCAGCGCGGGCCTGGATTTTCACGGGGCTCTGGGGTTTTGTGGTGGTGGTCTACGTCACGGTGGCGCACCGCATGATTCCGTTTTTCACCTCCAGTGCCATGCCCATGGTGGAGGCTTGGCGCCCGTTCTGGGTGCTGTGGCTGATGCTGGCGGCGGCGGTGCTGCAGGTGCTGGCGGCGTGGCTGGAACTGGCGGGCGTGCCGTCCGGTGCGGCGGGCACGATATGGCTGCTGGTGCATGGCACGCTGCAGCTGGCCGTGGGCGGCGTGCTGGTCTGGCTGGCCTGGGTATGGGGGCTGGTGCAAAGCCTGAAGAACAAGCTGCTGGCCATGCTGCACATCGGTTTTCTGTGGCTGGGCATTGCGTTTTTGTTGGGTGGGCTGTCGCAGTGGCTGGTGGGCACGCTGGGTATCGGGGTGCTGGGCCTGGGGGCGCTGCATGCGCTCACCATGGGCTGCCTGGCGTCGCTGATGCTGGCCATGGTCACGCGCGTGTCCTGCGGGCACAGTGGCCGCGCCTTGGTGGCCGACCGCATCGCCTGGTCGCTCTTCTGGTGTTTGCAGGCGGCGGTGCTGCTGCGCATCGCGGCGGCGGTGCCGGGCATTGCCGGCCTGCCCTGGCCCTGGCTGCTGCCCTTGGCCGCCGGCCTGTGGGCCGCCACCATGGGCGTCTGGGGGCTGCGCTTGGGCCGCTGGTATGGCTGTCTGCGCGCCGACGGGCGCCCGGGCTGAACCAAGGGATCTGCACATGGCCGCCATTTCCTCTCACCCTGCGTTCCCCGCCGCATCGGACGATGCCGCGCTGGTGGCCATGGCGGCAGCACTGATCCAGTCCCGCCAGACCATCCTGCCCAAGCGCCTGGGCGCGCCAGGCCCCGGGTCTGCCGAGCTGGCCGCCATCCTGAATGCGGCGGCCCATGCGCCCGACCATGGCCAACTGCTGCCGTGGCGCTTTGTGCTGGTCCCTGAGGCGGCGCGCGCCGCACTGGCCGAGGTGTTTGCGCAGGCGCTGATGGAACGCGACCCCTGCGCCACGTCCGAGCAGTGTGCGCAGGCGCGTGAAAAGGCCTACCGGGCCCCGGTATTGATGCTGGTGGTGGTGGATGGCGAGCGTGGCGACCCCGAAATCGATGCGGCCGAGCGGCTGGTGTCCGCCGGCTGCGCCGTGCAGAACATGCTGCTGACGGCTACCGCGCAGGGCTATGGCTCGGCGCTGACCAGCGGCAAGGCCCTCAAGGCGGCTAGCCTGCGTGCGCTGTTTCAGCTGGCGGCTTCCGAGCAGGCCCTGTGCTTCATCAGCATCGGCACCGTGCTGTCACGCAAAACTGCGCGCGCGCGGCCCCTGGCGAGCGCCTACGTCAGCACACTGGACCCGGACCGGGGCGTGGTGCCCGGCTTCTGACGCTGCTCAACTTCTTTCATTGCGAGATTTTTCATGGACATTTCCAGCTTCGACGATCTGCTGCAGGCCGCGCGCCTGCAGCCCGAACCCCAGCGCCTGTTGTTTGTGTTTGCGGCGGTCGAATTGCCCGACGATGCCACCCCCGCCCAGCGCGCGCGCTTTGAAGCCGGGCAGGGCGGCGCCCTGGTGCCATTGATGTGTGTGGACAAGACGCCGCAAGAGCTGCCCTCGTTTGCCGCCCTGGTGGAAGAGGCGCACCAGTTCACGGCCCCTGGCCATGACTGGGCGATGGTGTTCGCGGCGGCGCTGTCGGGCACCTTGAACCAGGCGCCCAGCAGCGCCGATGCCGAGGCGCCCCTGCAGCGCATGGTCGATGCCATCAAGGGTGGCGCGCATGGCGCCTACATTCCGTTTGACCGGCAGGGACAGCCGGTGCGCTTCGGGTAGCCGTGGCCATGGCGAAGTCCTCGTCGGCCTTGCCCGGTTTCAATGCGCCTGCCGTGGGGTTCGAGCAGCCCTTTGCCATGCTGGAGGCCTGCCACGAGCGCGTGCAGCGCACGCTGGCGCTGCTGCAGCGGCTGCGCGCTCACGTGCAGGAGCATGGCGCGGATACATCCGCCCAGCAGGCCGCGCGCGACGTGCTGCGCTACTTCGACATCGCGGCGCCGCTGCACCATGAAGACGAGGATCTGCACGTGTTTCCGCTGCTATTGGCCCAAGGCAGCCCCGACGTGGCGGCGCTGGTGCAGCGCCTGCAGCACGACCACCGCTGCATGGTCGCCGACTGGGCTGCCGCACGCCTTGCGCTGCAGGCCCTGGTCGATGGCCGGCAGGCCGGGTTTAGCGAGGCCGATGGCGCTGCGTTCGACCGTTTCATCGGCCGCTACGACCGCCACATTGCGGATGAAGAAACCCTGGCCTACCCCGCGGCGCAGGCCCTGCTGGCCGCACCGGCTCTGGAGGCCATGGGCAACGAGATGGCGGCCCGGCGCAGGGTGCCAACACCCGGGCATTGATGCTTCTAAAATAATAGCTGCTAGCGCTTTATGGATAAGCGCTTGCGCCTGATTTGGCTATAAGCATCCTCGCAAACGGCGATGCCCGCCATGTCCCAAGGCATGGGCCTGCCAGAAGCTGGCAGGGCTGCGGCCGCAGGATACTGGCAGGCTTGTATGCGTAGTCACCTGTTTTTTATCGCCCGTGTGGCAACCACCCTGGCCCTGGCCTGGGCCGCAGCCGCCGCCTGCGTGGCGCTGCACACCCCGCTGCCCTGGATGATTGGCCCGCTTGTGGTCACCTCACTGCTGTCCATGGGCGGTGCGCCCACTGAAAGCTGGGCCCCGCTGCGCAACGCCGGGCAGTGGTCGATTGGCGCCGCGCTGGGGCTTTATTTCACGCCGCAGGTGGTGGCGCTGGTGGCCAGCCTGTGGTGGGCCATTGCGCTGGGCATCGCATGGGCGCTGCTGCTGGGCTGGCTGTTTGGCGCCTGGCTGTACCGGCTGCACGCGCCGCGCATGCATGGCGTGCCGGCGTCGATGCTGCGGGCCACCAGCTATTTTTCGGGGGCCATTGGTGCGGCTTCCGAGATGACGCTGCTGGCCGAGCGCGAAAACGCCCGCACCGACCTCGTGGCCGCCAGCCACAGCCTGCGCCTGCTGATCGTCACCGTGACCATTCCCTTTGCGCTGCAGTGGAGCGGCCTGCAGGGCCTCGACACCCTGCCGCCCGCCGTGCGCCTGGTGAGCTGGCCTGGGCTGGTACTGCTGGCGCTGTTCACCGGGGCCGGCGCGCTGGCCATGGACCGGTTGGGCCGCGCCAACCCCTGGTTCATGGGCGCGCTGGTGGTGTCGATGGGTTTGGCCATGGCGGGCCTGACGCTGTCGGCCGTGCCCCAGGGGCTGGTCAACGCAGCGCAGCTGGTGATCGGCGTGAGCCTGGGCGTGCGCTTTCGGGCCGATTTTCTGCGCACCGCGCCGCGCTGGCTGGCGTCGGTGGTGCTGGGCACGCTGGTGCTGATGGGGGTGTGTGCACTGTTCGCCGGGGCGCTGGCCTGGGCTACCGGGCTGCCCTGGGTGACTCTGCTGCTGGGCACCTCACCCGGCGGCATCACCGAAATGGCCATCACGGCCAAGGTGCTGCAGCTCGGCGTGCCGGTGGTGACGGCGTTTCAGGTATGCCGCCTGATCGCGGTGCTGATGCTGGTGGAGCCCCTGTACCGGCGGATCTACCCGCCAGAGGGTCGGCGACGATGACCGGGCGTAAAACCTGACGCACCCCAAGTCCAGGGGCGAAGCACCTCAGGGGGGACCCCTGCTAATGCACGACGACCGGGTTCTGCGCCAGACCGGCGTAACGGTCCAGGGCGTCTTCCACCTCTTCCTGGGTGGGGGTGTCGCGTTGCCAGGCCAGGATCTGCTGCTGGAACATTTCGGCCCAGGATCCGTCCAGATACACCTCCTTGCCCGATCGCTTGTCCACAATTTCAAAGCCGTGGCGGGCCAGTTGGGGTTTTGGCGGTGCCGTGTCGTTCAGTGGCCCCTCTTTTTGCTCCACGGCATCGGGCAGCATGTGGACCACCACAAAGGAGTCAGAGTCGTAGAGCATGTGCATGGCGTTCCCCCAGTCGATATAGGAATCAGATGACAGCGGGCGGTCAGAGTTCAAGTCCCAAGGCTCCCGGTACCTGATGCTTTGCAGTATTTCACGAAAAACGGCCTGCGCCAGGTTTGTGGGGATGAATTGCCACCGGGGCACCGGCAAGCAACACCTGGGCGATCAGGGCGGGCCGCTGCTGCGCAGGCGCAGATCGGCAAAGTCGCCGTTGGCCTGGGTCAGGCGGATGCGCACGGGCATGTAGCCCAGGTCGGGGGCCAGCCACAGTTCGGCCTTCTGGTCGTAATCGCGGCGCGGCAGGCGCTGCAGCTTCCAGGCCAGCAGGGGGCCGGCGGGCAGGTCCAGCGTTTCCTGCCCCTCGATCGAGAAGGTCCAGCGGTCGGCGCTGCGGGCACTGGCGGTGGTCAGGGTGACCTGGGTGCCCGGCACGAACCGCCCCGGCTCGGCCGCCAGCATGGCGCCAAGCTGGATGAACACGCTCAGGCGGTCTTGCGCGCCAGGCCCCACGGCCGCCGGTGGGGTGTTGGCGCTGAAGGTGATGCGGCCCTGGGCAGGGTCAAAATGGGCGGCCTGTTCGCTGCGCGAACGGTCGGCAAAGCGCTCGGGCTGCAGCCCCTGCGCGGTGATCAGGCCCACGCTGCCCTGGGAGCGGGTGCCGAGCAGAAAGGCGCTGATCTCCTGGCGGGCTTCGTAGCGGTTGCCGTCGTGCTGCCACAACAGCTCGGCGCTGGCGCTGTAGTTGAATTTTTTGGCCTGCCCGCTGACATCAAAGGCCAGGCGCACCGGCGCGGGCAGGCGCACGGCGAAACTGGCGGCGTCGGCCGCCAGGCCTGTGGCGCCGCCCGGAGGGCTGATGTCCACGCCAGCGCCCAGGGGGTTGTCGGGGAGCGTGGGCGATGGAGTGGCCGGCGCACTGGCGTCGGGCGCAGGGGCGGTGGCTACGGCATCGGGCTTCTCGGGTATTTCGGCTGTCGGCGTGCCTGCGGTGTCCACCGCCGCGTCGGGCGGTAGGGCTTCGCCCGGGTTGTCGGGCGGCGCCGAAGGCATGGGTGGTGGCTCGGTGGCTGCCTTCGCTGCGTGCTGCCTCGCCGGGGGTACCGCGGGTTTCTTGCGCACCGCCGCAGCGCGGGCAGGCGCGGGAGGTGCAGGCGGTGCGGGGGGTACCGCTGCCGGTGGCGTAGGGGCAATGCTGCGCGTGCTGAAGGCCTGTGCGGCGGGGGGCGTGGACGGGCTGCTGTCCCAGGCCATGGGCATGCCTTGCAGCACCAGCCAGTGCAGCGCCAGCACCAGGGCGGTCAATACAAAGAGTGGCCGGCGTGGCATTGCGGGGCTCCGGCAGGCGTCAGGCACAGACCGCGCCCAGGTGGTACAGCAGCCGGGAAGCCTGGATCCGATCTTCCTGCAGCAGGAAGCCGACCTCCACGGACTGGGTGCCTGCACGTTCTTTGTCCATCCACACCAAAAATTTGCGAGTTTTGTTCGGTTGAATCCATTGAACCCAGCGTAGTCTTGTGGGGTTTGCGCCATTTCCGCCATTTCTGTTGAGACGAAGGCTCTGTTCCCCATGAAACTTGCCACCTACAAAGACGGCTCGCGCGACGGCCAGCTGGTCGTCGTCTCCCGCGACCTGGGCACGGCCCATTATGCGACCGGCATTGCCAGCAAGCTGCAGCAGGTGCTGGACGACTGGGGCTTCCTGTCGCCCCAGCTGCAGGACCTGTACGACCAGCTGAACAGCGGCCGCGCGCGCCACGCCTTCCCCTTCGACCCCGCCCAGTGCATGGCGCCACTGCCGCGCGCCTACCAGTGGGCGGATGGCTCGGCCTACATCAACCACGTCGAACTGGTGCGAAGAGCCCGCAACTCCGAGGTTCCCGAGAGCTTCTACACCGATCCGCTGATGTACCAGGGCGGCAGCGATGATTTCATTGGACCCTGCGACGATGTGGTCGTGCCCAGCGAGGCCATGGGCATCGATTTCGAGGCCGAGATCGCCGTCATCACGGGCGACGTGAAGATGGGCACCAACGCCGACCAGGCGCTGGACGGCATCCGCCTGGTGATGATTGCCAACGACGTGAGCCTGCGCAACCTGATTCCCGCAGAGCTGGCCAAGGGTTTTGGCTTCTTCCAAGCGAAGCCCGCCACCGCGTTCGGCCCCGTGGCCGTCACGCTGGACGAGCTGGGCGACGCCTGGGACCACGGCCGCGTGCACCTGACCGTGCAGTCCACCTGGAATGGCCGCAAGGTCGGCATGTGCGACGCCGGCCCTGAGATGACCTTCCACTTCGGCCAGCTCATCGCGCACATCGCCAAGACGCGCAATGTGCGCGCGGGCTCCATCGTGGGTAGCGGCACCGTCAGCAACAAGGGCGTGGAGCAAAACGGCCGCACCGAATGGCCCAAGGGCTACAGCTGCATCGCCGAAAAACGCTGCATCGAGACGATTCAGGACGGCAAGCCCACCACGGAGTTCATGAAGTTCGGCGACACCATCCGCATCGAGGTCAAGGGCAAGGACGGCGCCAGCATCTTCGGTGCGATCGACCAGGCCATTGCATCGCCCGTGGGCGGCTGAGAACAGCAAAATATGCAGCAAGAAATGGCTACAGCGCTTATTTTACAAATGCTAATAGCTATTGTTTCAGGAGTAAAACCGCGTCTTGCGCAACCGTGCTGACGCCGCTGACGTAAGGGTTTTGACCGAGGTGACAGGGGTGCCGGCGGCTTCGCGCGGACAATGAACAGTCCGTCTGCCGGGCTTGCTGGTCTGGCGGTTTTTTCCATCATTGCCCTGCGTTCCCGCCGCCTGCCAGACCATCCGGCGCGGCAAGGGGCGCGGTGAGCCAACATTCCATTGCCATGCTGAACTTCGACTTCCACAACCCCACCCACATCGTTTTCGGCCAGGGCCGCATCGCCGACCTGGCCAAGCTGGTGCCCGCAGCGGCCAAGGTGCTGATCCTGGTGGGCGGTGCCAGTGCTGAAAAAACCGGCACCCTGGCCGAGGTGCGCGCCGCGCTGGGCGAGCGCACCCACGCCACCTTCAGCGGCATCGAGCCCAACCCGAGCTTTGAAACCTCGATGAAGGCCGTCGAGCAGATCCGTGCCGGCGGGTTCGACTTTCTGCTGGCCGTGGGGGGTGGTTCGGTGATCGATGCCACCAAGTTCATCGCCGCTGCCGTGCACTTTGAGGGTGATGCCTGGTCCATCCTGGAAAAGCGCGGCCGCAACATCGCCCAGGCCGTGCCATTTGGTGCCGTGCTCACGCTGCCCGCGACGGGCTCGGAGATGAACAACGGCGGCGTCATCACGCACCGCGCCAAGGGCGCCAAGCTGCCGTTCAGCAGCAAGAACACCTTCCCGCTGTTCTCGGTGCTCGACCCCACCAAGACCTACACGCTGCCGCCGCAGCAGCTGGCCAATGGCGTGGTCGATGCGTTCGTGCACACGGTCGAGCAGTACCTGACCTACCCGGTCAACGCACCGGTGCAGGACCGCTTTGCCGAAGGCCTCCTGCAGACGCTGATCGAGATCGGCCCGCGCCTGCTGACGGCGCAGGAGCCCGTGTACGACGACCGCGCCAACCTCATGTGGGCCGCCACCATGGCGCTCAACGGCCTGATCGGCGCCGGCGTGCCGCAGGACTGGGCCACGCACATGATCGGGCACGAACTCACCGCGCTGCACGGCATCGACCACGCCCGCACGCTGGCCATCGTGCTGCCCGCGCTGCTGAATGAGCGCCGGGGCCCGAAGCGCGCCAAGCTGCTGCAGTACGGCGAGCGCGTGTGGGGCATCACCAGTGGCACGGATGACGAGCGCATCACCGCCGCCATTGAACGCACGCGCGCCTTCTTTGAAAGCATGGGCATCGCCACGCGCCTGTCGGGCCATGGCCTGGGCGCGGAGGTGGTGGACACCGTGGTGGCCCAGCTCGAAGCGCATGGCATGGTGCAGCTGGGCGAGCAGCGCGAGATCACGCCCGCCGTGAGCCGCCGCATCCTGGAAGCCGCGCTGTAACCGGCCGGGGGTCGGGATATTGACCTTTTGAACGGGGTTGGTTTTGGCGGGTGATTTAAAGTGAGCGCCTATCCTGCGGGAGAGAGGGGCGCAACCCGCCTCCGCCGAAGGCGCAAACTCCCATCATCGCTCAGGCAAGCCGGACCGCAGGAGACCATCGCCGACTGGAGAGAGGCCGCCGCCCTGCGCAACGCAGGCGGGGGTCCACCGAAGGGGCAGGCTGCCCAGGCAGCCGAAACTCTCAGGTAAAAGGACAGGGGGAGCGGCGCCGCAGGCCCGTCATGGCACGGGTCCTGCCCTAGCCAGAGTTCCCCCTGATGCACCCATCGTCGTCTGTTGCCGCGCCTGCCCCTTCGCCCAAAAAGCACCCGGTCCTGAAATTTCTCGCGGGTTTTTTCCTGGGGTTGGCCGTGGCAGGCAGTGCGGGCGGGGCCTATGTGCTGCACATGGTGTGGCAGCAGCTGCCGGAGGTGGACCACCTGGCCGACTACGATCCCATGCTGCCGATGCGCATCTATGCCAGGGACGGCACGCTGCTGGCGGAATATGGCGAGGAGCGCCGGGAATTCGTGCCGATAGGGCAGATCCCGCTGCAGATGCGCCAGGCGCTGCTGGCCATCGAAGATGCCCGCTTTTATGAGCATGGCGCGGTGGACTTCACCGGGCTGGCACGCGCTGCGCTGCGCAATGTGGTATCGGGGGAGCATGCCCAGGGGGCCAGCACCATCACGATGCAGGTGGCGCGGGTGTTCTTTCTGAGCCGCGTCAAAACCTACAGCCGCAAGCTCATGGAAGTCTTGCTGGCCTACAAACTCGAAGCCACCTACAGCAAGGACAAGATCCTGGAGCTGTACATGAACCAGATCTATCTGGGCGAGCGTGCCTACGGCTTTGCTGCCGCGGCGTCGGTGTACTTCGACAAGACACTGGGCGAGCTGACGGTGGCCGAAGCCGCCGTGCTGGCCGGGCTGCCCAAGGCGCCGTCGGCCTACAACCCCGTTGTGAACCGCGAGCGCGCCATCATCCGCCAGCAGTACATTCTGCAGCGCATGCACGAACTGGGCTATCTGGATGCGCCCGCCTACCAGGAGGCGCGGACACAGGCGCTGACGCTGCGAACGCAATACCGTTCCATCGAGCCGGCAGCCGCCTTTGCCGTGGAACAGGCCCGCAAGATGGTGCTGGAGCAGTACGGTGAAGAGGCGTATGCGCTGGGCCTGGATGTCGTCACCACCCTCAGCGTTCCCGCGCAGCGCGCGGCCACGCGTGCGCTGCGCGCGGGCATTCTGGGCGCGCAGGATGCCCGCGGCTATGCCGGCCCCGAGGGGCGCATCCAGGGCGCTGTGCCGTCCGACGAACCCAAAGCCCTGCGCGCCGCGCTGGCGCCCTACCGCGACAGCGGGGAACTGCGTGCCGCCCTGGTGCACGCGGCGTCCGAGGCCGAGGGCATTGCCGCGTGGCTGCGCGATGGCACGCAGGTGCGGATACCGCGCAGCCGGCTCAGCGCCAGCGCGCGTGCCGCCCTCAAGCCCGATGCGCCAGCGCGGCGGCGCATTGCGCCGGGCGCGGTGATTCGCGTCGTGGCCGACGTCCGCGAACGATGGAATTTAGGCCAGTTGCCGGGCATGGAGGGCGCGCTGGTCTCCATGGACACGGAAACCGGCGACATCCTGGCGCTCACGGGGGGCTTCGACTACGCCTTCAACCAGTTCGACCATGCCGTGCAGGCCTATCGCCAGCCGGGCTCGACCTTCAAGCCGTTCATCTTTTCGGCGGCGCTGGAAAAGGGCTATGCCCCGGGCACCTTGATCGACGATACGCAGCGTGTCGTAACCCCTGCCGCCCGCGGCCGCCCCGCCTGGAGCCCGCGCAACTACGGCGGCAACTACGAGGGTTTCATCACCGCGCGGCGCGGCCTGGTGCGCTCCAAGAACCTGGTGGCCGTCAACCTGATGGACGCGGCCGGGGTTCAGTACGTGCAGGAGTTCGCCACCCGCTTCGGCTTCTTGCCGGAACGCAATCCACCCCGGCTGCCGCTGGCCCTGGGGGCGGGCGCCATCACGCCGCTGCAGCTGACGCAGGCCTATGCCGTGTTTGCCAACGGCGGTACCCTGGTGCAGCCCCGGCTGATCCACCAGGTGAGCGAGCGCGGCGGCGCGGTGCTGTACGCAGCGAACGCGCCATCGCCCCGCGCTACCGTGGTGTCCGAGCGCAATGCCTTCGTGCTGGACAGCATGCTGCGCGACGTGGTGCAGCATGGCACGGGCCGGCGCGCGAAGGCGCTGGGCCGCCCCGATGTGGCCGGCAAGACCGGCACCTCCAACGATGCGCGCGATGTGTGGTTCGCCGGCTATTCGTCGGGCGTGGCCTCTGTCGTGTGGATGGGCTACGACCAGCCGCGCAGCCTGGGCCGGCACACTGGCGGAACCCTGGCCCTGCCCGTGTGGACCGAGTACATGGCCGAGGCGGTGCAGGGGCGCACGCCGGTATCGCGCACCCTGCCGCTGGACCTGATGCGCTTTGGCGAGGACTACGTGTACCCGGAATATGTCTTCGGGACTTGCGTGGATGACCGCAAGGCCTTTGTCCAAAGCCCCTTCGAGTGCGGCCCGGACGGGCGCCGACCAAGGGCAGGAAATTCTGCCGACATGGGGTAAGAATGGCCGATGGCGCTTGATATGTAAGCACCAAGAGCTATAAATACAGGAGTCATTTTAAGGCAAAAAAGCCACCACACCGTCAGGCCGGCACAGCGCAGGCCTCCACCTCCACCAGGCAGTCATAAAACGTCGGCGCCCGCCCCAGGTCGGTCAGGGCCTGGCTGGTGACCTCGTTCACATTCGTCCCATCCAGCCCCAGCTTGCGCCACCACACGCCCAGGCCATTGACCACGCCGGGCCGCGCGCGGCGTGAGACGGTGGCGTGGCACTGGTAGCTGCCGCGGTCGTTGAACACGCGCACCACGGCGCCATCGGCAATGCCGCGTGCGGCGGCGTCGTCGGGGTGCATTTCCAGCACGGGGCGGCCTTCGATGGCCCGCAGGCTTTGCACGTTGACGAAGGTGGAGTTCAAAAAATTGCGCGCCGGCGGCGAGATCATGGCCAGCGGGTAGCGGGCGTCGGTGCCCTGCAGCTCGTGGTTGGGCAGGTGGTCGGGTAGGCCGTCCAGGCCCTGCGCGGCCAGGCGGGCGCTGAAGAATTCGCACTTTCCGCTGGGCGTGGGAAAGCCGCCTTCGGAAAACGGCGCATCGGGCAGCGCCAGCGTGGCAAAGCCCTGGGTTTCGAGCAGCGCGTAGTCCACGGCGTCGCCAAAGGCCTGGCGGCACAGGGCCTCGTCGCTGTCGGCAAAGCAGGGCTCGGTGAAGCCCATGCGCGCGGCCAGGTCCCGGAAGATCTGCGCGTTGCTGCGCGCCTGGCCCACGGGTGCAATGGCCGGGCGGTTGAGCAGCACATCGGTGTGCCCGTAGGCCAGATGCACGTCCCGGTGCTCCAGCTGCGTGGTGGCGGGCAGGATGTAGTCCGCGTAGTCGGCCGTGTCGGTGCGAAAGTGCTCCAGCACCACGGTGAACAGGTCTTCGCGGGCAAAGCCGCGCACCACCTTGCCGGATTCGGGCGCCACGGCCACGGGGTTGCTGTTGTAGACCACCAGGGCCTCGACGCGGGGGCCAAAGCCGGGCGCGGTGTCGCGCAGCAGATCGTCGCCAATCTGCACCATGTTGAGCGTGCGCGGTGTGCGCTCCGGCATCAGGTCGGGGCGCTGCAGCACGCCGCGCTGCACTGGAAACTGGCCCGAGCTCGACAGCAGCATGCCGCCCGCACGGTGGCGCCAGGCACCCGTCAGCGCGGGCAGGCAGGCCACGGCGCGCACCGCGTTGCCGCCGCCGCGCACGCGCTGCATGCCGTAGTTCAGGCGGATGGCAGCGGGCTGGGTGGTGCCGTAGTCCTTGGCGAGCTGGCGGATCTGCTCCACGGGCACCCCGCAAATTTCGGCCGCGCGCTCGGGCGGCCATTGCAGGGCGCGCTCGCGCAGCTGCTCCCAGCCCAGGGTGTATTGGGTGATGTAGTCGGGGTCCAGCCAGTCGTTCTGGATCAGCTCGTGCATCAGCGCCAGGGCCAGCGCGGCGTCGGTGCCGGGGCGGAGCTGGATGTGCTCATGGCATTTGTCGGCGGTCTCGGTCTTGCGCGGGTCGATGCACACCAGCCGGGCGCCATTGCGCTTGGCCTGCTGGGCGTAGCGCCAGAAATGCAGGTTGCTGCCAATCGAGTTGCTGCCCCAGATGAGGATGAGCCTGGATTCTGCGAAAAACTCCACCTTCATGCCCAGCTTGCCGCCCAGGGTCTGCACCAGCGCTTCGGCACCGGCCGAGGCGCAGATGGTGCGGTCGAGCTGCGAGGCGCCCAGGCGGTGAAAGAAGCGCCGATCCATGCTCTCGCCCTGCACCAGGCCCATGGTGCCGGCGTAGCTGTAGGGCAGGATGGCTTCGGGGGCGCGTGCCGCAATGCTTTGCAGGCGCTGCGCGATGTCGGCCAGTGCCTCGTCCCAGCCCACCGGGGCAAACTGCCCGCTGCCCTTGGGGCCGGTGCGCTTGAGCGGGGTGAGGATGCGCTCGGGGTGGTAGCTGCGCTCGGTGTATTTCGACACCTTGGCGCACAGCACGCCGTCGGTATGCGGGTGCTCGGGGTTGCCCTGCACGCGGGTGGCCACGCCGTTTTCCACGGTGGTGATCAGGGCGCAGGTATCGGGGCAGTCGTGTGGGCAGGCCCCGCGCACCTGCGCCTGTATCGGCGCAGGCTGTGGGGTATTTGCGATAGAAGACGGGGGCATACGGTGGGTGGTCGTTAAACTGGCAGAAGAGGGTGATCGAAGCGTGCATATCTTGCGCCAGATCCAGGGAGACTGCGTGCCGGCAGCGCAGGGGGGATCGCCCTCGATTCACAAGAAAAGAGATTTCACCATGAACCAATCCGTCATCGGGCGCAGACAATTTTCGGTGGGCCTGGGCGCAGCAGCGCTGGGTGGTTTCAATCTGGCCCGGGCGCAGGGCGAGGGCCGCATCGTGCTGGGGCAATCGGCCGCCTTCACGGGCCCCGCGGCACAGCTGGGTATCCAGTTCAACCTGGGCGCAAAGCTCTTTTTCGACCGGCTCAACGCCCAGAGCGGCGTGGGCCGGCGCATGGTGGAAATTCGCACCATGGACGACGGCTATGAGCCCGACCGCTGCGCCGAAAACACCCGAAAGCTCATTGCCGACGATGTGTTCGCGCTGTTTGGCTACATCGGCACGCCCACCAGCCTAGCGGCGCTGCCGATTTTCACCCAGGCCAAGGTGCCGTTTTTTGGCCCCTTCACGGGCGCTGAGGCCCTGCGCCAGCCCTTCAATCGCCTGATTTTTCATGTGCGCGCGTCGTACTACGACGAAACCGCGCTCATCGTGCGCCAGCTCACCAACCTGGGGCTCAAGAAGATCGCGGTGTTCTACCAGAACGACGCCTACGGCAAGGCCGGGCTCGATGGCGTGGCCCGGGCCCTGGCCGACCTCAAGCTGGCCCCGGTGGCCACGGCCACGGTGGAGCGCAATTCCTCCGATGTGAGGGCTGCGGTGGACAAACTGGTGCCCGCCATGCCCGACGCAGTGGTGCAGATTTCGGCCTATGGTGCCAGCGCGGCTTTTGTGCGCGCTGCGCGCAAGGCGGGCTTTGGCGGCACCTTCTACAACGTGTCGTTTGTGGGCACTCAGGCGCTGGCCGATGAGCTGGGCAAGGATGGCGCGGGCGTGGTGGTGTCGCAGGTCGTGCCATCGCCCTACCAGCCCTCGCGTCCGATCACGCGCGAGTTTCTGGACGCCATCAAGAAGGGCGGCGACAAGGTGCAGGCCAACTACTCCAGCCTTGAAGGGTATCTGGCGGCCCGCATTTTCACCGAGGGCCTGCGCCATGGACTGGCCGGCGGCAAGCTCAGCCAGGACAGCTTCATCGCAGGCCTCGAATCCCTGGGTTCGCAGGTGATTTCCGGGTTTCCGGTCTCCTTCAGCGCATCGGACCACACGGCATCGCATTTTGTGGAAATGTCGATGCTGACCGGCGACGGGCGCGTGCGGACCTGACACGACGTCGCGGTCCGTCGCGCCGTGCGCGCTTGCGGGCTGCGGTGTCTCTAGGCCAGCGTGCTGGTGCGCGCGAGGCCTTGCATGAACGCCTCGCAGCGCGCCAGTTGCGCGAGGCTCACGTATTCATCCGGCTGGTGCGCCTGCTGGATGCTGCCGGGCCCGCACACCACGGTAGAGATGCCGGCGTTCTTGAACAGCCCGGCCTCGGTGCCAAAGGCCACGAGCGCCGTGCCTTTCTCGCCGGTCAGTTCCTGCGCCAGGCGTGTCACCGGGTCGTCCTGGCTGCCCAGAAAGCTGGGGATCTCGCAGATGGTCTCGAACGCGATGCCTGCCGTGGGCGCCACTTTCTTCATGGCCGGCTCCAGCGACCTGGCATAGGCCACCACCTCGGCCTGCATCTGCGCGGCATTGGCGGTGGGCAGGTCGCGAAACTCGTAGCGGAACTCGGCATCGCGCGGTACCACGTTGTCGGCGATGCCGCCGTGAAACTGGCCCACGCTGGCCGTGGAGAAGGGCACGTCAAAGCCTTCGAAGCGGGGCTCGTTGCGCTCGAACCCCTCGGCCATGTCGCGCACGCGACCCACCACGCGCGCTGCCATCTCGATGGCGTTGACCGAATGCGGCGTGAGCGATGAATGCGTCTCCTTGCCGCGCACGCAGCACCGGTAGCGGTACACGCCCTTGTGGGCGATGGCGGGGACCATGCGGGTGGGTTCGCCCACGATGCAGGCCAGCGGGCGGATGCCGGCGTCGCGCAGGTCGGCAATCAGCTCTTTGACGCCAAAGCAGCCGATCTCTTCCTCGTAGCTGAACGCCAGATGGATGGCAAACGGCGCATTGCTGTTCAGAAAATGTTCGGCCTGCGACAGGGCAATGCCGATGAAGGACTTCATGTCGGCACTGCCGCGGCCGTAGAGGCTGGCGCCCTCGGGGCCGTCTTGCACCACGGCGCCCAGCGGGTCCACGCTCCAGTCCTGGCCGTCCCAGGGCACGGTGTCGGTGTGGCCCGACAGGATCACCCCGGCAGGCTTGCCTTCGCCCAGCGTGGCAAACAGGTTGGCCTTGGTCTTGTCGGCGTTGAAGGTGAGGCGGCTTGTGACGCCCAGCCGGGCCAGATGGTCACGGATGAAGTGGATCAGCTCCAGGTTGGAGTGGTGGCTGACGGTGTTCATGCGCACCAGGGTCTGCGCAAGTTCGAGGGCGTGGGCGGATGGCGTCATGTGGCGGTGCAGATAAACCCCCTGTGGCGAAGACCGTGGAGCGGGGCTAGACTGTCTTGATCGCAAGGATACACATCATGAACGTTATCGATTCCATCGTCACCCAGGCCGCCAGCATTGCCGCCGTGCGCCGGGACATCCACGCCCATCCCGAGCTGTGTTTTGAAGAGGTGCGCACCGCCGATGTGGTGGCGCAAAAGCTCACCGAATGGGGCATTCCCATCCACCGCGGGCTGGGCAAGACCGGCGTGGTCGGCATCGTGAAGGGGCGCGATGGCGGCGCCAGCGGCCAGGCCATCGGCCTGCGCGCCGACATGGACGCCTTGCCCATGCAGGAGTTCAACACCTTCGCACATGCCAGCCAGCACCCCGGCAAGATGCACGCCTGCGGCCACGATGGCCACACGGCCATGCTGCTGGCGGCGGCGCAGCACTTTGCCACGCACCGCAACTTTGACGGCACCGTGTACCTGATCTTTCAGCCGGCCGAGGAGGGCGGTGGCGGCGCGCGCGTGATGATCGAAGACGGCCTGTTCGCGCAGTTTCCCATGCAGGCCGTGTTCGGCATGCACAACTGGCCCGGCATGCCTGCCGGCACCATGGCCGTAAGTTCCGGGCCGGTGATGGCGTCCAGCAACGAGTTCAAGATCACCATCCGTGGCAAGGGCGGCCATGCGGCGCTGCCGCACACCGGCATCGATCCCGTGCCCATTGCCTGCCAGATGGTGCAGGGCTTCCAGACCATCATCAGCCGCAACAAGAAGCCCGTGGATGCCGGCGTGATCTCGGTCACCATGATCCATGCAGGCGAGGCCACCAATGTGGTGCCCGACCACTGCGAACTGCAGGGCACGGTGCGCACCTTCCGGCACGAGGTGCTGGACCTGATCGAGGCGCGCATGCAGCAGGTGGCCGAGCACACCTGCGCCGCGCACGAGGCCACCTGTGAGTTCGAGTTTGTGCGCAACTACCCGGCCACCGTGAACTCGCCTGCCGAGGCCGAATTCGCCCGCAAGGTCATGGTTGGCATCGTGGGTGAAGAACGTGTGGTCGCCCAGGAGCCCACCATGGGCGCCGAGGACTTTGCCTACATGCTGCAGGCAAAGCCCGGGGCGTATTGCTTCATCGCCAACGGCGATGGCGCGCACCGCGAGATGGGCCATGGCGGCGGGCCCTGCACGCTGCACAACCCGAGCTACGACTTCAATGACGACCTGATCCCGCTGGGCGCCACCTACTGGGTACGGCTGGCCGAGGAGTGGCTGGCAGCGGCCCGCAGCTGATGGTCGCGAGGCAGCCGGTGCTCCCGGGTTCTGCCGCGGAAAGTGCGCGCGTGTTCTCCCGGCGACCGCACCGTCACCCTTCCTGTTGTCACCTGTTCAGGACATCCCATGATCGGTATCGCCCAGGCATTTGCGCCCACCTACGCGCGTGCACGCACGCAGTTCCTGGAGGCCGCCGCCGCGGCCAGCCTGCCCATCGAATCGCACCGCCATCCGCTGCCGGGACGCGAGGGCGAAGACCTGGCGATGGATGTGGTGCGCGACGGCCCGCCAGACGCCGACAAGCTGCTCATTGTCAGCAGCGGCTGCCACGGCGTGGAGGGTTATTGCGGCAGCGGCGTGCAGGTGTTTGCGCTGCACGACCAGGAGTGGCGCGACCTGGCGCGTGCGCAGGGCGTGGCCGTGCTCTACATCCACGCGCTCAACCCCCATGGGTTCTCGCATATCCGCCGCGCCACGCACGAAAACGTCGACCTGAACCGCAATTTCCACGACTTCAGCCAGCCCCTGCCGGTCAATACGGCCTACCGCGAAGTGGCGCCGCTGCTGCTGCCCGATGCGTGGCCGCCCCAGGCGAACAACGTGAGGGACGTGCAGGCCTGGATTGCCGGGCATGGCGCGGCCGCCTGGCAGGCCGCCATCACGCGTGGGCAGCATGAGTTTGCCGGCGGCCTGTTTTATGGCGGCACCGCGCCGACCTGGAGCAACCGCACGCTGCGCGCGGTGCTGCGCCAGCATGGCAGCCGGGCCGCGCGCGTGGGCTGGATCGATCTGCACACGGGCCTGGGGCCCAGCGGCCTGGGTGAGCGCATCCACTGCGGTCCCGACGATGCCGCCGCCGTGCAGCGGGCGCGGCAGTGGTGGGCGGGCGGTGGCGCCACGCCTGTCACATCGCTGCATGACGGTTCCTCCAGCTCGGCCTTCCTCACGGGCCTGATGTGGACCGCCATCGAGGACGAATGCCCCCAGGCAGAATTCACCGGCATGACCCTGGAATACGGCACACAGCCCCTGGAGGACGTGCTGCAGGCCCTGCGCGCCGAGCATTGGCTCCACCTCCACCCCGAGGCGCCCGCCGCCCAGGCCGCGCAGATCAAGGCCCAGATGCTGGCCGCGTTCTACACCGATACAGACGCCTGGAAAGGCCAGGTCATCAGCCAGGCGCGGCAGTCGATGTTCCAGGCGGTGCAGGGGCTGAACAAGTCCTAAGATACGCGCCTGCACATCGTTGCCCACCCTTTACTCTTCCCACTTTTCCTTCAAGGACAAACGACATGGCTGACCTGAACGCCACTTTCGAGGCCGCAGTGGCCAACTCCAAGAACCTCAGTGAGCGCCCCGACAACGTCACGCTGCTGAAGATCTATGCGCTGTACAAGCAGGCCACGGCGGGTGACAACTCCGAAAAGAAGCCCGGCTTTTCCGATGTGGTGGCCCGCGCCAAGTGGGATGCCTGGGAAAAGCTCAAGGGCACCGGTCTCGATACCGCCAAGCAGCAGTACATCGACCTGATTGAGTCGCTGAGCTGAAGCGGTGTCTGCCCATGAAAAAACGGCTTCGGGCCGTTTTTTCATGGGCGCCACAGGGTGGCGGCGGGCGGTGCCTCAGTCGCGCCAGGTCACGCTGTCGCCCACAGCAGCGCGCTGTGTGCGGAAAAGGTTCGCCGGATGCGCAGGATCGGCCAGTCCGAACGAGATGCCGCAGACGATGCTGCGGTCTGGGGCAATGCCCAGCACCTCGCGCAGCACGCCGGGGTAGGCGGCCAGCGCGGCCTGCGCAATGGATGCCACGCCCAGGCTGTGGGCGGCCAGCAGAAAATTTCCCACATAGGCGCCGCAATCCACCGCACCATACAAACCCAGGGCCTCGTCGCTGCTGACGATGGCCACATGCGGGGCGCCAAACATGGTGAAGTTTTCCGCCGCCTGCCGGGCAGAGGCCTCGCGGTCACCCTTGGCGATGCCCAGGGCCTCGTACAGACCCCAGCCGCATTGGCGCCGGCGCTCCTGGTAGACGCCCCGGTATTCGCGTGGCCAGGGCAGGTCGGGCGCCGGGGCCTGGGCCGCCACATGGGCCTGCAGGGCGCTGCGCAGGCGGGCCAGGGTCGCGCCGCTGGCGATGGTGAGCTGCCAGGGCTGCGCGTTGCACCACGAGGCCGTGCGCTGCGCGGTTGCCAGGATGCGTTCGATGGTGGCGCGCTCCAGCGCCTGCGGCAGGAAGGCGCGGCAGCTGTAGCGGGTGTGCAGCAGGGTGGACAGTGTTTCGTAGGCGGGCGTTGTCCCGGCAGGCGCTGCTGTGGGCCGCGGTGTGTTCGGTGTGGCCATCTCAGGCTTTCGGGGCCGCCGCCGTGGCGGGGGCCTGCTTTTTGGCCGACGCTGCCTTGCCTGCGCCGGGGCGGGGGGCGTTGAGCAGCGCATCGAGCTGCTCGCCGATCTCGGCTTCGATGCGCGCCTTGAAGGCGCCCAACAGGAAGCCGAGCTCGGCCTTCATTTCAAACTGGATGGCATCCACCAGCAGCGTGCCGTTGATGCCGGCACGGCTGAAGTGCAGGGTGTCCTGCGTGTCGCCTTCTTCGTAGGTGCAGTCCATGGCAAACTTTTCTTCCGCCTTTTCGGCCCAGGCGCAACCGATTTTTCGGGCTTCCTCGAAGCCCAGGTGGTGTTCGCGGTGGATGTGGATGTCAGGCACCGGGGGTCTCCTTGTGGTGGGGTTGTAGTGCGCGCAGGCTCTGGTGGCGTTGCGCCGGGGGCTGCTGCGCCAGTTGTCTGACGGCATCATAAAACCGGGGCCACTGGCGGCCCTCGCGCTCGAACAGGGCTTCGAACGCGGGCACCAGTTCGTCATAGGCGGCCTGGGCGGCAAAGCTGGCGTTGTTGGCCTGGGCCACCCAGCGGTCGTAACCTGCCAGCTGAGCGGTATTCAGGGCGGCGGGCCGTCCGTGCGGGGCCGCCAGCCAGCCGGTGCGCAGCGCAGCGTAGCCGGTGCGAAAGTCCTGCATTGCTTCTGTTTTCATGGTTGCCAGCGCTTTCTCATCCAGCGCCAGAGCCTCTTTTTGTTCATAAATGGCCGCCAGCCGCGCCCTGGTGGCGCGCGTCAGGGCGCGGAAGGCGCTGCGCCGCCCGTTGCTTTCGGCAAAGGCCGCGCGGGCCTGCGGGCTGGCCTGCGTGGCCAGCCACTGCGCGCTGCCCAGCCGCTCCACCGACGTGGCAAACGATTCGTTGAACAGCGTGTCGTCCGGCACATAGACCACCTGGTGCGCCAGTTCGTGGAACAGCAGGCGCACGAATTCGCCCTCGGGCCAGGCGACGAAGGTGGAGAGCAGCGGGTCGCCGCCGGCCCAGTTCATGTAACCCAGGGTGGAGTAGGCGGGCACGCCATACACCTCGACCTCCAGGCCTTGCTGCGCCAGCTGGGCGGCTTCGGCCTGGGCGTCGGCTTCGGTGAAATAACCGCGGTAGCCGATGCAGCCTGCGACCGGAAAGCACCAGCGGTGCAGCGTGAGTGCAAAGGGCGGCGCGGCCACCACGTTCCACACGGCATAGGGGCGCTTCAGGTCGGCATAGCGGCGGTAGCTGGCGTTGTCGGGCAGGGCCAGTTCCGTCACCGCAAAGGCGCGGGCGCGCTGGGCCAGCTGCAGGCGTTCGCGCAGTGCGGGGGCCGTGTCGGTTCGTGCCACCCAGCGGTCGATGGGCTCGGCGGCCTGCATGATCTGCAGATGCCCCCGCACCGACTGCCAGTAGTAGCCCAGCGTGCTGCCCTGGCTGGCGCAGCCCGGCAGTGCCAGGAGCAGAAGGCTGAACAGTGCGCCGCGTGGCAGAAACGAAAAGGGCATGCCGGCAAGGAGAGCAGGGGATGGCACGCAGTGTAGACACAAGGGGCGCAAGGCCGGCCGCTTGCGGTCTGCAGGGCCTGCCAGGAGCCTGGCGCGCGCCGTTTCTAGAATGCGCCATGACCCTTGCTGCCCCGGAACCTGCCACGCCCATGTCTGCGGGCCTGTTTGCCGACGAGGCTGGCTGCCCGCGCTGCAGCTGGTGCCAGGCCACACCGCTGTACCGCCACTACCACGACCATGAATGGGGATTCCCGGTGGTGGATGACCGGCGGCTGTTCGAAAAGCTCTGCCTGGAAGGCTTCCAGGCGGGCCTGAGCTGGCTCACCATCCTGAACCGGCGCGAGGGCTTCCGGGCTGCGTTCGCCCGGTTCGACGCCGAAGCCATTGCCGCATTCGATGCGCAGGACGTGGAACGCCTGGTGCAGGACGCCGCCATCGTGCGCCACCGCGGCAAGATCGAATCGACCATCCACAATGCCCGGCGGGTGCTGGCGCTGCGGCGCGAGTTTGGCTCGCTGGCGCACTATGTGTAGCGCTTCGAGCCGGCTGCCGCGGATCGCCCGCAGCGCATCACCCGTGAAGTGGCGCGCACCCTGGTCACCTCGCCCGCATCCGTGGCCCTGTCGAAAGACCTCAAACAACGCGGCTGGAGCTTTGTGGGCCCCACCACCATGTACGCCTTCATGCAGGCCATGGGGCTGGTGAACGACCACCTGGAGGGGTGCCACGTCCGCGCCGCCGCGCTGGATGCGCGGCAGGCGCTGGGCATGCCGCGCGCCTGAAAACCGGGTGCTGCGGGGGCTGGTGCGTCAGGCGCGCTGGCCTTTGGCATCGATGACCACTTCGCCGTCTTCCTTGGTGAAGGCGCCCTGCTGTGGCTGGGGCAGGATGTCCAGCACAGCCTCTGATGGGCGGCACAGGCGTGTGCCCCGCGGCGTGACCACGATGGGACGGTTGATGAGGATGGGGTGGGCCAGCATGGCATCGATGAGCTGGTCGTCCGTTACGCCGGGGGCGCCCAGGTTCAGTTCAGTGAACAGCGTCTCCTTGGAGCGCACTGCGTTGATCACCGGCTGGCCGGTGGCCGCAATCAGGGATACCAGGGTTTCGCGGCTGGGCGGTGTCTTGAGGTATTCAATGACCTCTGGCTCCACACCGCTGTTGCGGATCATGGCCAGGGTGTTGCGGGAAGTGCCGCATTTCGGGTTGTGATAGATGGTGACGGTGGACATGGGTGGGAAGTGTCTCAGATCGTGAACAAGTTCCCAGGACGCCATGGCCGTTGCAATGGGCAGGGTTCAGGCGGGCCAGCCAGGCAGTTGCCGCAGCGCGTGCAGCAGGGTGCTGCCTGCGTGGTCCAGGGTGGTGTCGTTGTGCACCTGCACGGCGGCGGCATGGGGCGTGGGCTGGAAGGCCGCAGCCCGCCGGACCCGTGCTTCGATCTGCTCTGCGCTTTCGCGGCCACGGGCGGTCAGGCGCTGGCGCAGCACGTCGGGGCTGGCGGTGATGTGCACGGCAACCAGCTGCGGGTAGTGCTGCAGCGCCTGGGGCAGATAGGCGCGTGAGCCGTTGACCAGCACCCATGTGTGCCTGGCCAGCGGTGCGAGCTCTGCATGCCGCACCCCATAGTGCAGGCCGTTGGCCTCCCAGTGCAGGGCAAAGGCCTGGGCGTCGCGCAGCTGTCTGAAGGTGCTTTCATCCACGCTTTCGTGTGTTTCGCCGCCGCCGGCGGGCGCGGCGCGGCTGATGGTGCGCCGCGCCCAGCGCACGCGGCTGGATTCGGGCAGGTGCTGGCGCAGCCAGTCGAACAGCGAATCCTTGCCTGCGCCCGAGGGGCCCATGCAATAGACCAGCCGCCCGGTCATGACCCCATCTCCAGGTGGTCCAGCAACACGAAATCGGCGCCCGGGGTGGGTTCGGCGAACAGGGCCAGGCTGTTGAAGCTCAGGGGGGGCAGATCGGCGAAGAACTGTTCCGCCGCATCCTGCACCAGGGCCTGGGTGCTGGCGGCCACGGTGTCGAGCGGGCCGGTCAGCGACAGGTGAAAGCGAAACTCTTCCAGCACGAACGGATAGCCCCAGCGCAGCAGCAGCGCGTCCTGCCGGGGCGTCAGCCCGCCCGCCCGTCGGCGTGCCAGCTCGAATGGCGGCAAAGGCGCCGCCAGCGGCTGCAGCTGCGTCACGCAGGCGGCGGCGGCTTCGTGGAGGGCGGCTTGTGTGGCGGGCGCTGCCATCGGCACCAGCGCCAGAAAATCGTCGAGGCGTTCGACCTGCAGGGGCGGCAGGGTGAAGGGCTGCAGTTGGCGGGCTACGGCTTGTGTGGCCTGGTGCAGCGTCAGCCAGTCCACGCCGGGCGCCAGCATGAAGGGCGCTTTCAGCGTGGCGTGCCAGCCGTAACGCCGGGGCGCTGCCGTCAGGCGGTACAGGTCTTCCCGGGCTACGCCCACGATGTCCAGCTGGGGCAGGGGTTGCAGCTGCGCTGCGCAGCGGCCCAGCCAGTGGCTGCCGGCCAGCCAGCCCAGGGTGCCGGGGGCCGGGGCGAAATACACCGCGTAGCGGTGCGCGGGGGCGGTTTCAGTGCTCATCGTGTGCAATGGTCAGTTTGACGCGGTCGCCCGCGAACCAGGCGCGGGCCCATTCGATGGGGACGCCGGCGGGGTCCACGTTCAGGCTCTCCACCTGCAGCACGGGGCGGCTGGCGGGCTGGCGCAGTGCGGTGGCCACCTGCGTCTCCGGCAGCTCGGCGGTGATGCGGCTTTCGCGGCGGGTGTAGTCGGCCACGCCATGGGCGGCGAAGCCTGCCGTGATGGAGCCGGTCTCCCGCACCACGGCGGCCAGCCCGTCGAAGCGGGGCAGGGGGAAGTAGCGCTCGCTCACATGCAGCGGCTGGCCTTCGGCGTTGCCCGTCACGCGCAGCACCAGCACCTTGCTGCGCACCGGCACCTGCAGGGCCCTGGCCAGTGCCGCGGTGGCAGGCGCCACCTGTTCGTGCAGCACCTCCAGGCTGCCGCGCAGGCCGGCCTGCGCCAGGCCTTGCTGGTGCCGCGTGCGCTTGCCCAGCACCAGGTCCACCGCAAAGTCTTCCACGTAAGTGCCGCTGCCTTGCGTGATGCGCACCAGGCCCTGGGTGCACAGGCTGGCCAGCGAGCGGCGGATGGTGTGGCGGTTCACGCCGAACTGTTCGGCCAGCGCGTGCTCCGAGGGCAGGCGCTGGCCGGGTGGGTAAATGCCGTTGCCGATGGCCTCGGCCAGTTCGGCGGCGATGCGTGTCCAGAAGCTGTCGCGGGCCGGGCGCGGGGCCGGGGTGGAGGAAACCGTGGAGGAGGTGCTGGCTGTCATGAAAACTACATGAGCGCTCTTTAAGCTGGCGCGAGTTGTTCAATTTGTCTATACAACTTTCAGGGTATCACTTTCATGTTTCAAGCCTTTGACAACCCCGGCGCCGGCAGGCCGCCCGAGCGGGCGCAATGGATAGCCTTGCTGGCCCGCGCGCCGATCGAGCTGCTGGAGCCCGCGTTGCGCGAACACGTGGGCCGACCCGCACGCTGGCTGCGTGCCCCAGAAACCGGGCTGATGATGGTGCAGGGCCGCGCCGGTGGCACGGGCGAGCGCTTCAACCTGGGGGAGATCACGGTCACCCGCTGCGCGTTGCGCGTGGAGGCCGGCGCTGGTGAAGCCACCGTGGGCGTGGCCTATGTGCTGGGGCGTTCGCAGCGCCAGGTGCATCTGGCCGCGCTGGCCGATGCCTTGCTGCAGGACCCCGCACAGCAGTCGGCGCTGGACGCCGCCCTGCTCGAACCGGTGCGCAGGCATCTGGTGGAGCTGCAGGCGCGCCGAAGGGCGCGTGCCGCCAGCACCAAGGTTGATTTCTTCACGGTGGCCCGCGAAAGCGCAGGCGATGGCGAGGAGGACGCGGAATGAACGAGCACGCGTTGTCCGCGCTGGGCGCGGGATTCTCCAGCGAAGCCCTGGGCAGCCAGGCCGTGTTCCGTGCCGTCTTGCAGGCGCTGTCGCAACCGGGCCAGCCGGTGCACCTGGGCCACGATGCCGAGTTGCCTGCGGCAGGCCATGGCGCTTCGGCAGCCGCCTTGCTGGCCCTGCTCGACAGCGATTGCACGCTGTGGCTGTCGCCCCGCCTGGCGGCCAGCAATGCGGGCCTGTGGCTGCGCTTTCACACCGGCTGCCAGCTGGTGGCGAGGCCAGAGTTGGCCCGCTTCGCCTGGGTGGCGCAGGGCGATGCCCTGCCACCCCTGTCCACCTTTGCGCAGGGCAGCGATGCCTACCCCGAGCAATCGGCCACCTGCTTCATCGATGTGGAGGCCATGACCGTCGGCAAACCGGCAGAGGGCATGTGGTGTCTGAGCGGCCCGGGCATGCGGGGCGTGCAGCAGCTGCGGGTGAGCGGTCTGCCGGCCGACTTTGAACGCCAGTGGGCCGACAACCATGCCGCCTTTCCGCGCGGTGTGGATGTGCTGCTGGCCACGGCGCACCAGCTTGCGGGCCTGCCCCGCACCACCCGCATCGCGTCCGCCGTGGAGGCCTGAGCATGTACGTAGCCGTCAAGGGCGGAGAAGCCGCCATCCTCAACAGCTATCGCCTCCTGGCCGAACAGCGCCGGGGCGACCCCGCACAGCCTGAACTGTCGGTGGCCCAGATCCACCAGCAACTCAAGCTGGCCGTGGACCGCGTGATGACCGAGGGATCGGTTTACGACCCCGAGCTGGCGGCACTGGCCATCAAGCAGGCGTCGGGCGATCTGGTCGAGGCCATCTTCCTGCTGCGGGCCTACCGCGCCACGTTGCCGCGCCTGGGCACCACCTGTCCGCTGGACACCGCCGCCATGGCGCTCGACCGCCGCATTTCCGCCACCTTCAAGGACCTGCCAGGCGGGCAGGTGCTGGGTCCGACCTATGACTACACCCAGCGGCTGCTGGACTTCACGCTGCTGGCACAGGGCGCGGCGATGGATGGGCCGGCCAGCAGCGCGCCGGTGGTGCCAGAGCCTGTGGCCAGCCCGCGCGTGGTGGACTTGCTGAACCAGGAGGGGCTCATGGAAACCCGGCCCGCCCCGCCGGGTGACCCGATGCCCAGCGACCTGACGCGCGAGCCCCTGCGTTTTCCGGCCGACCGTGCCACGCGGCTGCAGAATCTGGCGCGCGGCGACGAAGGCTTTTTGCTGGCCATGGCGTATTCCACACAGCGCGGCTATGCGCACTCGCATCCCTTCGTGGGCGAGGTGCGCCTGGGCACGGTGGCGGTGGAGGTCGAACCCGAGGAACTGGGCTTTGCGATCTCCCTGGGCGATATCGAAATCACCGAGTGCGAAATGGTGAACCAGTTCGCAGGCAGCAAGACCAGTCCGCCGCAGTTCACGCGGGGCTACGGGCTGGCGTTTGGCCACAGCGAACGCAAGGCCATGGCCATGAGCCTGGTGGACCGCGCGCTGCGGGCCGACGAGCTGGGCGAGGCCATCAATTCGCCCGCGCAGATGCAGGAGTTCGTGCTCTCGCACAGCGACAGCCTGGAGGCCTCGGGCTTCGTGCAGCACCTGAAGCTGCCGCACTACGTGGATTTCCAGGCAGAGCTGGAGCTGGTGCGCAAGATGCGCGCCGCCGCCAGCGCGGCCACTGCCGATCCCTTGCAAGGAGACGATGCATGAATGCACCCCATCACCCCGACTGTATGCCCGCCGTGATGGGACTGCCCGCCGAGGCGGCCCAGGCCGACGGACATTTCAACTTCGCCTATCTGGACGAACGCACCAAGCGCATGATCCGCCGCGCCATCCTCAAGGCCGTGGCCATCCCCGGCTACCAGGTGCCCTTCGGCTCGCGCGAGATGCCGCTGCCCTATGGCTGGGGCACGGGCGGCATCCAGGTGACGGCGGCCATCATCGGGCCGCAGGACCGCCTCAAGGTCATCGACCAGGGCTCGGATGACACGGTGAACGCCGTGAACATCCGTCGGTTCTTCGAGCGCACCACGGGGGTGGCCACCACCACGCGCACCGTCGAGGCCACGCTGATCCAGACGCGCCACCGCATTCCGGAGACTCCGCTGACCCAAGGCCAGGTACTCGTCTACCAGGTGCCCGTGCCCGAGCCCATGCAGCGGCTGGAACCGCGCGAAACCGAAACCCGTACCCTGCATGGCCTGGCCGAGTACGGCCTGATGCACGTGAAGCTCTACGAGGACATCGCGCGCCACGGCCACATCGCGACCACCTACGACTACCCGGTGCTGGTGAACGGCCGCTACGTGATGTCGCCCTCGCCGATCCCGAAGTTCGACAACCCCAAGCTGCACATGAGCCCGGCCCTGCAGCTGTTCGGGGCCGGCCGCGAAAAGCGCATCTACGCCGTGCCGCCCTACACGCCGGTGGAAAGCCTGGGCTTCGACGACCACCCCTTCGAGGTGCAGCGCTGGGATGCGGCCTGCGCGCTGTGCGGTGCGACCGACAGCTTTCTGGACGAGGTCATCACCGACGATCGGGGCACCCGCATGCATGTGTGCTCGGACTCCGACTACTGCCAGGAGCGCCAGGCACAGCCGACCGATTCCGCGCAGGCGCAGGGCGGTGCAGCATGAGCAGCGTGCACCTTCGCGAAGCCCAGCGTGCAGACCTGGAGAGCGTGCTGGCCCTGTATGCCGCCATCGAAGACAGCCCCGCTGACGTGCTGACCCTGGAAGAAGCCCAGGCCGTATGGGCCCAGTTTGCCCGCTACCCCAGCTATCGCCTGTGGGTGGCTTGCGATACGGCGGCGCACGGCGCGGTGGTGGGCACGTATGCGCTGCTCGTCATGCACAACCTGGCGCACCGGGGGGCACCCTCGGCCATCGTCGAAGACGTGGTGGTGGCACAGGACCAGCAGGGCCGTGGCATTGGCCGCCAGATGATGGCCCACGCCATGCAGCGGGCGCGCGATGCGGGCTGCTACAAGCTCGCGCTCTCGTCCAACGCCCGCCGCGCGGGCGCCCATGCCTTTTATGAATCCCTGGGCTTTGCGCAGCATGGCCTGAGCTTTGTTGTCGAGACCCTCCCATGAACCACCCCGAACCTGCTGCGCCGCTGCTGAGCGTGCGCAACGTCAGCAAGCGCTATGGCGACCGTGTGGCGCTGCAGGGCGCGTCCTTTGACCTGTGGCCTGGCGAGGTGCTCGCCGTGGTGGGCGAGTCCGGATCCGGCAAGTCCACGCTGCTCAACGCCATTGCGGCACGCAGCGCCCCGGACGAAGGCACGGTGCAGTTCCGCCAGCGCAGTGGCGAGCTGCAGGACATCTATGCCATGACCGAAGCCCAGCAGCGCCTGCTGGCCCGCACCGACTGGGGCTTCGTGCACCAGAACGCAGCGGACGGCCTGCGCATGGATGTATCGGCCGGGGCCAACGTGGGCGAACGCCTGATGGGCCTGGGCGAGCGCCACTATGGCCGCCTGCGCAGCACCGCTGCCGACTGGCTGCAGCGCGTGGAGATTGATCCGGCGCGCATCGACGACGCGCCGCGCACCTTCTCGGGTGGCATGCGCCAGCGCCTGCAGATTGCCCGCAACCTGGTCACGCAGCCCCGCCTGGTGTTCATGGACGAGCCCACCTCGGGCCTGGATGTGTCGGTGCAGGCGCGCCTGCTGGACATGTTGCGCCAGCTCACACGGCAGATGCAGCTGGCCGCCATCATCGTCACGCACGACCTGGCGGTGGCGCGGCTGCTGGCCCATCGCATGGTGGTGATGCAGCGCGGCCGCGTGGTCGAGTCGGGCCTCACCGACCAGGTGCTCGACGACCCGCAGCATCCCTATACCCAGCTTCTCGTCTCTTCGGTATTGCAGCCATGAACCCTCCCATTCTCCAGATGAAAGGGGTGGCCAAGCGCTTCACCCTGCACCACCGCAACGGCATTGAACTGTCCGTGCTGGACCATGTGAACCTGGCCGTCAGCCCGGGCGAGTGCGTGGTGCTCGACGGTCCCTCGGGCATGGGCAAGAGCACGCTGCTCAAGATGATCTACGCGAACTACCGCGCCAATGCTGGCAGCATCACGGTGCAGCCGCCCGGCGGCGCGGCGGTGGATGTGACGCAGGCCACGCCCCGCGCGCTGGTGCAGCTGCGCCGCGACACCATCGGGTATGTCAGCCAGTTCCTGCGCGTGATTCCCCGGGTGTCGGCGCTGGACGTGGTGGCCGAGCCGCTGGCCGAGGATGCCCACGATGACATTGCCGCGCTGGAGGCGGCGCGCGACCAGGCACGCCAGTGGCTGGAGCGCCTGCGCATTCCCGAGCGCCTGTGGCACCTGCCGCCCGCCACCTTTTCGGGCGGCGAGCAGCAGCGCGTCAACATCGCGCGCAACATGATCAAGCCCAAGCCGCTGCTGCTGCTCGATGAGCCCACGGCATCGCTGGACGCGGCCAACACCGAAACCGTGATTGCCCTGATGGGCGAGGCGGTGGCGCGCGGAGCCGCCTTGGTGGGCATCTTCCACGACGCCCATGTGGGTGCCGCCGTGGCCACGCGCCGCGTGAATGTGGGCGATTTCCGGGGGGCGGCAGCATGAGCACCATGGTCTTCAAGAACGCCCGCCTGGTGCTGCCGGGCGAGGTGGTGCACGGCGCCTTGCGGGCAGACGCGGGGCGCATCGCGTCGATGGACGCCGGAGCAAGCTCGGCATTGGAAGGCCTTGACCTGGGTGGCGACTACCTGATGCCGGGCCTGGTGGAGGTGCACACCGACAACTTCGAGCGCCACCTCATGCCCCGGCCCAAGGTGCAATGGGCCGAGATGCCCGCGCTGCTCGCCCACGATGCCGAGATCGCCGCCGCCGGCATCACCACGGTGCTGGATGCCCTGGGCGTGGGCGAGGCGGATGCGGACAGCCTGCGCGGCAGTGCCTGGAACCGCGTGCTCGACACCATAGCCACCTGCACCGAGCGCAACCTGCTGCGCGCCGACCACCACCTGCATGTGCGCTGCGAACTGCCCGCACCCAACACCATCGAGCTGTTCGAGCCCTTCCACGGGCACCCGCGCCTGTCGCTGATCTCGCTGATGGACCATACGCCAGGCCAGCGCCAGTGGGAAGACATCGAACAGGCGCGCACCTACTACACCGGCAAGAAGGGCTGGAGCGCCGAGAAGTTCGAGCGCCAGGTAGAGCATGCCGCTACGCTGCAGGCGCAATATGCCGAGCCGCACCGCGCCTACTTCGTGGATTACTGCCGCACGCACGGCATCTCGCTGGCAAGCCACGACGACACCACGGTGGCGCATGTGGCGCAGGCCCATGCCGAGGGGGCTGCGATGTCGGAGTTCCCGACCACGCTGGCCGCTGCACGCGCTGCGCATGAGCGTGGCCTGCTCACCGTGATGGGCGGCCCCAACGTGGTGCGCGGTGGCTCGCACTCGGGCAATGTGGCAGCGGCCGACCTGGCGCGCCAGGGGCTGCTGGACATTCTTTCGTCCGACTACGTGCCCGGCAGCCTGCTGAGTGCGGTGATGCGCCTGGTGCATGACGGCATCCTCACCCTGCCGCAGGCGGTGGCCACCGTCACGCGCAACCCCGCCCGCTCGGCCGGCATGACCGACCGGGGCGAACTGGCGCCGGGGCTGCGCGCGGACCTGGTCCAGGTGCACATGGCCGAACTGTCGGATGGATCGCTGCAGGCCGTGGTGCGCGGGGTGTGGCGCGAGGGCATGCGGGTGCTCTGAGGCCCTTTTCTGACACCCAAATTTCTTGCAACTGTCAAAACCATGTCATGAGGCAGCCGCACACTGGGTTGTCTAGACGACTTGAGGGCCATGTGATGTCTACAGCACTTCGCATACAGCAACTGAACAAGCATTTTGCCAATGGCAAGCACGCCTTGCGCGACATCAACCTGACCGTGCAGCGTGGCGAGATGGTGGCCTTGATCGGTGCATCCGGTTCTGGCAAATCGACCCTGCTGCGCCACGTGGCCGGGCTGGTGGTGGCCGACGGCGCCAGCGATTCGCTGATCGAGGTGGACGGCCGCTGCGTGCAGCAGGGTGGTCGCATCCACCGTGACATTCGCCAGGTGCGGGCGCAGGTGGGTTTCGTGTTCCAGCAGTTCAACCTGGTGGACCGTTTGCCGGTACTGATGAATGTGCTGGTGGGCCTGTTGCACCGCACGCCGCGCTGGCGCGGCTGGCTGCGGCTGTTCAGGCCGCACGAACGCGCGTTGGCGCTGGAGGCGCTGGCCCGTGTCGGCATTGCCGACTGCCACGCCCAGCGCGCCTCCACCCTGTCGGGCGGGCAGCAGCAGCGGGCCGCCATTGCCCGCACCCTGGTGCAGGGCGCCAAGGTGGTGCTGGCCGACGAGCCCATCGCCTCGCTCGACCCCGAGTCTTCGCGCAAGGTCATGGACATCCTGGCGCGCATCAACCGCGAAGACGGCAGCACGGTCATCGTGTCGCTGCACCAGGTGGATGTGGCCATCAAATACTGCCCCCGCGTGGTGGCACTGCACCAGGGCCGCGTGGTGTACGACGGCCCATCCGCTGCACTCACCCCCGGGCTGCTGCGTGAGCTCTATGGCGTGCAGGCCGACGAGATCCTGACGGGTGCGAATCCTTTGCCTTCGGCTGCCGCGCCTGCGGTTTCGCCGGTGGCCGGCTGGATGCCGCCCCTGGCCCAGGCGGCCTGATTCCTTTCTTTCGCTCTTTCCATTCACGGGAGTTTTCATGATCAAGAAACTGTGCGCAGCCATGGCCCTGGGCCTGGGCATGACGGGGGCCTTTGCCCAGGACATCAACTTCGGCATCATCTCCACCGAGGCCACGCAGAACCTCAAGGCCGACTGGCAGCCTCTGCTCGACGACATGGCCCAGCAGACCGGCTTCAAGATCAAGGCGTTCTTTGCGCCCGACTACGCCGGCATCATCGAAGGCATGCGTTTCAACAAGGTGCAGGTGGCCTGGCTGGGCAACAAATCGGCCATGGAAGCCGTGGACCGCGCCAACGGCGAAGTGTTTGCCCAAATGGTCAACGCCGATGGCACGCAGGGCTATTACTCGCACCTCATCGTGCACAAGGACAGCCCCCTGGCCACGCTGGATGACGTGCTCAAGAACAGCAAGTCGCTGAGCTTCGGCAACGGTGACCCCAACTCCACCTCGGGTTTCCTGGTGCCTGGCTACTACGCCTTTGCACAGAACAAGGTCGACGTGAAGACGCATTTCAAGATCGTGCGCAGCGCCAACCATGAGACCAATGCCCTGGCAGTGGCCAACAAGCAGGTCGATGTGGCCACCAACAACAGCGAAAACCTCGGCAAGATCCAGGAACGGCAGCCCGAGAAGTTCAAGGACATCAAGATCGTCTGGACCTCGCCCCTCATCGCGCTCGACCCGCTGGTGATGCACAAGGAGCTGCCCGAGGCCACCAAGACGAAGATCAAGAATTTCTTCTACAACTACGCCAAGACCGATCCCCGCGAGAAGGAGATCGTGATGAAGATCTCCAAGCTGTCGGGCTTCAAGCCGTCGAGCAATGCGCAGCTCACCCCGATCCGCCAGCTCGACCTGTTCGGCAAGCGCAACAAGATCGAAGCCGACAGCACACTGGCCGAGACCGAGAAGAAGACCCGCCTGGCCGAGATCGATCAGCAGCTGGCGTCCCTGAAGTAAAGCGTTCCACTCTTGTGCCGGCGGTGGGCTGACAACAGCAGTTGCTGCCCGCCGCCCCGGTGATTGCAGGTATATCCATGTCTTCTGCCCTGACCCCTTCGCTCACCCACCTGGCCCAGGCCACCGCACCCAAGCGCAGCCTGGGCTGGTACCTGTCCTGGGGCATTCTGCTGGTGCTGCTGGCCGCTTCATGGAAGGGTGCCGACATGCGCCCTCTGGACCTGCTGCAGGACTCGGGCAACATGGCACGGTATGCGGCAGAGTTCTTTCCTCCCAATTTTGCGCAGTGGCAGCTGTATGTGCAGGAGATGCTCGTCACCTTGCAGATCGCGCTGTGGGGCACGGCCCTGGCAGTGCTGACCGCCGTGCCTCTGGCGTTGCTGGCCTCGTCCAACATCGTGCCGTGGTGGGTGTACCAGCCGATGCGCCGCGTGCTCGATACCTTCCGTGCCATCAACGAAATGGTCTTTGCCATGCTGTTCGTGGTGGCCGTGGGCCTGGGGCCTTTCGCGGGCGTGCTGGCGCTGTGGATCCATACCTCGGGCACGCTGGCCAAGCTGTTTTCCGAGGCGGTGGAGGCCATCGATCCCCAGCCCGTGGAAGGCATCCGCTCGACCGGGGCGAGTGCCTTGCATGAAATCATCTATGGCGTGATTCCGCAGGTGATGCCGCTGTGGATTTCATTCACGCTCTACCGTTTCGAGGCCAACGTGCGTTCCGCGTCGGTGGTGGGCATGGTGGGTGCCGGGGGGATCGGCGTGGTGCTGTGGGAAATCATCCGTGGCTTTCAATATGCCGAAACCTGTGCGGTGATGCTCATCATCGTGGTGACCGTGAGTGCCATCGACCTGGTGTCTGCACGCGTTCGAAAGGCCCTGGTGTAACGCCGCCACTGGAGCCCCCATGGCGTTGACCCTGATCGATATTTCGCATGTGCTGGTGACCCGCGGCAAGGAGCAGTATGGCCGCGAAGCCGTCAGCCAGCTCGAGCACGCGTTGCAGTGCGCCCACCTGGCCGAACTGGCCGGTGAAACGCCGGAAACCGTGGCCGCGGCGCTGCTGCATGACATTGGACACCTGTTGGCGCCAGACGGTGGGGCGGCAGACCGTGCGGGCCACGATGATCTGCACCAGTATGTGGCGCTGCCTTTCCTGCGGGCCCTGCTGCCACGTGCCGTGCTGGAGCCCGTGCGGCTGCATGTCGATGCCAAGCGCTACCTCTGCACCATGGAACAAGGGTACTGGGAAGCACTGTCGCCTGCTTCCCGGCAAAGCCTGGAGTTGCAAGGGGGTGCGTACTCGGTAGAGGAGGCGGTGCAATTTGCCTCCCAGCCATTCGCCAGCGAAGCCATCCGGCTGCGCCGCTACGACGATGCCGCCAAGGTGCCCGGCCGCGCGACGCCCGCGTTCGGGCATTTCATGGGTGTGATGGCAACGGTCACCGCGCGGCATGCGCTGGCCAGTCAGGTGCCTGGCGCCGTATCTGCCTGACGAACCCGCTGCTCCGGGCGGCAGCGAGCTTCGCGCGGCGTGGGCCGATGGCGTCGGCCCACCATGGGCCATGCATCGGGGCCTGCCGTATCCCAACGGCGAAGGCCCGACGCGCGCATCGGCATCTTGGAGGGGCCTGGCGTGGAAGCAAGCCAAGGTAAAAGCATCGAACCCATGCTGCTGCCCTGGCGCGTGATCGGCCCGTGTCGGCGGCCGGCGAGCGCCGCCGGCCAGGCAAGGTGTTGACGTGCCGGCCGCCAGCTTCAAGAATGCACAACCATGAAACACTTGCTGCGCATCCTGGAGGGGCGGCTGGAGGCGCTGCCGGTCCGCATGGCGGTTCAGTTGCCGGCAGGGCAGCGGCTGGGGGCGCGCAACGCGGCCGTCACGCTCTGGTTTCGGGACCGCATGGCGCTGGTGGCGCTGGCCACGGGTGAGATCGGGAACGTCGGCGCAGCGATTGTCGAGGGCAAGGTGGCGCTGGAAGGCAGCATGCGCGAATTGATGGCAGCTGCCGCCGGGTTGCTGGCAACCAGCCCGGTGCAGGACCCGCACCAGCATTGGTGGCACCGTGTGCTGGCGCGCGCCAGATCGATGGCGGTGCACACGCTCCAGCACGATGCCCGCCATGTGCGGTTCCACTATGACCTGTCGGATGATTTCTATGCCCTGTGGCTGGATCCACGCAGGGTGTATTCGTGTGCCTATTTTTGCCACCCCGGCATGACGCTGGCGCGCGCGCAGGAGGCCAAGCTGGACCTGATCTGCCGCAAGCTGCGCCTGCAGCCGGGTGAGCGCTTTCTGGACATTGGCGCTGGCTGGGGGGCGCTGCTGCTGTGGGCGGCAGAGCACTATGGCGTGGACGCGACCGGCATCACCCTGTCGCGCAACCAGCATGTGCATGTGCAGCAACTCATCACGGCGCGCGGGCTCCAGGGGCGCGTGCGCGTGCAGTTGTGCGACTACCGTGAACTGCAGGCCGGGCAGCCCTTTGACAAGGTGGCCTCTGTCGGCATGTTTGAGCATGTGGGGCGGGCGAAGATGCACGCCTACTTTGTCGCCGTGCGCAAGCTCCTGCGCCCGGGCGGCTTGCTGCTCAACCACGGCATCACCGCCGGTGGCGTGGACAACGTCCAGCTGGGCGCCGGCATGGGCGATTTCATCGAGCAGTACATTTTCCCGGGCGGCGAGCTGCTCCATGCCAGCGCCGTGCTGCACGACCTGGCGCAGGCCGGGCTGGAGATGGTGGACACCGAGAATCTGCGGCCCCATTACGCCCGCACGCTGTGGGCCTGGTCCGATGCGCTGGAAGCCGTGCTGGAGCCCGCCCGCGAGGTGTTGCAGCAGCAGGCCACAGCCGAGCAAGCGGACAAGACGCTGCGCGCCTATCGCCTGTATCTGGCGGGTAGTGCGCTGGGGTTTGAGCGCGGCTGGATGGCATTGCACCAGATACTGGCAGTGCGCCCCGATGGCGACATGCGCTCTGGCACCATGACCGGCGCACAATCGGCGTATCCGTTCACGCGCGATTACATGTACACCAAGGACTCCGCTGTATGCTCTATAAATTCAAGTCCCGATCAGCCCCCGATCTGATCATGCTCGAACCCCAAGGGCGCCAGATCCTTCAGATCATTGGCAAGACCCCAGGCACCAGCGGCATCATCACGGCCGCACAGATCCCTGGTGCCATGGCTGCGCTGGAAGCTGCCGTTGCAGCCGACGAGGCCCTTGCCGCCGTTGCCCAGGAACAGGCCGACGAGGATGGCGCGGAGCGCCCGGACACCGTGCGCCTTCGCCAGCGTGCGGCGCCGTTTCTCGAAATGCTGCGCCGCTCGGTCGCCGAGGAGCGCGACGTGGTGTGGGGCGCCTGACGCGGTGCACGCAGGGACCCCTGCCGCGTGCAAGTCAGTCGACCTTTGCGCCAGAGGCTTTCACCACGCCCGCCCATTTGCGGTGCTCATTGTCGATATGCCGGGCAAACTCGGTGGGCGTGTTGCCGCCGGGAATGGCCCCCTGTGCCATCAAGCGCTCTTTCATGCCCGGTGATGCCAGGGCCTTGGCGACTTCCTGCTGGACACGGTTGACGATGTCGGGCGGCGTGCCTGCCGGCGCCAGCAGCCCAAACCACGAACTGGCTTCATAGCCCTTGAGCGCCGGGCCGCCGGCCTGCTCCACCGTGGGCACATCGGGAAGGGCCGCAGAGCGCTGGCTGCTGGTCACCGCCAGCGCAACCAGCTTGCCGGCCTTGATCTGCGCCATCGACGAGGGCAGGTTGTCAAACATGACATCGGCATTGCCGGCCACCATGTCCATCAGTGCCGGCCCCGAGCCGCGGTACGGCAGATGCAGCATGTAGGTGCCCGTCATGCTCTTGAAGAGCTCGCCAGCCAGATGGATGGAGGTGCCGTTGCCGCTCGATGCCATGTTCATCTTTCCCGGGCTGGCCTTGGCCGCCCGGATGAAATCCTGCACATTGTTCACCCCCAGGGCCTTGGCCTTGTCGGTGTTCATCACCATCACGTTGGGCACGGCGGCCACCAGCGTCACCGGCACAAAATCCTTGATGGGATCGTAAGGCAGCTTGGCGTAGAGCGCGCGGTTGATGCCGTGCGTACCGACGGTGCCCATCAGCAGCGTGTAGCCGTCTGCCGGGGACTTGGCCACGATTTCCGCGCCGACGTTGCCGCCCGCGCCTGCCCGGTTGTCCACGATGAACTGCTGGCCGAACGCACGGCTCAGGTCCGGTACCAGCGCGCGCGCCAGGATGTCCGTGGTGCCGCCCGGTGCGAAGGGTACGACGATGCGCACCGGCTTGGTGGGCCAGGTGCCCTGGGCATGGGCGGCCGGCAGCGCAGCGAGGGCGCAACCCAGGGAGAGCGCCACCATGGCTGCAAGGCTTTGACGGCGGGGCGGGTGGATGAACAAGGCCATGAACTTCCTTTCAGTGGGAGACCCCTGGGTTCTACGCGTCCCGGGCGCAGCCGTGCAGGTGGATAACCCCAACCATGCGGCGCGTGCAGCCGTGTACGCGTGGGTCCGCGCCAGAAAAAAGCCGCCTGGCCCCAAGGGGCAGGCGGCTGGCTGTGTCCAAGCTGAAAGCGGGACGGGCTCAGTCGGCGTAGGTACCGGCGGCCTTGATGACGGCGCCCCACTTGTCGATCTCGGCCTGCACGAATTTCTTGTGCTCAGCGGGTTCGACGCGCTTGTCGGTCACCACCACGGCGCCCAGGCCTTCCTGCTTCTTGATGAAGTCGGGGTCCTTCAAGGCCACCTTCAGGGCGTCGTTGATTTTGGTCACAACGGCGGCTGGCGTGCCCTTGGGCGCGTACAGGCCGTGCCAGATGGTCACTTCAAAATTCTTCAGCCCCGACTCAGCCAGCGTGGGCAGGTCCTTGAGTGCCGGTGTCTTCAGGCGTTTGGCGGTTGTCACGGCAAAGGCCTTGACCTTCTTGCCTTCGATCTGCGACGTGGTGTTGGTGGTCTGGTCGCACAGCAGGTCGATCTGGCCACCGATCAGGTCGGTGATGGCCGGCGCCGTGCCCTTGTAGGGCACCGTGGTCATTTCGACATGCATGGCGTTCTGGAACATCAGGCCGCACAGGTGAGAGGCCGCGCCCAGACCCGCGTTGCCCAGATTGATCTTGCCCTTGTTCTGGTCAATCCAGGCAGTGAGTTCCTTCATGTTGTTCGCCGGGATGTTGGGCCGGGCGATCAGCGTCATGGGCACATCATTGACCATGCCCAGGTACTCGAAATCGTTGGGCACGCTGAACGACAGCTTGCGGTACAGCGCAGGCATGGTGGACATGCCAATGTGGTTGAGCAGCAGCGTGTAGCCATCGGGGGTTGCGCGGGCCACGCGGGCTGCGCCGATCGAGCTGCCGGCGCCTGCCGTGTTGTCCACGACCACGTTGGCGCCCAGCGGCTTGCGCAGGGCTTCTGCGAGGTCACGGGCTACGCGGTCTGTGGGGCCGCCCGCGGTAAAGGGCACCACCAGGGTGACGGTCTTGTCCTTGGCGGGATAATCCTGGGCTTGTGCGCCCAGTGTGGCGGCTGCTGCGGTGGCGAGCAGTGCGAGTTTCAGCATCGTTTTCATGGAACGCTCCGGTAATTTGACGCGCCATGATAACGAGGCCGCCTCAAAGGGGTATTGAGGAAATCACTTAAAGCTTGTCGGATATGAATTAAATTAATAAACCTCGAAAACTAATATGTATGGAGTTTTATAGCTATGTAATTGATAGCTTTATAAGGGTAAACGCTGATGCGTTCTGTGTCCTGCGCTCGCCTGCGCAACCCGCATTCGGGGGGGGGGGGCGCGGGCATGTTTTTCAGCGATAGCTGCGCGCGTCTTCAATGACGCGGCCATCGTTGGGCAGGGAGCCCGGGGCCACCATCTGCACCTCGCTGCGCAGCTTGGTCACCTCGCGTACAACGTCGGCGAGCTGGCGTGCAAAGCCCTCGGCGGTTTCGTGCGTTTCGACCTGCAGCACCATCTGGTCGCTGGCCATCTCGCCGCTCACCACCAGCCGGGCCCGCAGCACCTGCGGAAACCGGCGCGCGATGGCGGCGACCTGCGCTGGGTGCACGAACATGCCGCGCACCTTGGTGGTCTGATCGGCGCGCCCCATCCAGCCCTTGATGCGGGTGCTGGTGCGGCCGGTGGGGCAAAAGCCGGGCAACACGGCGGAGAGATCGCCGGTGCCAAAACGGACCAGCGGATAGTCGGGGTTCAGGGTGGTCACCACGATTTCGCCCACCTCGCCCTCGGGCACCGGGTCTCCCGTGCCGGGGCGCACGATCTCGACGATCACGCCTTCGTCCAGCACCAGGCCTTCGCGCGCCGCGGTTTCGTAGGCAATCAGGCCCAGGTCGGCCGTGCCGTAGCACTGGTAACCAGCGATGCCGCGTTCGGCGAACCAGTCGCGCAGCGACGGCGGAAAGGCTTCTGCCGACAGCAGGGCCTTGGTCACGCTGGGCAGGGGCTGCTGGAGTTCGGCGGCTTTTTCAAGGATCAGCTTGAGAAAGCTCGGTGTGCCGATGTAGCCCGCCGGGCGCAGCTCGGCCATGGCCTGCACCTGCTGCTCGGTCTGGCCGGTACCGCCCGGAAACACCGTGCAGCCCAGTGCATGGGCGCCGTTTTCCATCATCGAGCCGGCTGGCACGAAGTGGTAGCTGAAGCAGTTGTGGGCCAGCTCGCCGGCGCGAAAACCGGCGGCGTACAGCGCGCGCGCCATGCGCCAGTAGTCGCGGCGAGTGCTCTCGGGCTCGTAGAGCGGGCCGGGGCTGGAGAAAACGCGCGGCATGGCAGCGCCGAAACCAATGGTGGCAAATCCGCCAAAAACGTTGTCGGCGCGCCCGGCCTGCTGGCGCTCCTGAAGCTCGTGCTTGCGCGTGACCGGCAGGCGCGCAAGGGCCTCGCGGCTGGTGACGCTGGCCGCATCCACGCCTTGCAGGATCTGCCCCAAGGCGGCCGAATGGCGCTGCGCATGGGCGATCTGCGCAGGCAGGGCCGCCATCAGTTGGGCTTCGCGTTGTGCCGGGTCGCGGGTTTCCAGGGCGTCGTAGAACGTGCTCATGCGAATGGTTCCAGTGCGGTGATTAGGGGTGAAACTGGCATCTAGTGCTTATCAATAAATAGCTGTTAACTATGAAATTAAGAGCATTTTTTGTGATGATTCAATGCGGTGCGATCGAAACTGGCGCTGCCTGATACCAGCGCCACCGTGGATCTGGCTTTGCCAGTCCAGGGGTGGCGTCCCCCTGAGGGGGAAGGCGCGCAGCGCCACAGGGGGCTTCTCAAGCCAGCCAGCGCTTGCGGCGCTTGTAGCTCTTGACGTCCTTGAAGCTCTTGCGCTCGCCGCCGCCCACGCCCAGGTAGAACTCCTTGACGTCCTCGTTGTTGGCCAGATCGGTGGCAGCGCCGTCCATCACCACGCGGCCGCTTTCCATGATGTAGCCGTAGTCGGCATATTGGAGTGCCATGTTGGTGTTCTGCTCGGCCAGCAGGAAGGTCACCTTCTCCTTGGCATTGAGGTCTTTCACGATGTTGAACACCTCCTCCACGATCTGCGGCGCCAGCCCCATCGAGGGTTCGTCGAGCAGCACCACGCTGGGGTTGGCCATGAGCGCGCGGCCGATGGCGCACATCTGCTGCTCGCCGCCCGAGGTGTAGGCGGCCTGCGAGGTGCGGCGCGTCTTCAGGCGCGGAAAGTAGTTGTAGACCTTCTCCAGGTTGGCCGCGACCTCGGCCTTGCTGGTGCGGGTGTACGAGCCCGTCATCAGGTTCTCTTCGATGGTCAGGTGGGCGAAACAGTGGCGGCCTTCCATGACCTGCACCACACCGCGTTTGACCAGATCCGCGGGCGAGAGGTTTTCAATGCGCTCACCGCGCAGCTCGATCGTGCCCTTGGTGACCTCGCCGCGCTCGCCCTTGAGCAGGTTGGAGATGGCGCGCAGCGTGGTGGTCTTGCCGGCGCCGTTGCCCCCCAGAATCGCCACAATGGCGCCCTCGGGCACCTGCAGCGAGACGCCCTTGAGTACCAGGATCACGTGGTTGTAGATGACCTCGATGCCGTTGACGTTGAGAACGATTTTTTGAGAGTCCATGGTGTTGCCTTCGCTGTGCCAATCGGGAGGGCTGTGCTTGCAACCCTTTCGATTGGCGGCTGCCCGCAGGAGCAACCGCTGATCACTGGCCGTAAAAACTGTCGCTGCCCAGGCCAGGAACGCCGCGCAAGGGCCGCCCCGCCGCGCTGGCGTTGTCCCCCTTCCCGCAGCGCGAAGCGCTAAGAGAGAAGGGGGAAGGCGCGTCAGCGCCTCAGGGGGATGTCCTCAAGATTGGCAATCCCCCGCATCCCGGCGCGTCATCTTCTTGTCCGCCAGGTACTTGTCGGCACCCGCCTTGACCATGGGCTTCAGGATCTGCTCGTCGGCCTGGTACCAGTCGGACGAGAAGTTGAACTTCTTGCCATCCCAGGTGTGCACCCGTGCCCAGGTGGAACCCATGTGGTCGGCGCAGCTGGTGGACAGCGGACGCATCAGGTCCTTGAAGCCCAGCGCATCCAGCTTCTTCTGGTCGAGGGACAGGTTCTCCATGCCCCAGCGCACTTGTTCGCCGGTCATGACCTTGCCCTTGCCGAAGCGCTCCTGCGCGCGGCGCACGGCCTCGACGGCCAGCATCTGGATGATCACGCCGCGGGTGTACAGCACCGAGCCCACTTCATCCTTGGGTCCCGTGCCCTGGCCCTTGTCGTGCACGTTCTTGAGGATGTCCTGGATGACCTTGGACTGCGTGCCATAGCCGTTGAGCGCCAGCGCGTTGTAGCCCTTGGCGCCTTCGCCCACATCGCGCACGTCGGGTTCGGCACCGGCCCACCACACGCCGTACATCTTGTCGCGCGGGTAGCCCGTGGCCTGGGCTTCCTTCAGTGCGGTGGAGTTCATGACGCCCCAGCCCCACAGCAGCACGTAGTCGGGACGGCTCTGGCGCACCTGCAGCCAGGTGGCTTTCTGTTCCACGCCGGGTGCGGTCACGGGCAGCATCTGCAGCTCGAAGCCATGCATCTTGGCGCGTTCCTGCAGCAGCGGGATCGGTTCTTTGCCGAACGGGCTGTCGTGGTACACGAGGGCGATCTTCTTGCCCTTGAGCTTGTCCAGCCCGCCGTTGGCCTTGCCCAGGTGCTGGATCAGGATGTCGGCACCCGTCCAGTAACTGCCCATGTAGGGGAAATTCCATTTGAACGCCTGGCCGTCCTGCGCCACCGACAGGCCGTAGCCCAGCGTCATCAGCGGGATCTTGTCCACGGGGGCTTTTTCGGTCAGTGCAAACGTGATGCCGGTGGCCTGGGGGTCGAACAGCGAGACGCCGGGCTTGCTTTTGAGGCGTTCGTAGCATTCCACGCCGCGGTCGGTGGCATAGCCGGTTTCACACTCTTCAAAGGTGAGCTTGACGCCGTTGATGCCGCCGTCGCGCGCGTTGATCATCTTGATGTAGTCCTGCTTGCCGTTGGCCCATGGCACGCCGTTGGGTGCATAGGGGCCGGTACGGTAGGACAGCAGCGGGAAGAACTGCTCCTTGGCTTGCGCGAAGGCACTGGTCGTGACGGACGACGCGCCTGCGGCGACCACTGCGGCAGCGATCACGAGTTTCGAAAGCTTCATGGATGTCTCCTTTGGATGAATGTGTTGAAGCACGGGGGAAAACCAGATGGACAGACAGTTAACGCGGCAATGCAGGCAGTCCGTATCGGGAATTGCGTGTAAGGGGTTTCCTCAAGGGCTGCACGCTCAGTGGGGGAACGGCCACAGGCGCAGCTTCTGCTTGGCGGTGGACCACAGCTTGGCCAGGCCGTGCGGCTCCACGATGAGGAACCAGACGATGAGGGCGCCAAAAATCATCAGTTCAGCGTGCGAGACACCGGCGGTGGAGATTTCGATGCCAAAAACGCCGAGGAGTGCGGGCAGGAACTGGTTGAGCACGATGGGCAACACCACGATGAAGGCCGCGCCGAAAAAGCCACCCATGATGGAACCCAGGCCACCAATGATCACCATGAACAGCAGCCGGAACGAAATTTCCACCGAGAACGCGGCCGGCTCCCAGGCACCCAGGTGCACAAAGGCCCACAGCGCGCCCGCCATGCCGATGATGAAGGAGCTCACGGCAAACGCGCTGAGCTTGGCGTACATGGGGCGGATGCCGATCACGGCAGCGGCCACGTCCATGTCGCGGATGGCCATCCATTCGCGTCCGATCGCGCCGCGCACGAGGTTCTTGGCCAGCAGGGCCACGATCACCAGCAGGGCCAGGCAGAACAGGTATTTGCTGGTGGCGCTCTCGATGGGCAGGCCCAGCACCTGCAGGCTGCTCACCGACACCGAGCCCGAGTCGGAGTTGTTGGTGAACCACTTGATGCGCAGGAACATCCAGTCGCTGAAGAACTGCGCGGCCAGCGTGGCCACGGCCAGGTACAGCCCCTTCACGCGCAGGCTGGGCAGGCCGAACAGGATGCCGAAGAACGTGGCGCACAGCCCGCCCAGGATCAGCGCCGGAATCAGCGGCATGCCCGGGAAGCGCACGAAGAAGTTGTAGGCGCCATAGGCGCCAACGGCCATGAAGGCACCCGAGCCCAGCGAGATCTGGCCGCAGTAGCCGACCAGGATGTTCACCCCCAGGGCCGCCAGCGACATGATCACGAAGGGGATCAGGATGGCGCGGAAGATGTAGTCGCTGGCCAGCATGGGCACGGCGATGAAGGCAATGGCCAGAAGGATGCCGATGGCAAGGCGGTCCTGCGCGATCGGGAAGATCTGCTGGTCGGCGCGGTAGCTGGTCTTGAACTGGCCGTTTTCGCGGTAGAGCATGGTGTGTCTCCTGTTGTTCTTGTGATGACTTACACGCGATCAATAATTTTTTCTCCAAAGAGCCCTTGAGGCCTGAAGAGAAGAAACACCAGCGCCAGCACATACGCAAACCAGATCTCGATGCCACCGCCCACATAGGGGCCCAGGTACACCTCGGAGAGCTTCTCGCCCACGCCGATGATCAGCCCGCCGATGATGGCGCCGGGCACCGAGGTGAGGCCACCCAGGATCACCACCGGCAGCGCGCGCAGCGCCACGGTGGTCAGCGAGAACTGCACACCGAGCTTGCTGCCCCAGATCATCCCGGCCACCAGGGCCACGACACCGGCCACGCACCACACGATCACCCAGATGCGGTTGAGCGGGATGCCGATGGACTGGGCGGCCTGGTGGTCGTCGGCCACGGCGCGCAGGGCGCGGCCGGTGGAGGTCTTCTGGAAGAAAACCGACAGCAGGGCCACCAGCGCCGCGGCGATGGCGGCGGCGATCACGTCTTCCTTGTTCACCAGGATGCCGCCCTGGAACATGCTTTCCAGCATGAAGATCGGGTCCTTGGGCATGCCCACGTCGATCTTGTAGATGTCGCTGCCGAACAGCGTCTGGCCCAGGCCTTCCATGAAGTAGGTAATGCCCAGCGTGGCCATGAGCAGCGTGGCGCCCTCCTGGTTCACCAGGTGGCGCAGCACCAGCCGCTCGATCACCCAGGCCACCACGAACATGATGGCGCCCGCGATCACGAAGGCCGCGAGATTCGCCACGATGGGATTGTCGATGCCGGTCCACTTCGGAATCCATTCGGCAAAGCGCGCCATGGCCAGCGCCGCGAACAGCACCATCGCGCCCTGTGCAAAGTTGAACACGCCCGAGGCCTTGTAGATCAGCACGAAGCCCAGCGCCACCAGGGAATACAGCATGCCGGCCATGAGGCCGCCAATGAGGGTTTCAAGAAAGAATGCCATGTGTGTTCTCCGGCCTTCAGTGGCTGGTGCCCAGGTAGGCACTGATCACGTCTTCGTTGTTGCGCACTTCATCGGGGGTGCCGTCCCCGATCTTCTTGCCGTAGTCGAGCACGACCACGCGGTCCGAGATGTCCATCACCACGCCCATGTCGTGTTCGATCAAAACGATGGTGGTGCCAAACTCGGCGCTCACGTCCAGGATGAAGCGGCACATGTCCTGCTTTTCCTCGACGTTCATGCCCGCCATGGGCTCATCGAGCAGCAGCACCTGCGGCTCCATGGCCAGCGCCCGGCCCAGGTCCACGCGCTTTTGCAGGCCGTAGGGCAGCTGGCCCACGGGGGTCTTGCGGTGCGCCTGGATTTCGAGAAAGTCGATGATGTGCTCGACGAACTCGCGGTGGCGGATTTCCTCGCGCTCGGCCGGGCCGATGCGCAGCGCCTGCAGCAGCAGATTGCTTTTGATCTTGAGGTTGCGGCCGGTCATGATGTTGTCGATCACGCTCATGCCCTTGAACAGCGCCAGGTTCTGGAACGTGCGCGCCACGCCCATCTCGGCCACCTGGCGCGAGTTCATGTGGGCAAAGGTCTTGCCCCGGAAGGTGATGGAGCCTTCGGACGGCGTGTACACGCCGTTGATGCAGTTGAGCATGGAGCTCTTGCCGGCACCGTTGGGGCCGATGATGGCGCGGATCTCGTGCTCGCGCACGTTGAACGAGATGTCGGTCAGCGCCTTCACGCCGCCGAACCGCAGGCTGATGTTCTTGACGTCCAGGATGACGTCGCCAATCTTTTTCTGGTTCATGGGCTGCTTTCCGGTGTCTCAGGCGGCGGCCTTGGCAGGCGCATGGGTCTTGGCGTCGAGGATCTTGAGCGTGGCGCTCACGCTGCCGGTGCGGCCATCCTCGAACTTGACCTGGGTTTCGATGAACTGCTCGGCCTTGCCCGTGTAGAGCGCGTCCACCAGCACGGCGTATTTCTCGGCAATGAAATTGCGGCGCACCTTGCGGGTGCGGGTGAGCTCGTCGTCGTCGGGGTCCAGTTCCTTGTGCAGCACCAGAAAGCGCGCCACCTGGGTGTCGGCCATGCCGGCCTCGGCGGCCAGATCGGCGTTGACCTGGGCAATGCAGTCCGCAATCAGCTGCAGCACCTGCGGCTTGGAGGCCAGGTCCACGTAGCCGCCGTAGGGCAGGCCCTGGCGCTCGGCCCAGTTGCCCACGGCTTCATAGTCGATGTTGATGAAGGCGCAGACCTGGTCGCGGTGGTGGCCGAAGCACACCACCTCCTTGATCTGCGGGAAGAACTTGAGCTTGTTCTCGATGTAGTTGGGCGCGAACATGGCGCCGCCATGGAGCTTGCCCACGTCCTTGGCGCGGTCGATGATGCGCAGGTGTCCGTCTTCATCGAGCACGCCGGCATCGCCGGTGTGGAAGTAGCCGTCGGCGTCGATCACCTCGGCGGTGGCGTCCGGGCGCTTGTAGTACTCCTTGAGCACCGACACGCCCCTGACCAGCACCTCGCCGTTGTCGGCGATCTTGAGCTCGATGCCCGGTGCGGCCTGGCCCACGGTGTTGAGCTTGACCTGGCGGTTCTTCTGGATGCACACGTAGGCGCAGGTTTCGGTCTGGCCGTAAAGCTGCTTGAGGTTGATGCCGATCGAGCGGAAGAAACGGAACAGGTCGGGGCCGATGGCAGCGCCGGCGGTGTACGCCACGCGCAGGCGCGACAGGCCCAGCACATTGCGCAGCGGCCCATAGATGGCGATGTCGCCCAGGCGGTAGAGGATGCGGTCCGACAGCGCCACGGGCTTGCCGTCCAGGATGTCGGAACCCACGCGGCGGGCCAGGTTCATGCACCGGGCATAGAGCCAGCGTTTCGCGGGCGCGGCGTCTTCCATGCGGATGGAGACCGAGGTCAGCATGCCCTCGAACACGCGCGGCGGCGCGAAATAGTAGGTGGGGCCGATTTCGCGCAGGTCGATGTTGACGGTGCTGGCCGACTCGGGGCAATTGATGGTGAAGCCCGCCACCAGCCATTGCGCGAGCGAGAACAGGTGGTCGCCCACCCAGGCCGGGGGCAGGTAGGAGATGACGTTGTCGTTGGGGTTCAGTCCATCGACTTCTACCCCGCCTTGCGCCGATGCGATGAAGCTGGCGTGGGTCTGGCACACGCCCTTGGGCTTGCCGGTGGTGCCCGAGGTGTAGAGGATCACCGACACATCGTCGGGCTGGTTCCTGGCCACCATGGCATCCCAGGCGCCGGGGTGCGCGCGGTCCCATTCGGCGCCCAGGGCCAGGAGCTTTTCGGTGCTGATCAGGCCGGGCTGGTCGTAGTCGCGCAGGCCGCGCGGATCGTCGTAAATGATGTGCGCGATGCCGGGCAGGGTCTCGCGCACTTCCAGCAGCTTGTCCACCTGCTCCTGGTTTTCGGTGAAGACAAACCGGACCTCGGCGTCTTCCATGACGAAGGCCATCTCGGATGCCACGGCATCCTGGTACAGGGGAATGGGAATACCGCCCAGGCTTTGTACGGCAATGAAGCCCATGTAGAGGTGGGGGCGGTTGTCGCCCACCAGCGCGAGGTTCTGGCCCCGCTCCAGTCCGAGGGCTGCCAGGCCGCAGGCCATGTGGCGCACGGTTTCGGCGGCCTCCTGCCAGCTCCAGGTTTGCCAGATGCCGTATTCTTTTTCGCGCAGCGCCGGGGCCGTGGGGCGCTCGGCGGCATGCTGGAGCAGCAGTTGCGGGAACGTGGTCTTCATTCCGGTTCCTAATAAGGGTGGTGTCAGCCCGGTGGCTGCCGGGCGCGCTGCAGGCTGGGGCAGTGCATTGGGTTCCATGCTAGGACGGGCTTTGACGCTGGCATGTCTTTCGGACGACAATTTGCGGGAAAGTCCTCATGGGGTTGAACCCTTGATGCCCGGTCCAACGAAAGCAACCGACTCTGCACCGCCCCGAAGACACGCACATGACCCACGATCTGTCCCTGCACCAGCGCCGCCGTCCGCCCACCGAGGCGGAACTGGACGATATCCCGTGGCTGGCCCCGCTGCTGCCCGCAGAACGCGAGCGCGCCGTGGACTCGCTGCGGGTGGGGGACGCGAAAGCGGGCGACTTTGTCTGCCGTCTCGGACGGCCGGTGACCTACTGGTTTGGCGTGGTAGAGGGCCTGCTCAAGATGAGCAGCGACAACGCCCAGGGCCAGACCATGACCTTCACCGGCGTGCCGCCCGGCGGCTGGTTTGGCGAGGGCACCGCGCTCAAGCGCGAGCCCTACCGCTACAACATCCAGGCCCTGCGCAAGAGCGTGGTGGCGGGGCTGCCGATCGACACCTTCCACTGGCTGCTGGACCACTCCATCGGTTTCAACCGCTTCGTGATGAACCAGCTCAACGAGCGCCTGGCCCAGTTCATTGCCGCGCGCGAGATCGACCGGCTGAACAACCCCGATGTGCGGGTGGCGCGCAGCCTGGCCTCGCTGTTCAACCCCGTGCTGTATCCCGGCGTGGGCGAGGTGTTGCGCATCACGCAGCAGGAGCTGGCCTATCTGGTGGGGCTGTCGCGCCAGCGGGTCAACGAGGCCCTGGCGGCGCTGGAGCGGCAAGGGGCCATTCGCATCGAATATGGCGGGCTGCGGGTACTGGATCTGTGCGCCTTGCGGTCCAGCATCTTTCAGCGGAAAGAAGCCGGGTAGCTGTCGCATTGCGCGGCCTTTGCCGGCCGGTGATTTTTTGGCCTGGCAGGCGCGCCAGGCTCAGCGCCATGGGGCAGCCTGGCTTGGCAGGCGAAAATACGCACATGTCTTCTTCCCGCCCCCGCCCGCCTGCCGGCCCCGCTGCCGCCCCCGCCTCCGACGCGGGCGGCCCACCCGCTTCTGTGCCTGCAGCGCCCGCAGCCGCCCCCGCGCGCGCCGTGCTGCGCCGCCCCACCGTGGCGGCCAAGGCAGCGCCTGTCCGGCCTGCCCCGCCGCCCCGGCCCTCCAGGGGCCCCGCGCCCCCCAACTACCGCACGGCGTCGGGCCCGTTTGTGGCACCGGTTCGCCAGGCGCCCGTGCGGGCGGCCCCTGCAGTCGCTGCCAACGGGCTGGTCACGTCCCGCCTGAACAAACGCATGGCCGAGCTGGGCCTGTGCTCGCGCCGCGAGGCCGACGACTGGATTGCCCAGGGCTGGGTCAAGGTCAACGGCGAGGTGGCGGAGATGGGCCTGCAGGTCACGGCCGCCGACCGCATCGAGGTGGACAAGGTCGCCCAGGGTTTTCAGGAACAGCGCGTCACCATCCTGCTGCACAAGCCCATGGGTTATGTCAGCGGCCAGGCCGAGGACGGCCATACGCCCGCCGTGGCACTGATCAACCCGCGCACGCACTGGCGCGATGATCCCAGCCGCATCCGGTTTTCGCCGCCGCAGCTGCGCGGACTGGCGCCCGCCGGGCGGCTCGATATCGACTCGGTGGGCCTGCTGGTGCTGACACAGGACGGCCGCGTGGCCCGCCAGCTGATTGGCGAGGACTCCACGATCGACAAGGAATATCTGGTGCGCGTGGTTTACGAAGGGCCCGGCCAGGCCGCGCCACGGCACCCCGGCGAGCGCAGCGCACCACTGCAGGAAATCAACGAACGCGACCCCGTCAGCACCAACGTGCAGGCGGTGTTTCCGCCCGAACTGCTGGCGCGCCTGCGCCACGGCCTGAGCCTGGACGGCCAGCCGCTCAAGCCGGCCAAGGTGGAGTGGCAGAACCCCGAGCAACTGCGCTTCGTGCTCACCGAGGGCAAGAAGCGCCAGATCCGCCGCATGTGCGAGCAGGTCGGCCTCAAGGTGGTGGGACTCAAGCGCATCCGCATGGGCCGCGTGGTGCTGGGCAACCTGCCTGTTGGGCAATGGCGCTACCTGGCGCCGGGCGAGCGGTTCTGATGCGTTGAATGCTGCAAAAAAGTGAGCTGATGGCGCGTGCCGTTGGGCGGTTCCAGAGGGAAATTTCTCCTTCAGGTAAAAGCGTCACACGCTCTCTTTTTTGACAGTGCTGCCGGCCGCGCTGCGTGCCAGGAGGCGTTCCAGTCCCCGGCCCCCGGCCCGCATGAGCTGGTCGTGGTTCCAGCGCAGCAGCGGCCGGGTCAGCGGTGCGAGGCGGTTCAGCCAGACGCCGGTGGTGTGCACCTGCCAGTCGAAGCAGACGGTGGTCTGCCCCTGGGCATGGCCCAGGCGGCAGCGGCCCATGCCCACGAGGTCGCCACAGGCCCGCCCCTCGATCCGCTGTTGCGGGCTGATATCCGTGACCCGGGCGTTGAAGCGCAGGTGCAGGGGCAGGGCGCCGCGGCAGGTGTAGCGCCGCAGCGCGCCCAGGCCCTGGGCATCGCCGGGCTCCAGGGTCACGCAGTCCATGCCCGGCCACCAGGTCGACCAGTGCTCCGCATCGACGATGGCGTTCCATACGGCGTCCAGCGGTGCGTCAAAGCCCCAGCGCGTGGTCAGGCGGTAAACGGTGGCGGAAGGTGCGCGCATGCGGGGCGAATGCTCAGGGGGTGAAGAAATGCTCGGGAAATCGCACGTCGATTTGCGCATCGCCCATGTCCACGCTCTCCAGCAGGCCCGCGTTGGCCGCGAAGCTGTCCATCCGCAGCGGGAACAGGGTGTCGCTGGCCAGCCATACCCGATAGCGCTGCACCGTGTCCGCGCCGCCGCCGGGCGGCCCGGTGATGTCCAGGGCGGTCGCCGGCTGGCCGGCCCACGCCGCCGCGTCCGGTGGCGACATGCTGCCGCGCTGGCGCAGCGCCAGCATGTTGCCCAGCAGCACGCCCACATCCGAGCGATCGACGCGGTGGCCGTGCGGGTTGTGCAGCAGCGGATGGTCCGGCGCCAGGTCCAGCGCCGGCCAATGGCCCAGGCCGAAGGGCCACAGCCGCACGCGCCGGGTGTCCGGGGCATAGACCAGCATGGCACCCCGGTGCGGCTGCTCGAATTCCATGCGCACCCACCCCGGCTTGCGGTAGAAGTAGCGGATCACCTCCTGCACGCCCGCGCCATGGGTGGAGCGCAGCGTGACCTGGTAGCTCTGCAGTGCGCCAAAGCGGGCTTCGGCGTCGGTCAGCGGGTCGACCATGCCATGCGCGGGCCGCGTGGTGGTCGGAGGTCGGTGCGGGGCTCAGTCTTCCTGCCCGTTCGACAGCAGGCTCCGGTAGATCAGGGCGCCAATGGCCGCACCCAGGAGGGGGGCCACCCAGAAAACCCAGAGCTGGCCCATGGCGATCTCGGGGCCGAACACGGCCACGCCGGTGGAGCGTGCGGGGTTGACGGAGGTGTTGGTCACGGGAATGGAAATCAGGTGAATCAAGGTCAGGCACAGGCCGATGGCCAGGCCGGCGAAGCCGCTCGCGGCCCGCCGCGCCGTGGCGCCCAGGATTACGATGAGGAAGATGGCCGTCAGCACCACCTCGATCACCAGCGCCGACACCAGCCCGTACCCGCCGGGCGAATGTGCGCCATAGCCGTTGGTGGCAAAGCCGCCCAGCTCGGCGCCGGGCTTGCCGGTGGCAACCGCGTACAGCACCGCCCCTGCCGCGATGGCGCCCAGCACCTGGGCAATGACATAGCCGGGCAGTTCCGACGCCTTGAAGCGCCCGCCCACCACCAGACCCAGCGAAACGGCCGGGTTGAAATGCCCGCCCGAGATCGGGCCGAGCGCGTAGGCCCCGGTAAGCACCGTCAGGCCAAAGGCCAGCGCCACGCCATGAAAGCCGATGCCAAGTTGCGGAAAGGCAGCGGCCAACACCGCGCTGCCGCAGCCGCCAACACCGCGCTGCCGCAGCCGCCAAAGGTGAGCCAGAACGTGCCGATGAATTCGGCGGACCATTTCTTGACGTTGCTGTCCATGGTGATACTCCCTGGAAGAAAAGTGTGGTGGCGGTATTGGCGGCAGCCAGCTCTGCTTGCGCAGAACCGCACCACAATAACCCTAAATGTTGAAAAAGACGAGCGATGGCCTCATTTGGCAATGAATTGTCAAACGTTGCATCCATCCTGAGCCCGTGCGGCCCGGTGGGGGTGGGCTTGCTTGGCACGCCGGCCCTTGCGCGCTATGGATAATTTGCCCCGCGCCCCCAGCTACGGGCCGTTCCCCTTTTTCATTGATGGCACCAGAAACCGACACCATGAGCAAACAAACCCTGTCTTTCCAGGCCGAAGTGGCCCAGTTGCTGCACCTTGTCACCCATTCTCTGTATTCCAACCAGGAAATCTTCCTGCGCGAGCTGGTCTCCAACGCCTCCGATGCCTGCGACAAGCTGCGCTTTGAAGCGCTGAACAACAACGCCTTGTACGAAGACGCCCCCAACGTCGAAGTGCGGGTCACCTTCGACAAGGCAGCCAGGACGCTGACCATCACCGACAACGGCATCGGCATGAGCGCGCAGGAGGCCATCGACCACCTGGGCACCATTGCCAAGAGCGGCACCAAGGACTTCATGGGCAAGCTCTCGGGTGACCAGAAGCAGGATGCCCAGCTCATCGGCCAGTTCGGCGTGGGCTTCTATTCGGGCTTCATCGTGGCCGACAAGATCACCGTGGAATCGCGCCGCGCGGGCCTGAAGGCCGACGAAGGCGTGCGCTGGGTGAGCGGCGGCAGCGGCGATTTCGAGGTCGAGACCATCACCCGCCCCGCGCGCGGCACCAGCGTCATCCTGCACCTGCGCGACGATGCCGAGGAATACCTCAACGCCTGGAAGCTCAAGCAGGTCATCGCCAAATACTCCGACCACATCAGCCTGCCCATCCTGATGGAAAAGGAAGAGTGGAAAGACGGCGAGCTCATCAACCCCAATGACGAAAACGGCGGCCGCCAGCCCGGCGGCATGGTCAAGACCGGCGAGTGGGAAACCATCAACAAGGCCAGCGCCCTGTGGACGCGCCCCAAGAAGGACATCACCGACGAGCAGTACGCCGAGTTCTACAAGACCATCAGCCACGACCACGAGGCCCCGCTGACCTGGGCGCACAACCGCGTCGAGGGCAACACCGAATACACGCAGTTGCTCTACATCCCCGCCAAGGCCTCGTTCGATTTGTGGAACCGCGACAAGAAGGCCGGCGTGAAGCTGTATGTGAAGCGCGTGTTCATCATGGACGACGCCGAGGCGCTGATGCCCAGCTACCTGCGCTTCGTCAAGGGCGTGATCGACTCGGCCGACCTGCCGCTCAACGTGAGCCGCGAGCTGCTGCAGGAAAGCCGCGACGTGCGCGCCATCCGCGAGGGCAGCACCAAGCGTGTGCTGAGCATGCTGGAAGACCTGGCCAAGCACGACCGGCATGACACCACGCAGAATGCCGATGGCGTGACCGATGTGGTCGATGCCGACGACAAGGCCAAGGAAGGCAAGTACACCGCGTTCTACAGCGAGTTTGGCGCCGTGCTGAAGGAAGGCCTGGGCGAAGACTTCGGCAACCGCGAGCGCCTGGCCAAGCTGCTGCGCTTTGCCAGCACCAGCAGCGACACCCTCACTGTGGGCTTTGCCGACTACAAGGCGCGCATGAAGGAAGGCCAGGAGGCCATCTACTACATCACCGCCGACACCCTGGCGGCCGCCAAGAACAGTCCGCAGCTCGAAGTCTTCAAGAAGAAGGGCATCGAGGTGCTCTTGATGACCGACCGCGTGGACGAGTGGGCGCTGAACTACCTGCACGACTTTGACGGCACGCCGCTGCAAAGCGTGGCCAAGGGCGCGGTGGACCTGGGCAAGCTGCAGGACGAAGCCGAGAAAAAGGCCGCAGAAGAAGCCGCCGAAGCCTTCAAGCCCGTGCTGGCCAAGCTGAAAGAGGCGCTCAAGGACAAGGCCGAGGACGTGCGCGTGACCTCGCGCCTGGTGGATTCGCCCGCCTGCCTGGTGGTGCAGGACGACGGCATGAGCACCCAGCTCGTCCGCATGCTCAAGCAGGCCGGCCAGCAGGCCCCCGAAACCAAGCCGGTGCTGGAGGTGAACCCCGAGCACGCGCTGGTGAAAAAGCTCGACGGCAGCGTGCACTTCCACGACCTGGCGCACATCCTGTTCGACCAGGCCCTGCTGGCCGAAGGTGGCCTGCCCGAGGACCCGTCGGCCTACGTCAAGCGCGTCAACGCGCTGCTGGCGTAAGCCGCACCGCGCAAAGCCTGGCCATGCTGACCTTGTCGCGAGCACTGCCCTGCGTCGCACTGGTGCTGGCCGCCATGCTGTCGGGCTGCGGCTCGGTGGGCGCCGGCGTGGGCATTGGCATCCCCGTCGGCCCCGTCTCCGTGGGCGTGGGGGTGGGCAGTGGCGGGGTCAGCGCCGGCGTGGGCGCGGGCGCCGGGCCGTTGGGCGTGGGTGTCGGCGTCAACCAGCGCGGGCAGGTGGTGGGCGGCGCGGGCGTTGGTGCATCCACCGGCGTGGGCGGCGCCCGCGTTGGTGCAGGCGTGGGCACATCGACCGTGCTGCATGACCCGCAGCGGCCTGCAGCGGCCCCCGATATCCCCGCCGACGCACCCGCCCCAGCACCCGACCCTGGCCAGATCCAGTGGCGCGACTCCAGCGGCCGGATCGTGCCTGCCTGCAGGGTGCACGGGGGCTGCTGAAGCAGCCAGCGCTGCAGGTATCCCCTAATGGCATGGGGCGCCGCGTTCCCCCAACATCGTCATCCTTGATGACACAAACGGAGACGGCACATGAAGACCACAACCTTGCTGGCCACCCTGGCCCTGGCCCTGGGTGCCACCGGGCTCGCGCAGGCGCAAACCGGCGCCGCTGCCAACAACTACCCCAGCCGACCCATCACCCTGGTGGTGCCGGCTGGCGCAGGCGGCGGCACGGACGTGGTGGCGCGCGTGCTGGCCGACCAGCTGGGCAAGCGCCTGGGCCAGGCCGTGGTGGTGGACAACAAGACCGGCGCATCCGGCATGCTGGGCACCCAGGCCGTGGCCCGCGCCGCGCCCGACGGCCACACCTTGCTGGTGGCCTATTCCACGCCGGTGTTCTATGTCCACCACATGTTTGCCAAGGTGCCCTACGACATCCGCAAAGACTTCGAGTTCATCACCCAGCTGGCGTCCACCAGCCTGGTGTTGATGGTCAACGCCAACGTGCCGGTAAAAAACATGAAGGAATTCATGGCCTGGGCGCAGCAAAACAAGGGCAAGGTCAACTACGGCTCCTACGGCCAGGGCTCGGCGGGCCACCTGATGAGCGCCTACCTGAGTGATTCGCGCAAGCTGGACATGACCCACGTCGCCTACAAGAGCGAGGCGCCGCACATCCAGGACCTGGCGGGCGGCGTGGTGCCCTGGGGCCTGGGAACCGTCGCTGCGGCCCAGGGCGTGATCAAGGATCAGCGCGTGCGGCCGATCGCCATCTTTGGCCCCCGGCGCCTGGCCGACATGCCGGACGTCGCCACCATGGCCGAGCAGGGTTTCCCTGACGCCGAATTCAACACCGTCGCCTGGTTCACCCTGCTGGCGCCCGCCGGCACCCCCAAGCCCATCTTGCAGCGGCTGGAAAAAGAGACGGTGGAAATCATCCATTCCACCGCCATGAAGGCGCGCTTCCAGGTTTTTGGCCTGGAGGGCGTGCCAGGCGGGTCGGCCCAGTTCCGCAAAGACTTCGACGCCGTAGACCCTGTGATCCAGAAGCTGGTGAAAATCTCCGGCGTCAAAATGGACTGATCGGGCGCGGTGTTGGTAATGGAGAGGGCAGGAAGCATGTGCAGCGGAGTCGCTCCTGGCCGCATCCCGCCTTCCATGCCTCACCCTACCAGCGGCTCCTCCTGCATCGCCTCGATCTGCTCGTGCAGCATGTCCACCTGGCCCTTCCAGTAGTCGCTGCTGCCAAACCACGGAAAGTTGATCGGGAAGATCGGGTCTTGCCAGCGCCGGGCGAGCCAGGCGCTGTAGTGGATCAGGCGCAGCGTGCGCAGCGGTTCGATCAGGGCCAGCTCGCGCCGGTCAAAGCTGCGGAACTGTTCGTAGCCATCGAGCAGGGCGCCGAGCTGGTGCGTGCGCTGGCGCCGGTCGCCCGACAGCAGCATCCACAGGTCCTGCACGGCCGGGCCCATGCGGGCGTCGTCCAGGTCCACGAAGTGCGGGCCGCCGCGCCCCCATTCATCCAAGGGCGTCCACAGGATGTTGCCGGGATGGCAGTCGCCGTGCAGGCGCAGCATGGTCGCGTCTTTCAAGCCAAATGGGCCTGTGGTGCTTGTTTCGTTTGTGCTTGCAGCTATCAAATCAAGAGCTTGCTGGCAGGCGTTGCGCCAGGCCGATTGCACGTCGAGCGGGATCAGGTCGTGCGCCAGCAGCCAGTCGCGCGGCTCGGTGCCGAACTGCTGCAGGTCGAGCGCGGGGCGGTGCGTGAAGGGCTGCGCCGCACCCACGGTGTGGATGCGTGCCAGAAAGCGGCCAATCCATTCGAGCACCTCGAAATCGTCCAGCTCGGGCTGGCGCCCGCCGCGCCAGGGGCTGACGGAAAACTGGAAGCCGCCATGCGGGTGCAGCGTGCGCCCGCCCAGCACCAGCGGGCCCACGGCGGGCACTTCGGCGGCCATGAGGTCGGCGGCGAAGGCGTGTTCTTCGAGGATCTGGGCCTCGCTCCAGCGGCCGGGGCGGTAGAACTTGGCGACCACGCGTTCGCCGTCTTCCAGCGTGACCTGGTAAACACGGTTTTCGTAGGACGACAGCGCCATCAGCCGGCCGTCGCCATACAGGCCCACGCTGGCCAGTGCGTCGAGCACGGCGTCGGGGGTCAGGGTGGCAAAGGGGTGCGCACCAGGCGCTTCGGAGGAAATGTGCATCGGGCCATTGTCGCCCGGCCGCAGTGGCCCCACCGTGGGCATGGCAGGGCGCCTGGCATGACCAGAATCTTGGATGAATGGGCTCTGCCACCCGATGGCATTGCGCGAGAAGCGCTATTTTGAATAGAAAAAGACGGGTGGATGCGGCCGCCCCGTTGGGGCTTACTCGCTGTATTCGCGTGCCAGCTGGGCAAAGGGCAGGGCCTGCTTGACCAGGATGACGGTGCAGGGCGCGTCGCGGGCCACGCGCATGGGCACGGTGGCGATGAAGCGCTGGGTCTGCAGCCCATGCGTGGCGGCGCCCAGGATCATCATGCTGACCTGGTTGCCCTCGGCGTAGCGCACCAGCGCCTGGGCCACGTCGCCCGCTTCGAGGACGTGGTAGCTCACGCTGTGGTTCGCCAGGTCGAGCGGTTCGGCCCATTGCCGCAGACGCGCGCGGTGCTGGCGGTGCAGCGCGGTTTCGCTGCGTTCGCTGTCGGTGCTGCTGCTAGCCGAGGGCGAGATCACGGTGACGCAGGCCAGCCGGGCGCCCGGGCGGATGCCCAGCGAGCGCCCCACGGCCTGGCGCAGCGAGTACAGGGTGGCGTCGGTCACGTCGTCGTGCGGCACGGCCACCATGACGATGGGCACTTCTTCGATCTGGCGCGTAGGCAGCGGACTGGGCTGGTAGTGCATGCCGGCGGCCTTGATCCAGCGCTTGAAGTGTGTGCGTGCGCCCGGGCCGCGCTGGCGCTGGCCGCGCTCGGTGATGGGTACCTGGTCGGGGTGGGCCAGGTCGAAGGCCAGGTGGGCGGCCGACGGGTGGCGCCGGGCGGCCTCGGGTTCCAGGCAGCGCAGGATGGTTTCCTGCAGCCATTCGGGCAGGTCGGGGCGGTGCTGGCGCGGCGGTATGGGCGACATCCACAGGCGCTGGCGCAGACCGCCTGGCGTGGTGGGCGCGCCAAAGGGCAGCTCGCCCGTGGCCAGTTCGTACAGCATGACGCCGATGGCGAAGATGTCGCTGCGCGGATCGCCGCGCACGCCCACCACCTGCTCGGGCGCGATCCAGGCGGGCGAGCCCACGGCGCGGCGCAGCTCTTCGGCCAGCAGGTCGGGGTAGTGGGCGTGGCACGACAGGCCAAAGTCGAGCAGCACGGCATGGTCGTCGTGGGTGAACAGCACGTTGCCGGGCTTGAGGTCGAGGTGGCAGACGTTTTGCTGGTGCAGGCTGTGCGCGGCACGCCCCATGGCGGCGCCCAGGCGGGCTATTGTGGCCACGTCGGGCCGCCCGGCTGCGTCCAGCCAGTGCTGCAGGGTGGGGCCCGTCAGGTATTCCATGACCAGGTAGGGCAGGCGCTCCAGGTCGCCCGCGGCGACAAAGCGCGGCACATGGGGGCCGGTGAGCACGGGCAGGATCTGCAGCTCGACCTCGAAGCTGACGATGTTCTCGGCGCCGTCGCCCGCCGTCATGCGCGGGATCTTCATGGCCAGGGGAAAACCCGGGTTGGGCGCGCCCACCGCGTATTCCACGCGGTAGATATGGGCCATGCCGCCCGAATGGATGCATTCGAGCACGGTGAAGCCATCGATTTCGGTGCTGGGTTCGAGCAGCTTCACCGGCCGGCCTCCAGCCGCAGGGCAAAGTAATCGGGCATGGCGTTTGTGGCCCGGATGGCGGCGGCAGCGGCGGCATGGTCGTAGGGCACGCGCTCAAAGCGCAGCAGCCAGGCGTCGGTGTCGAGCAGGGCGTACATGGCGCGCGGGTCACCGTCGCGCGGCTGGCCCACCGAGCCGATGGTGGCCACCCATTGCCGGCGTGGCGCCACCGGAATGGCCACGCCCGGCTGGGGCGCAAAGCGCATGAGCCCTCGCCCGGTGCCACGGTAGTACAGCGTCTGCCGGTGCACATGGCCGCAGAACACATGGCGGATGCCGGGGCGCTGGGCGGCGGCGTCCAGGCACTGGCCCGCCACGGCTTCGTTGTCCACATAGCGCCAGCGCTCGGGCGCGTCGGCGCTGGCATGCACCAGCAGGACGCCGCCCACCTCGGCGACGAGGGGCAGGTTGGCAAGAAAGGCGCGCTCCGGCGGCGTGAGCTGGTTGTGGGTCCAGCCGGCCCCCTGTGCGGCCACGGTGCTGGCGGCCCGGTCACCTGGAGCCGGGGGGTGCACGGCCAGGGCGTCGTGGTTGCCGCCGATCACGCAGTGGCCCTCTGCCACCAACGCCATGGCCTGCCGCACCACATAGCCGGGGTCGGCACCATAGCCCACCAGGTCGCCCAGCCAGGCAAAGTGCTGCGCGCCCTGCGCGCGGGCGTGGTCCATGCAGGCGTCGAGCGCCTGGCGGTTGGAATGAATGTCTGACAGCAGCGCCAGCTTCATCGGTGCCTCCTTGATGGCACCATCCTAGCCGAGGCCTGTCGGCATGCCACCAGAAGGCTGTGCCGGCGGGTCGCCGGAGCACCAGGCCTACCGGCGCTGCCGGTGCTTCAGACCAGTGTGAGCGTCACGTCGATGTTGCCACGCGTGGCGTTGGAGTAGGGGCAGACCTGGTGGGCGGCATCCACCAGGGCCTGCGCTGCTGCACGGTCCATGCCGGGCAGCTGGATGGCCATGCGCACGGCAATGCCATAGCCCGCGCCGAGCTTGCCCAGGTCCACGCTGGCGTCAATGGCCAGGTCCTGGGGCAGGGTGATCTTCTGCTGGCCGGCCACGGCCTTCATGGCGCCGATGAAGCAGGCCGAGTAGCCGGCCGCGAACAGTTGCTCAGGGTTGGTGCCCGTGCCGGAGGTGCCGGGGGGCGACAGCTGGATGTCCAGGCGGCCATCATCGGTGCGCGAGGCGCCGTCGCGGCCCCCGGTGGTGTGGGCGTGGGCGGTGTACAGAACTTTTTCAAGCGAGGCCATGGTGTCTTCCTTTGCAGGTAATGCCCGCAGCGCGGGACGGGGAGGGAACGTGAACGGGTGGATGCCATCAAGGCGCGCTCAGCCGGGCGCGCAGGGTCTTGAGCTGGCCGGTCAGTGCTGCCAGCTCGGGCCGCGTGCACTGGCTGCGCTGCAGCACGCAAGGCGGAATGCGTTCTGCGGCATCGCGCAGCGACCGCCCCGCGGGCGTCAGGCGGATGCGCACGCGCCGCTCGTCCTCGGCGTCGCGCAGGCGGGCAATCAGCCCCGATGTTTCGAGGCGTTTGAGCAGCGGGGTGAGCGTTCCCGAATCCAGGTACAGGCGCTCGCCCAGGGCGCTGACCGTGATGCCGTCGCCTTCCCACAGCACCAGCATCACCAGGTATTGCGGGTAGGTCAGGCCGATGGTGTCCAGCAGGGGCTTGTACAGCTTGGTCATGGCCAGTGAAGCCGAATACAGCGCAAAGCACACCTGGTTGTCCAGTTGCAGCGTGGCGGGGCTCGGTGAAAGGGGCGTGGTCTTGCGTGGCATGGCCTGTATTTTTGCTGGCAATTAAATTGTGTGAAATTTAATTGCCAAAAACCTTTATCGCGAGAAGGACTTCTGGCAACTCGCCGGGCCGAAAAAAGGCGCCCTCGGACGCCTTGTGCTGTGCCATGCGTTGCCGCAGGGCTCAGTAGCTGTAAACGCCCCGGCCGGTCTTGCGGCCCAGGCGGCCAGCGGCCACCATTTCGCGCAGCAGCGGGCAGGCGCGGTACTTGCTGTCGCCAAACTCGGCCAGGTACACGTCCATCACGGCCAGGCACACATCGAGGCCCACCATGTCGGCCAGGGCCAGCGGGCCGATGGGCTGGTTGCAGCCCAGCTTCATGCCGGCGTCGATGTCCTCGGGCGTGGCCAGGCCTTCGGCCAGCACGAAGAAGGCTTCGTTGATCATGGGCACCAGGATGCGGTTGACCACAAAGCCGGGAGCGTTTTTCACGGTGATGGGGCTCTTGCCCAGCGCCTCGGCCATGGCCTTGACGGCGTCGTGCGTGGCATCGCTGGTCTGCAGGCCACGGATGATTTCCACCAGCGCCATCATCGGCACCGGATTGAAGAAGTGCATGCCGATGAACTTGTCGGCGCGGCTGGTGGCGGCGGCCAGCTTGGTGATGGAGATCGACGAAGTGTTGGAGGCGATGATCACGTCGGGGCCGACGATGCCGTCCACCTGCTGGAGGATCTTGAGCTTGAGCGCGTAGTTCTCGGTGGCGGCCTCGATCACCAGCTGGGCGGCCCTGAGTTCGTCGTAGCTGGTGGAGACCTTGATGCGCGCCAGGGCAGCGTCCTTGTCGGCGGCGCTGATCTTTTCCTTCTTGATCAGGCGGTCCAGGCTGCCGGCCACCGTGGCCAGGCCTTTTTGCACGGCGGCGTCAGAAATATCCACCATCACCACGTTGATGCCCGACACGGCGCAGGCCTGCGCGATGCCGTTGCCCATGGTGCCGGCACCAATGATGCCAACGGTTTGAATCGTCATAGAAAAAGCCCTCTTCATAAGTGAAACAGACAGCCGAGATGGTAAAGGGAGCGCATGTCCGTTCGGTTATCGTGTCCGCAGACCGCCGCACCACAGGCGGAAGAGACAAAAATCCATGTTCGACTACATCGTGATCGGAGGCGGATCGGCCGGCGCCGTGCTGGCAGGGCGCCTGACCGAAGACCCCGGTGTGCGCGTGTGCCTGCTGGAGGCAGGGCCCGCCGACAAAAGCGTTTTCATCCATTGTCCCGCCGGGCTGGCCGTGATGGCGAAGTTCGAACTCAACAGCTGGGGGCAGAACACCACGCCGCAGTCCGCGCTCAACGGGCGCCAGGGGTACCAGCCCCGGGGCAAGGTGCTGGGGGGATCGAGTTCGATCAATGCCATGGTGTACGTGCGCGGCCAGCATGCCGATTACGACCACTGGGCAGCGCAGGGCAATCCCGGTTGGGGCTGGGACGATGTCAAGCCCTACTTTTTGCGCGCCGAAAACAACGAACGCGGCGCGGACGCATGGCATGGCCAGGGCGGCCCGCTGAATGTGGCCGATCTGCGCGCGCCCCACCGGTTCAGCCGGTTTTTCACCGAGGCCGGGGTGCAGGCCGGCTACCCGCACAACCCCGATTTCAACGGCGCCAGGCAGGAAGGCGTGGGCCTGTACCAGGTCACGCAGAAGAACGGCGAGCGCCACAGCGTGGCCAAGGGCTATCTCACCCCGCACCTGGCGCGGCCCAACCTGCAGGTCATCACCCAGGCGCATGCCACGCGGGTGCTGCTGGAGGGCCGCCGCGCCGTGGGCGTGGAATACCGCCAGGGCGGCCAGCTGCACCAGGTACGGGCCGTGCGCGAGGTGCTGCTGAGCGCCGGCGCGCTGCTGTCGCCGCAGCTGCTGATGCTGTCGGGCATCGGCCCGGGGACGCAACTGCAGCGCCATGGCATCACGGTGCAGCACGACCTGCCTGGCGTGGGGGCGCACCTGCACGACCATCCGGACGTGGTGCAGGTCATGGATGCGCCGGGCCTGACCGATCTGTTCGGGCTGTCGCTGCCCGGCATGGTGAACCTGGTGCGCGGCATGCTGCGGTGGCGCCACAGCCGCACCGGCATGCTCACCACCAATTTCGCCGAGGCGGGGGGCTTCATCAGGAGCGATCCGTCCGAGCCGGCGCCTGATCTGCAACTGCATTTCGTGATCGGCAAGCTGCTGGACCATGGCCGCAAGACCGTGCTGGGCCATGGCTACTCGTCCCATGTCTGCCTGCTGCAGCCCAGGAGCCGCGGCACCGTCTCGCTGGCCAGCAAGGACCCGCTGCAGCTGCCGCTGGTGGACCCCCGTTTCCTGAGCGATCCCGACGACATGGCGCGCATGGTGCGCGGTGTGCAGCGGATGCGCCGCATCCTGGGTCAACCGGCGCTGGCGCGGTTCGGCGCGAAGGAGCTGGCTGCCTCGGCCGGCGCCCGCACCGATGCGCAGATCGAGCAGTTCATCCGCCAGCATGCCGACACCATCTACCACCCCGTGGGCTCCTGCCGCATGGGACTGGGTCCGCTGGATGTGGTGGATGCCCAGTTGCGCGTGCATGGCATGCAGGGGCTGCGCGTGGTGGACGCGTCCATCATGCCGCGCATCGTGAGCGGCAACACCAATGCACCCACGGTGATGATTGCCGAAAAGGCGGTGGACCTGCTGCGTGCCGCGGTGTAGGGCGGGGTGAGGATGTTGTTGGCTTGCAGCGCTGGTATGGCAAGCGCTGGCGGCTATACAAAGAATAGCTGAATCAGGCGCGAAAGCGCCGCCGCGTGAGCGCCAACGCCACCCAGAAAGCCGCCACGGTGGTGGCCACCAGCACCGCAGCGTGGCGCAGCGCGTGGTCGGGCCACTGATCCATGAACAGCGGCCGCACCAGCTCGACGGCATTGGTCAGCGGCAGCCAGTCGGAAATGGCGCGCACGATGGGCGGCAATTGCTCGCGCGGAAAGAACACGCCCGACAGGAACATCATGGGCGTGAGCACCAGCGTGAAGTAGTAGGTGAAGAAGTCGTAGCCCTTGGCCAGCGCGTTGAAGATGAGGGCAATGCTGGAGAACATGATGCCCACCCCCAGCAGCACCGGCCAGGCCACCAGCAGTTTGGGGCTGTGGCTGATGGAGAGCGCCAGCATCACGCCCATGATGGCGGTCACGGTGAACAGCGCCTTGAAGGCGGCCCACAGCATCTCGGCCAGCACCACGTCGTCCAGGCTGATGGGCGCGTTCATGATGCCGTCCCAGGTCTTTTGCACATGCATGCGCGAGAACGCCGAATACAGCGCCTCGAAGCTGGCGGCGTTCATGGCGCTCATGCAGATCGAGCCGCTGGCCAGGAACAGGATGTAGGGCACTTTTTGCCCATTCACGCTCAGCTCGCCCACCAGCGCGCCCATGCCGTAGCCAAAGGCCACCAGCCACATCAGCGGCTCGGCGATGTTGCCCACCAGGCTGGGAATGGCCAGCTTGCGCCACACCAGCAGGTTGCGCAGGAACACCGGCCAGCAGCGGGCGGAAAGGCGGGGTGCTCGCCATACCGACGCAATGGGCGGGGCGGCGGTGGTGGTTGGAGACGAGGCGGTAGGCATGGGCTGATTGTGCGATGTTGGCCGTCCAGAGGACAGCCCGGTTGTGTGCTGCGGCCATCGCTGAATGTCACCACCAACGCTTGGCCGCGGCATGGGGGTGGCCCTGGCGCGTGCGGCCGATGTGGACGCGGCGCGAAGCAACGCCAGGTTGGCCGTCAGCCAGGTCAGGCCACGCAAGACGCGATGACTTGGTTTGAGCGAAATTGGCTGCTAGTGCTTATCTATCAAGCGCTAAAAGCTATCTTTTTAGGGGTAATTTGTTTGTGGGGCGGTTTCTGCTTACTCCGCTCCGCCCAGCTCGCTTTCAATCTGCTCAATGCTAGGCAAACTGGTTTGCAACTCGGCCGGCAGGGATTCCAGCAGTTTGTATTCGGCGATACCCATAGGTTGGGTTTTATCGCCCAAGGCATATTCAGCCACAACCTTGTTTTTGCTCTTGCACAGCAACAGTCCAATGGTGGGGTTGTCGTGATCGCTTTTCACTTGGCGATCCACCGCAGTCAAATAAAAACCGAGCTGCCCCAGATGCTCGGGCTTGAATTTTCCGCCCTTGAGCTCGATCACCACATAGCAGCGCAGTTTGAGGTGGTAGAACAGCAGGTCGATGAAGAACTCATCGCCACCCACATCCAGCAGCACCTGCCGCCCCACGAACGCAAAACCCGCGCCCAGCTCCAGCAGAAATTCGGTGACGTGCTTCACCAAGGCGTGTTCGACTTCGCGCTCTTGGGCCTCGTCGGTCAAGCCCAGAAAGTCGAAACGGTAAGGGTCTTTCAGCGACTCGCGCGCCAGATCGGACTGTGGCTTGGGCAAGCTGGCTTCGAAGTTGGTGACGGCTGAGCCACTGCGTTCCAGCAAGCGGGTTTCGATCTGCATCACCAAGACATTGCGTGACCAGTTGTGCTTGATTGCCTGCGCCGCATACCAGCGGCGGGCTTCAGGTGCAGGCAGCTTGTCCAGCAGGGCCAACTGGTGGTACCAGGGCAATTGTGCAAGCACCGCTTGCACAAATTCCGCATCCGGCCACGCCTCGGAAAAAGCACGCATGTATTTGAGATTACGCGGCGAAAAGCCCTTCATTTCCGGGAAGGCCGTGCGCAGGTCATGCGCCAGCCGCTCAATCACCTTGGCACCCCAGCCCTGCTGCGCCTGCCGCGCCAGAATATCGCGCCCAATCTGCCAGTACAGCAGCACCAGCTCGCGGTTGACTGCCAACGCCGCACGCTGCTGGGCCGTGTGGATGCGGGTTTTCAGGTCGAGCAGCCAGTCTGCATAACCTTCGGGCGTAGGTGCGAGGGAAACGGGCTGATCGATCATGTTTCGCTGTCCTTTAGCGGTAGCCACGCCGCACCAGCTGCAGGATGCATGGGATGTTGACCCGTGAGTCTTCGCTGAAAACCATCAGAACCACTCCCTTTGCATGTTCTTGGTGTTCCTGGCTCGTTGAATCTTCCTCTGAGCCACGGGCGTGTGCCGATTTGCCAAATGCGACGGAGGGTATTTTCCACCGATCAGCCTGTCTTGCCTTTTGGCTACCGCCATCGACAGATGATGTCGTTGGGGAACACCGTTTGCGCTACCCCGTGCGTTTTCAGCCGTCCTCGCGGATCTGCCGCCCCGTGAGCTTGAGGAACAGATCCTCCAGGTTGGCTGGCCGGTGCAGCGTGCGCAGATGGTCCAGCTGGCCCAGCGCCTGCAGCAGCGGCTGGGCGTTCTGGGTGTAGAAGAAAACGGTCTCGCCGCTGACCTCCACGCGCGCGGCCAGCGGGCGCAGGGCATCGTCCTGGGCCAGGGCCACGGCACCCACGCCATAGACCTCCACCACGTCGGGTTCCAGGTGCCGGGCGATCAGCTCGCGCGGACGGCCCTCGGCGATTTTTTTGCCATGGTCCAGCACCAGCAGGCGCGAGCACAGGCGTTCGGCCTCGTCCATGAAATGGGTGGTGAGCAAAATGGACTTGCCCTGTTGCAGCAGCCGTTGCAGGCGTTCCCACATCAGGTGGCGGGCCTGGGGGTCGAGGCCCGTGGTGGGCTCATCGAGCAGCAGCAGGCGCGGGTCGTTCACCAGCGCCCGGGCCAGCGACAGGCGCCGCCTCATGCCGCCCGACAGCTCGCCGGGCCTGGCATGCGCCTTGTGCGTGAGCGCCGCGAATTCGAGCAGCTGAGGCACGCGCTCGTCCATCACCGCGCCCTTGAGGCCGAAGTAGCGGCCGAACACGCGCAGGTTCTCGGCGCAGGTGAAATCCGGGTCCAGCGTGTCGAACTGGGTCACCACGCCCAGCTGGGCCTTGATGGCCAGCGCATCGCGGGGCATCCGCAGCGGGGGCGCGCCCGTCCCCGGGTCAAACTGCACGCTGCCGCCGTCGGGGGCGGTGTGCCCCAGGCACATGCGGATGGTGGTGGTCTTGCCGGCGCCATTGGGGCCGATCACGCCCAGGCATTCACCCGGGGCAATGGAGAACGAGACACCATCGACCACCATGGTGTCGCCGTAGCGCTTGTTCAGCTGCGAGGCGGTGAAGAGTTCCGTCATGGGCTGATTGTGGGCGATCTGCCGGGTGCCCGTGCCAGGAAGTTGGAGCGACCGGGTTCGCTTGAAAAGGGGCTGCAGCGGTTTCCGGGTAATTGCCAGCAGCTATTAAAAACGAAGTGGTTGACCGCCGCGTTGGCGCCCGTCGCCGACGCGCGGGCTTACTGGAACGCCACTTCGGCAAAGCTGCGCAGCTTGCGGCTGTGCAGGCGCTGCACGCCGCCCTGGCGCAGGATGTCGATGGCGCGCATGCCGATGCGCAGGTGCTGGTCCACGCGTTCGCGGTAGAAGTGGTTGGCCATGCCGGGCAGCTTGATCTCGCCGTGCAGGGGCTTGTCGCTCACGCACAGCAGGGTGCCGTAGGGCACGCGAAAGCGAAAGCCGTTGGCGGCGATGGTGGCGCTTTCCATGTCCAAGGCCACGGCGCGGCTCTGGCTGAAGCGGCGCTGGGGCAGGTTGTCGGGCAGCAGCTCCCAGTTGCGGTTGTCGGTGCTGGCCACGGTGCCGGTGCGCATGATGCGCTTGAGTTCGTCGCGGCCCATGCGCGTGACGTCGGCCACGGCCTGCTCCAGCGCCAGCTGGATCTCCGACAGCGCCGGAATGGGCACCCACAGCGGCAGTTCTTCATCGAGCACATGGTCCTCGCGCACATAGGCGTGGGCCAGCACGTAGTCGCCCAGCTGCTGGGTGTTGCGCAGGCCGGCGCAGTGGCCCAGCATCATCCAGGCGTGCGGGCGCAGCACGGCGATGTGGTCGGTGATTGTCTTGGCGTTGGCCGGGCCTACGCCGATGTTGACCATGGTGATGCCGCTGCGGTCGGCGCGCACCAGGTGGTAGGCCGGCATCTGCGGCAGGCGCGGCGGCGGCGCGCCGAGCTCGTCGCCCGCCTCGGCGGCCAGGCCCGTGCGGCGCGTGACCACGTTGCCGGGTTCGATGAAGGCGATGTATTCGCTGTCCGGATTGGCCATTTCGGCGTGGCCCAGGCGCACGAACTCGTCGATGTAGAACTGGTAGTTGGTGAACAGCACGAAGTTCTGGAACCACTCGGGCTGCGTGCCCGTGTAGTGGCGCAGGCGGTGCAGCGAATAGTCCACGCGCGGGGCCGTGAAAAGCGACAGCGGCTGCGCCTCGCCGGGGCGGTGCTGGTGTGTGCCGTTGGCGATGCCGTCGTCCATGGCGGCCAGGTCGGGCAGGTCGAACAGGTCGCGCATCAGCATGCGGCGCTCGGGGCTCAGCGTGCCCTCCACATGGTCGTGCTCGGCGAACGAGAAGTGGATGGGGATGGGGTGGGCGCTGGTGCCCACCTCCAGCGCCACGCTGTGGCTGTGGCGCAGCAGGCGGAACTGCTCGGCGTAGTAATCGGCGAACAGATCGGGGCGGGTGAGGGTGGTTTCGTAGCGACCAGGGCCTTCCACGAAGCCGTAGGCCAGCTGGCTGTCGGCCCGCGCCACAGTGGTGGTGTGCACGCGCACGAAGGGGTAGAACGCGCGCACGGCGCCGTCAGGCGTCTCGCCGGCCACGAAGCGCTGCATGGCAGCGCGCAGGTGGCCGATCTGCTGCTGGTAGATGCGCTGCACCTGGGCCAGCGCGTCGGCGGGGTCGGTGTGGCGGGTGGGGGCGATGAAGTCGGGGATCTGCGGCATGCGCCTATTGTCCACACGCAGGCGCAGCCGGTGTGACAGCGATCTGCATTCCGGCCAGCAAAGACCGCTGCGCGGCCTCTGGGAGATCGTCAAAACGTTCTTGCGTGATGCCTGCCTCGGGGCAATTGCGCAGGACGTGGAACCTGCGCCGTCGGCCCAACGGCCCGTTGTGTCACCATGAGCGATGGTTTGACAGAGAGGTGTACAAGCCCCATGCAGGATCTGGCAGGTTTTTCCACGGCACTGGCCGTGCTGGCGAGCGCGACGGGATGCGGTTTGCTCATGGGCATCGAGCGCGAGCGTCGCAAGGGCGAGGGGCCGGGCCGGGCGCCGGCCGGGGTGCGCTCGTTCACGCTGGCGTCCATTGGCGGGGCGGCGGCCGCGCTGACGGCCATGGAGGCCCTGGTGGTGGTGGGTGCCGCGTTGGTGGCCGCTTTGACCGTGGTGGCCTATGCCCGCGACCGCTCGGGCGATCCGGGGGTGACCACCGAAATCGCGCTGCTGCTGGCCTACCTGATCGGGGTGACCTGCGCGCGCGACCAGTTGCTGGCCGCCGCGCTGGCAGTGGTGGTGACGGGGCTGCTGGCGCTGCGGGATGCGTTGCACCAGTTCTCCAGCCAGTGGCTGCAGCCCGGCGAGGTGCGCAGCGGGCTCATTCTGGCGGCGCTGGCCCTGCTGGTGTATCCGCTGGCTCCCGACACGCCCTTGTGGCAGGGGGCGCTGAACCCGCGCCTGGTGGTGCGCCTGGTCATCGTGCTGCTGGTGATCCAGTCGCTGGCGCATGTGGCCAAGCGGCTGATGCAGGCGCGCCATGCGCTGGCGCTGTCGGTGCTGGCGTCGGGGTTTGTGTCGAGCACCGCCACCATTGCCAGCCTGGGCATGGAGGTGCGTGCGGGGCAGGCCACGCCGCGCGTCCATGGGGCGGCTGCCGTGCTGTCGTGTGTGGCCACCATGGTCCAGATCGTGGTGGTGGCCGCTACGGTGCAGCCCCAGTGGCTGGCACGGCTGTGGCTGCCCGCCCTGGCGGGTGGCTGTGTTGCGGCGGCCCTGGGGTGGTGGGGCGGGCGCGGTGTGGCGCACCGGCAGGTGCCCGCGCCCGCAGCCGAGGGTGAGGCGGTGGCCGGCATGTTGCCCGACACGCCCATGTTCAAGCTGCGCGACGCCTTGCTCATCGCCGCCCTGCTCACGGGCATCCAGGTGGGGGTGCACCTGCTGACGGCATGGCAAGGCGATGCGGGCATGCTGGCCGGTGCCCTGCTGGCGGCCCTGGCGGATGTGCACGCCGCCACGGCCGCGGTGCTGGTGCGGGGCGGCCCTGACAGCGTTGCGGCACCCGCCATTGCGTCTGCGCTGATGGTGGCGCTGCTGGTGCATGCCGGCAGCAAAAGCGCGGTGGCGCTGACCAGCGGCGGCTGGCGCTATGCGCTGGCCGTGGCGCCGGGCATTCTGGCGCACACGCTGGCCTTCGTGGGGGTGCTGGCCCTGCAATAGCCTTCCGTGGTTGCCAGCGCACCCCGGCCAGAAGGGGCGCATCGGATAATCGGCCCATGACCTCCAAAGACAACCAAGCCCGCGCTGATTTCAGCACGCTGGCCCTCAGCCCCGCCATGCTGGCCAACCTGCAGCAGCTGGGCTACACGCAAATGACGCCCATCCAGGCGGCCAGCCTGCCGCCTGCGCTGCTGGGCAAGGACCTGATCGCCCAGGCCAGCACCGGCAGCGGCAAGACCGCCGCGTTTGCCCTGGCCCTGCTGGCCAAGCTCAACCCCCGCCGTTTTGCGGTGCAGGCCCTGGTGCTGTGCCCCACGCGCGAGCTGGCCGACCAGGTGACCACCGAAATCCGCCGCCTGGCGCGCGCGGAGGAAAACATCAAGGTCGTGACCCTGTGCGGCGGCGTGCCGCTGCGCGGCCAGATGCTGAGCCTGGAGCATGGCGCCCACATCGTGGTGGGCACGCCCGGACGCGTGATGGACCACCTGGAACGCCAGCACCTCACGCTGGAGGCGCTGAACACCCTGGTGCTCGACGAGGCCGACCGCATGCTCGACATGGGCTTCTTCGACGACATCGCCACCGTGACCCGCCAGTGCCCCGCACAGCGCCAGACCCTGCTGTTCTCGGCGACCTACCCCGAGGGCATCGCCAAGCTCAGCGCCCAGTTCATGAAGACGCCCGTGCAGATCACCGTGCAGGCCCAGCACGCCGAGGGCAAGATCGAGCAGCGCTGGTACGAGGTGAAGAACAGCGAGCGCCTGCACGCGGTGTCGCTGCTGCTCAACCACTTCCGGCCCGAATCATCGATAGCTTTCTGCAACACCAAGCAGCAGTGCCGCGACCTGGTGGCCGTGCTGCAGGCCCAGGGCTTCAGCGCGCTGGCGCTGTTTGGCGAACTGGAGCAGCGCGAGCGCGACCAGGTGCTGGTGCAGTTTGCCAACCGAAGCTGCTCGGTGCTGGTGGCCACCGACGTGGCGGCGCGCGGCCTGGACATCGCCAGCCTGGCCGCCGTGATCAACGTGGACGTGACGCCCGACCCCGAGGTGCACATCCACCGCATCGGCCGCACCGGCCGGGGCGATGCCGAAGGCCTGGCGCTCAACCTGGCCAGTCTGGACGAGATGGGCAGCGTGGGCAAGATCGAGGTGCTGCAGGGCCGCGAGTCGCGCTGGTTCCCGGTGGCGGACCTCGCGCCCACGGGCAACGGCCCGCTGGTGCCGCCCATGGTCACCCTCCAGATCATCGGTGGCCGCAAGGAGAAGATCCGCGCGGGCGACGTGCTGGGCGCGCTGACCGGCGACATGGGCTACACCCGCGCGCAGATCGGCAAGATCAATGTGAACGACTTCTCCACCTACGTGGCGGTGGACCGCGCCATCGGCGCCCAGGCCGTCCAGCGCCTGAACCAGGGCCGCGTGAAGGGCAAGACCGTGAAGGCGCGGCTGGTGACGGGCGAAGAATGATCAGCCTGTTGCAGCGCGTGCGGCAGGCGCGCGTGGAGATTGCCGGCGAGGTGGTGGGCGCCATTGGCCCCGGCCTGCTGGTGCTGGTGTGCGCCGAGCGCGGTGACACCGAGGCCGAGGCAGACAGGCTGCTGGCCAAGGTCCTCAAGCTGCGCATCTTCAGTGACGACGCGGGCAAGATGAACCGCAGCGTGCAGGACCTGGACGGCCAGGGCATGGCCGGCGGCGTGCTGCTGGTCAGCCAGTTCACTTTGGCGGCCGACACCACGGGCGGCAACCGCCCCAGCTTCACGCAGGCGGCGGCGCCGCAAGAGGGGCGCAGGCTCTATGACTACCTGGTGGCGCAGGCCCGCGCCGCCCATCCCCAGGTGGCCTCCGGCCAGTTTGCGGCCGACATGCAGGTGCATCTGGTGAACGACGGGCCGGTGACGATTCCCCTGCGCGTGGCGCCTGCCGTCAGTTAATTGCACCAGCGCCTTCACTGCTGTCACCCCACCCGGGATGGACAGGACTACCATGTATTTTTTCGCAGGAGTTTTCCATGTACGAAAAGATTCTGGTTCCCGTGGATGGCAGCGCCACCTCGCTGGCGGGGCTGCAGGAGGCGATTGCCCTGGCGCGGGTGATGGGCTCGACGATCCGGCTTTTGCATGTGGTGGACGAAATCTCGTTCATGACGAGCTTCGAGTCGAGCATGGCGCTGACCGCAGAAGTGTTCGAGTCGCTCAAGAAGGCCGGCCAGGAAGTGCTGCAGGAAGCCCAGAACCGGGTGCGTGCCGCCGGGGTGCCGGTGGAAACCGAGCTGTATGAAAGCTACGCCGGGCGTGTGAGCGATCTCGTGATCACCAAGGCGCGTGAATGGGGTGCGCAGCTCATCGTGCTGGGCACCCATGGCCGGCGCGGCGTGGGCCGCATGCTGCTGGGCAGCGATGCAGAACAGGTGCTGCGCCAGTCGCCGGTGCCCGTGCTGCTGGTGCGCGGCGCCTGAACCCGGCCTGTTCCTGAAATAAGCGAACCATGGCGCATGCCCCGCAGGCTGCATCGCCGCATTTCTGGAACCTGTCCGCGCAGGTCCTGTGCGAACAGCTGCAGTGCGGCCCCGACGGCCTGAGCGACACCGAGGCACAGGCCCGGCTGGCCCGCCATGGCCCCAACGCCGATGCACCGCCGCAGGCCAGGGGATTGCTGGCGGCCATTGGCAGGCGGCTGCGCGAGCCGCTGTCGCTGATCCTGCTGGGCGCGGGCGTGGTGTCGGTGGCCACGGGCGATGGCGTGGGCGGCGGCATCATCGTGACCATCCTGGGGCTGTCGATCGGACTCGACACCGTGCAGGAAGGCCGGGCCAACCGCGCCGCCGAGATGCTGCGCCGCGCCGTGGCACTGCGGGCCGAGGTGCTGCGGGACGGCACCTTTCGCCAGGTGCCGGTGGAAGCAGTGGTGCCCGGCGATGTGATGCGCGTGCGCGCCGGCGACATCATCGCGGCCGATGCCCTGGTGCTGGACAGCGAGGCTTTCACGGCCGGCGAGGCGGCCCTGACCGGCGAGCCCTACCCCGTGGAAAAACGTCCCGGCGTGGTGACCACTTCCGCGGCGGGCGAGGCCAGCAATGCCCTGTTTCGCGGCGCGGTCGCCCAGACGGGCGAGGCGCGGGCGCTGGTGGTGGGCACCGGCCGCAACACCCTGTTTGGCGCGGCCGCCGCCGTGCTGGGCGAGGGGCAGGAAGTCTCCGCCTTCCAGCGCGACATGCATGCCTTTGGCCTGGTCACCGCCCGCCTCACGCTGGCGCTCGTGGTGGTGGTGCTGGCCACGCACATGCTGTTTGGCCGCCCGGTGCTCGAATCGCTGATGTTTGCGGTGGCGCTGGCCGTGGGCCTCACGCCCGAGCTGCTGCCCATGATCACCACCGTGACGCTGTCGCGCGGCGCCTTGCGCATGGCGGGGCGCAAGGTCATCGTCAAGCGGCTGGCCGCCATTCACGACCTGGGCGCCATGACGGTGCTGTGCACCGACAAGACCGGCACCCTGACCAGCGCCGAGATCGCCCTGTCACGCAGCCTGGATGCTGCCGGGCAGAACAGCCCGCTGGCGGCCCGGCTCGGTGCCATGGCCGCCAGCCTGGGCGGCGACCGCGGGGCGCTGGATGCGGCGCTGCTGGCCAGCCACCCCGATGCGTCGCAGGGCTGGACGCTGCTGCAGCGGCACGCGTTTGATTTCAACCGGCGCCTGGGCAGCGTGTGGGCCGAGGGGCCGCACGAGCGTCTGCTCATCGTCAAGGGCGCGCCCGAGGCCGTGCTGGCCCTGTGCACGCGCCACCGCCTGGGGGGCGAGGTGCAGCCCCTGGGCGATGCCGGGCGGGCCGAGGGCTTGCAAAGGGTGCACGCACTGGCCCAGGAGGGGTTGCGCGTGGTGGCTGTGGCCTCGCGCCAGCGGGCGGACGCTGCCGACAGGGCAATACCGCTGTCGTCGGCCGATGAAACGGATCTGGTCTTCGAAGGCCTGTGCGCCTTTGCCGACCCGGCCAAGCCCACGGCGGCGGCGGCCATCGCCCGGCTGTCGGCGGCCGGCGTGCGCCTGAAGATCCTGTCGGGCGACGACCCCATCGTGGTGCAGCGGCTGGCGCAGCAGGTGGGCTTGCCTGCCGACCGGGTGCTGACCGGCGCCGATGTGGCCGCCCTCACCGACGATGCGCTGGCGGTGCAGGCACAGTCGGTGGACATCTATGCCCGCCTCGCACCCGACCAGAAGGCGCGCATTGTGCGGGCGCTCCAGTCGCGCGGCGCGGTGGCGGGCTTTCTGGGCGACGGCATCAACGATGCTCCCGCGCTCAAGGTGGCCGACATCGGGCTGTCGGTGGAAGGCGCCAGCGGCGTGGCCCAGGCGGCTGCCGACATGATCCTGCTGGCGTCCGACCTGGAAGTGGTGGCCGATGGCGTGGAGGAGGGGCGGCGCACCTTCGTCAACATCCTCAAGTATGTGCGCATGGGTGCCAGCTCCAACTTCGGCAACATGCTGTCGATGGCGGTGGCGTCGCTGTTCCTGCCGTTCCTGCCCATGCTGCCCACGCAGATCCTGCTGAACAACCTGCTCTACGACTTCTCGGAAATTGGCATTCCGCTCGACACCGTGCGCCCCGAGGCCATTGCCCGGCCGCAGGTGTGGGACATGCAGGGCCTGCTGCGCTTTGCCGGCACCATGGGCCCGCTGTCGTCGCTGTTCGATCTGGCCACCTTTGGTGGGCTGCTGTGGTTTTTCCAGGCCACCCCCGAGGAATTTCGCACGCTGTGGTTCATGGAGTCCATGGCCACGCAGATCCTGGTGATCTTCATCATCCGCACCCGCGTCCGCCCGTGGCGGGACCTCCCGCACCCGGCCCTGGCGGCGTCGTCGCTCATGGCCTTGCTGGTGGCCATGGTGCTGCCGTTCACGCCGGTGGGTGCCTGGTTCGGCTTCGTGGTGCCACCGGCCGACATGCTGGCGGGCATGGGCGCACTGGTGCTGCTCTATCTGGTCTGCGCGCAGTGGCTCAAGGCCAGGGCGCTGGCCTGGCCGGCCGGTCGTGCCACGGCGTTGACCCGTTGACTGCCAGGGCTTACTGGCGCCAGAAGAACAGGGCGGCCATCACCAGCCCCGTCGCCACGATGCCCCAGCGCAACATGGGCGCCGGAATGCGCCGTGCCACGCGCGCGCCGCCGTAGCCGCCCGCGGTGGCGGCCACCATCATCATCAGCGCCTGCGGCCACAGCACCAGGCCGCCTGCGGCGTAAATGGCCACCGCAATCGCGGTGAGCAGGGCCGACACCCCGTTCTTCAGGCCGTTCATGGCGTGGAGGTTCGTCTGCCCGAGCAGCCCGAACAGCGCCAGCAGCAAGATGCCCAGGCCGCCGTTGAAATAGCCGCCGTAGGCCGCCACGGCCAGCACGCCCAGGGTGGCCTTGGCGGTCGAAGGCTGACCGCCGGCCAGCACCTTGCGCAACTGCGGTCCGAACGCAAACAGCGCCGTGGCCGCCAGCAGCAGCCAGGGCACGACGCGGCGGAAGGTGGCGTCGGGCGTGAACAGCAGCAGCGCAGCGCCCGCCGCGCCACCGATGAGCGACAGCACCACCAGCAGGCGCATCGACAAGCCGGGCGGCGGGGCCGTGTCTTCGCGAAAGCCCCAGGCGCCCGCCAGGTAGCCCGGCAGCAGGGCCACGGTGCCGGTGGCGTTGGCCACCACGGGTGGCACGCCGGTGAAGACCAGGGCGGGCAAGGTCAGAAAGCTGCCGCCTCCGGCAACGGCATTGAGGGCACCGGCCACGAAGGCGGCGGCAAGCAGCAGGGCGGTTTCCAACATGTCTTCGGGGGCGCGAACGCTGGGTTATTGCGTCGATCTTAGGTGGAAGAAAACCGTTGTTTGCGGTTGATTGCGTGCAAAAAAAGGTGGAATTGCTTTGCCGTGGGCCATCCTGCGCCCGGCGCTATTTCGCGTAAGGGTCGGCAAACCCCAGCTCCTGCAGGATGGCAGTTTCGTAGTCCTCCATCTCCTGCGCATCTGCTTCGCTGGTTTCGTGGTCCCAGCCCTGGGCGTGCAGGGCGCCGTGCACCAGCAGGTGGGCGTAGTGCTCCTCCAGGCTCTTGTTCTGCTCGCGCGCCTCGCGCTCGACCACGGGGGCGCAGAGCACCAGGTCGGCCGTCACCACGGGCTCCTGTGTGTAATCGAAGGTGAGCACATTCGTGGCGTAGTCCTTGTGCCGGTAGTCGCGGTTCAGGGCCTGGCCTTCGTCGGCATCGACGATGCGCACGGTGATTTCCGCATCGCTGGCCAGTGCGTGGCGGATCCAGCGCGTGACCTTGTGGCGCGGCAGCACGGCGCGGTGGGCGGCGGCGCCGTCAAAACGGCCAAACTGCAGCGACAGGGAGAGTTGGTGGAGAGACATTCTTGATCTTTTTTGGCCTCTAGCGCTCATGCATCAAGCGCTGGCAGCGATTGAAATAGGCGTTTTAACTGGCACGGCTGCGCACGGTCGGCGCGCGGCGGGACGCGTCATAGGCGTCCACGATGCGCGCCACCAGCGGGTGGCGCACCACGTCGGCACTGGTGAAGCGCGTCACGGCGATGCCTTTCACGCGCTTGAGCACCCGCTCGGCGTCGATCAGGCCGCTCATCGCGCCCTTGGGCAAATCGATCTGGCTCACATCGCCCGTGACCACGGCCTTGGCGCCAAAGCCGATGCGGGTGAGGAACATCTTCATCTGCTCGGGCGTGGTGTTCTGGGCTTCGTCCAGGATCACGAAGGCGTTGTTCAGCGTGCGCCCGCGCATGAAGGCCAGCGGGGCGATCTCGATGGCGTTGCGCTCGAAGGCCTTTTGCACCTTGTCGTAACCCATCAGCTCGTAGAGCGCGTCGTACAGCGGGCGCAGATACGGGTCCACCTTCTGCGCCAGGTCGCCCGGCAGGAAGCCCAGGCGCTCGCCCGCCTCCACGGCGGGGCGGGTCAGCACGATGCGCTGCACGGCGCTGCGTTCCAGCGCATCCACGGCGCAGGCCACGGCCAGATAGGTCTTGCCCGTGCCGGCCGGGCCGATGCCGAAGGTGATGTCGTGCGCTGCGATGTTTTCGAGGTACAGGTTCTGCGTGGGCGTGCGCCCGCGCAGGTCGGCCCGGCGGGTGTTGAGCACGATGGCGCCCTCGGGCACTTCCACCAGCGCGGCATCGCCGGCCAGCATGAGCTGCAGGTAGTCTTCGGTGATGGGACGCTCGGCCATCTCGTACAGGGCCTGCAGCAGTTCCATGGCCTGCGTGGCCTTGGCCTTGGGGCCGTCCACCTTGAACTGCTCGTGCCGGTGCGCAATGTTCACCGACAGCGCAATCTCGATGGTGCGCAGGTGCACGTCGGCCGGTCCGCACAGGTGCGTCAGCCGGGTGTTGTTGTGGGGAGTGAAGGTGTGGCGCAGGATCACGCGGATAATTCCAGTCAGACAAAGGAAAACACGGCAAGAATGACGGCGCAGCAGTGGCTGTATTCGCCGGCAAAGGACATCCATGATAGGCAAATTGACCGGCACCCTGCTGGAGAAGAACCCGCCCGAGGTGCTGCTCGACTGCCACGGCGTGGGCTACGAAGTGCATGTGCCCATGAGCACCTTCTACAACCTGCCCGCCGTGGGCGAGCGCGTGGGCCTGCTCACGCAGTTCATTGTGCGCGAGGATGCACAGCTGCTGTATGGCTTTGCCACGGTGCCCGAGCGGCAGGCGTTCCGCGAACTCATCAAGATCAGTGGCGTGGGCCCGCGCACGGCGCTGTCCATCCTCTCGGGCATGGGCGTGGGTGATCTGGCGCAGGCCGTCACGCTGCAGGAGGCGGGTCGCCTCGTCAAGGTGCCGGGCATCGGCAAGAAGACCGCAGAGCGCCTGCTGCTGGAACTCAAGGGCAAGCTGGGCGCCGACATGGGCACGGCGCACGCCCACGCCACCAGCGAGGCGCAGGCCGACATCCTGCAGGCGCTGCTGGCACTGGGCTACAACGACAAGGAGGCGGCGGCGGCCCTGAAGGCCTTGCCGCCGGATGTGGGTGTCAGTGACGGCATCAAGCTGGCGCTCAAGGCGCTGGCGAAATAACCCCCAACGTCAGATTTCAGGAAGAGATGGCAATGAGGTACCGATATTCGATGCACTGGCTGTGCGCTGCGGGTGCAGCGCTGCTCGTGGCCGCGTGCGGCGGTGGCGGTTCGCCTGCGCCAGAGGTATCGGCGGCAGACCGGATCGAGCCCTTTGACCCGAGCCTGGGCAAGGCGGCGAAGGCAGCGGCATCCCCGTTGCGCACTGCCGGGCGTGCACCGCAGGCCACGCCCGTGCGGCTGGGGCCGCTGGCGGCCGCAGCGCTGCAGCCCCTGCAGAAAAAGGCGGCGTCCAACCCGGGCAGCGGCGTGCGCCGGCAAATTGGCCTGGCCCGGGAGGTGACCGCCACGGCCACTTCATCGGGCCTGCGGGGCCAGTTGCAATGGTCCGCCACCGACCGGGGCACGCAGCGTGCCGCCATCCGCTTTGTGGCGGATGGTGCACAGGGCGTGCGCCTGGGGCTGCTGGTGCGTTCGCTGCCGGCGGGCACCAGGCTGCGGTTTTATGCGCAGAGCGGTGACGCGGAGTTCGAGGTGTCGGGCCAGGAGGTGCTGGGCACCCTGGCGCGCAACCTGCAGGCGGGAGACACGGATGATGCGGCCCGCACCTACTGGAGCCCCGATTTCGGCGGCGCCGAGACCACGCTGGAGCTGGAGCTGCCGGCCAGCGCCGACCTGGACCAGCTCGACATCGCCGTGCCCACGCTGTCGCACTTTTTTGTGTCACCCGAGCGTGCAGCGCAAAACAGCCTGACCAAGGTGGGCGAGGCGGCCACCTGCAATATCGACGTGTCATGCCGGCCCGAATACAGCAGCGAAAGCCGCTCGGTGGCGCGCATGATTTTTGTGGACAACGGCAGCACCTTCGTCTGCACGGGCACCCTGCTCAACGATGCACAGTCGAGCGCCACCCCGTATTTTCTGAGCGCCAACCACTGCGTTTCCACGCAGACGGCGGCGTCTTCCGTGACGACCGACTGGTTCTACCGATCAGCCGCTTGCAACACCACCGAGGTCAACGCGGGCGCGCGGCGCCTGAATGGCGGCGCAACCCTGCTGTACGCGCAGGAGGCTACCGACACATCGTTCATGCGGCTCAACGCAGCACCGCCGGCTGGTGTTGTGTTTGCCGGCTCCTATTTTGGCGCCGTGGCCGTGGGCGCCGGCATGGCCGGCATCCACCACCCCCAGGGCGATCTGCAAAAGCTCAGCGAGGGGGCGGTGAAGCAGTTCAACAACTGCACCTTTGAGACCTGCCAGATCAGCACACCACAGGATGGGCGTTTTCTGGCTGTGGGCTGGAATGCCGGTACCACCGAGGGTGGCAGCAGCGGCTCCAGCCTGTTCCTGCCCATTGGCAGCAAGCGCTACGTGGCCGGGCAGCTGCTGGGCGGTGCCGCGAGTTGCCAGAATCCCGCCAGTTACGACTACTACGGCCGTTATGACCTGGCATTCCAGGCGGCCCTCAGGAACTGGCTGAAACCGACGCCATGAACCGGCACCCCAACCGCCCGCAGGGGCAGCACATGGCATGACCATCCAGACCGACGATTTCGCCCCCGCGCCGCCCAAGCGCGTGATCTCCGCTGCACCCGCATCGCCGCAGGAAGAAGCCATCGAGCGTGCCCTGCGCCCCAAGCTGCTGCAGGAATATGTGGGCCAGGCCAAGGCGCGCGAGCAGCTCGAAATCTTTATCGGCGCGGCCAAGAAGCGTGACGAGGCGCTGGACCATGTGCTGCTGTTCGGCCCGCCCGGGCTGGGCAAGACCACGCTGAGCCACATCATCGCGGCCGAGCTGGGCGTGAACCTGCGCCAGACCAGCGGCCCCGTGCTCGAAAAACCCAAGGACCTGGCCGCGCTGCTGACCAACCTCGAAAAGAACGACGTCCTGTTCATCGACGAGATCCACCGCCTGAGCCCGGTGGTCGAGGAAATCCTCTACCCCGCGCTGGAGGACTACCAGATCGACATCATGATCGGCGAAGGCCCGGCGGCGCGCTCCATCAAGCTCGACCTGCAGCCCTTCACCCTGGTGGGCGCCACCACGCGCGCGGGCATGCTGACCAACCCGCTGCGCGACCGCTTCGGCATCGTCGCGCGCCTGGAGTTCTACACGCCCGAAGAGCTGGCGCGCATCGTCACGCGCAGCGCCGGGCTGCTGGGCACGCCCATGGATGACGAAGGCGGCTTCGAGCTGGCGCGGCGCTCGCGCGGCACGCCGCGCATCGCCAACCGGCTGCTGCGCCGCGTGCGCGACTACGCCGAGGTGAAGGGCTCGGGCCGCATCACGCGCGACATCGCCAACCGCGCGCTGGCCATGCTTGACGTGGACCCGCAGGGCTTTGACGTGATGGACCGCAAGCTGCTGGAGGCACTGATCCACCGCTTTGACGGCGGCCCCGTGGGCCTGGACAACATCGCCGCCAGCATTGGCGAGGAGGCGGGCACCATCGAGGACGTGATCGAGCCCTATCTCATCCAGCAAGGCTACCTGCAGCGCACGCCGCGCGGGCGCATAGCCACGCTGGCGGCGTACCGGCATCTGGGCGTCACGCCGCCGCAGGCGGCTGGCGGACTTTTCTCCGAATGATCGAAGCGCACCCATGGCATTGAGGAATTGGCTGTGAAGCGCCGCTGGCTCACCGTGGCATTGGGCGCTGCCGTGCTGGTGGTGGCTGCCGGTGTGGCGGCTTGGGCGCTGCGCGGCCCGCAGGTCGATGCGCTGACGGTGCAGTCGGCCCCGCTGGTGCGCACCCTGCAGTTCTCGGCCCGCGTGGCCACGCTGTCGCGCGCGGATGTGGGCAGCACGGTCACCGGCCGGGTGGCGCAGGTGCGCGTGCGCGAAGGTGCGCAGGTGCGCCAGGGCGAGGTGCTGGTGCAGCTCGAATCGGACGAGCTGCGCGCCGCGCTGGCGCAGGCGGTGGCCTCCGAGCGCCAGGCGCAGGCGCGCCTGGCGGGCCTGCGCAGCAGCGGCCGCAGGGCTGCGCAGGCCGCACGGGCCCAGGCCGATGCCACGCTGCAGGCCGCAAGCGCCAGCCTGGCGCGGGTGCAGCAGCTGGTGGCGGACGGTTTTTACAGCCCCGCGCAGCTCGACGAAGCCCGCCGCGCGGTCGATGTGGCCCGCGCGCAGCAGCGCAATGCGCAGGCGCAGATCGATGCCAACGCCGATGCAGGCACCGACGTGGCGCAGGCGCAGGCGCAGCTGGCGCTGGCGCAGGCCGCCACCGTGGCGGCCCAGGCCCGCCTGACGCAGGCCACACTGGTGGCGCCCAGCGAAGCCCGCGTGCTGGTGCGCGCGGTCGAGCCCGGGCAGATCGTGCAGCCCGGCAAGGCCTTGCTCAGCCTGGCGCTGGCCGGTCCGACCCAGCTGGTGGCCCAGGTGGACGAGCGCTTTCTGGACCAGCTGCAGCCGGGCCAGAAGGCCTCGGTGGTGGCCGATGCATTTGCCGGCCAGCGCTTCGCGGCACGCGTGCTGTCCATCGCACCGTCGGTGGATGCCCAGCGCGGCGCCATCGAGGTGAAATTTGCATTGGACGCGCAGGCGCCCGCCTATCTGCGCGAGGACATGACGCTGTCGGTCGAGGTGGAGACCGCCCGGCGCGAAACCGCCCTGGTGCTGCCCCAGGCTGCCTTGCGCGGCGCTGTGGTGGGTGACGCCGGCACCGTGCTGGTGCTGCAGGATGGCCGTGCCCAGGTGCGCAACGTGCGGCTGGGCCTGCGCACGCTCGATGCCGTGGAGGTGCTGGAAGGCCTGGCGCAGGGCGATACCGTGCTGCGCGGCGGCGTGCTGCAGGCAGGCGAGCGCGTGCGTGCCCGCACCGTGGCATGGACCGCGGGCTCTACGGCGCCGGGGGCGGGTGCCCTGGGCCAAGGGCAGGGCGCCGACGCTGGCGCCGCGCTGACCAACGCCATGGGCCGCTGAGCGCACGGTCATGTGGATCTGGCCTGGCTTCGAGTTGCGTGTGGCGCTGCGCTTTCTGCGCGAGGGGCGCATGCAGACGGTGCTCATCATCGTGGGCGTGGCGGCGGGGGTGGCGGTGATCGCCTATATCTCGGCGCTGATCAACGGCCTGCAATCGAACACCCTGGCCAAGACGCTGGGCGCCCAGGCGCACATCACCTTGCGGGCCCCTGATGATCTCGTCACTCCGGCGGCCGTGCCGGCGCCCGGCACGGCCGTATTGACCGAAACGCAGCCGCGTGCGCAGCGCCTGCGCGCGGTGGCCAACTGGCAGGCCCTGGTGCCGCTGCTGGAGGGCTTGCCCGAAGTGGCCGGGGTCTCGCCCATGGTGTCGGGCAGCGGCCTGGCGCTGCGCGGCGAGGCATCGCAGGCCATCGCCCTGATGGGCGTCGACCTGGACCGCTATGACCGGGTGGTGGGATTGCGCTCCAAGGTGGTGAGCGGCAGCGCCCGCTTGTCGCCCGGCGAGGCCATCGTGGGGCGCGAGCTGGCGCAGGACCTGGGCGTGCGCGTGGGCGACCGTTTCACGGTGCAGACTGGGAGCGTGAGCGATTCCGTGCGCGTCACCGCCCTGGTGGACCTGGGTGTGAAGGACCTGAACCGGCGCACCGTGATCGTGCCCCTGCGCGCCGGGCAGAGCCTGCTGGCGCTGCCCGGCGGCGCCAGCCAGCTGGATCTGACCCTCAAGGATGTGTGGGTCGCCCAGGCCCTGGCACGCGCGCTGCAGTCCCGGTTCCCCTACAAGATCGAGAGCTGGCAGGAAACCAACGCCCAGCTGGTGTCGGCGCTGAATGCGCAGTCGATCAGCACGGGCATCATCCGGGGGGTGGTTCTGGCGGTTGTCGTGCTGGGCATCGCCAGCGTGCTGGTGGTGTCTGTCGTGCAAAAGAGCCGCGAGATCGGCATCCTGCGCGCCATGGGCGCCACGCGCGGGCAGGTGCTGCGCGTGTTTCTGGTGCAGGGCGCCGTGGTGGGGGCGCTGGGCTCGGTGCTGGGCCTGCTGCTGGCGGTGGCGCTGATCTGGGTGTTCACCCACTTCGTGCGCGGATCGGACGGCCTGCCGCTGTTTTCCATCACCCTGCCGCCCGCCACGGCGCTGCAGGTGGCGCTGATTGCCTCGGTCTGCGGCGTGCTGGCAGCGGTGGCACCGGCGCGGCGTGCGGCGGCGCTCGACCCGGCGCAGGCCATCCGCATGTAGTGATGAGATTCCCCCCTGTGCGGCTGCGCCGCTTCCCCCCGCTCTCGCAGTGCTGCGCACTGCGGGCAGGGGGACGCCCCCAGCGCGGCGGGGCGGCCCTTGCGCGGGGGGCGCTGGCCTTGGCTGCGCCGGTTTCTTGCGTCCCGGGCGATACGCAGCGCAATGGATTGCAAAAATGTTGATCGAACTACGCGATGTGCGCAAAAGCTACAACGTAGGTCGCGCCAGCGAGGCCGAGGTGCTGCACGGCATCCACCTGCAGGTGCGCCGTGGCGAGTTCATAGCGCTCATGGGCCCCTCGGGCTCGGGCAAGAGCACGCTGCTCAACATCCTGGGCCTGCTGGAACGCATGACGTCGGGCAGCTACCGGCTGGATGGCGAGGCGGTGCAGGGACTCGATGATGCCGCGCTCACGCTGCGCCGGCGCCGCACGCTGGGGTTCGTCTTCCAGTTCCACCACCTGCTGCCGGCTTTCTCGGCGCTGGAGAACGTGACGCTGCCAGCCCTCATGGCCGAAGGCCGGGTGAGTGCCGCGCAGCGCGAACGCGCACGCAGCCTGCTGGACGCCGTGGGCCTGGCCCAGGCCATCGACAAGCGGCCGGGCGAGCTGTCGGGCGGCATGCAGCAGCGCGTGGCGATTGCGCGCGCGCTGGTCATGGACCCGCCGCTGGTGCTGGCCGACGAGCCCACGGGCAACCTCGATACCGCATCTTCGGCCGAGGTGTTCGCGCTGCTGCGCCGCATCCATGCCGAGCGCGGCACCAGCTTTGTGGTGGTCACGCACGACCCGCGCCTGGCCGCGCGCTGCGACCGGCTGGTGGAGCTGATCGACGGCCGCATTGCGCGCGATGAGCCCATCGCTCCATCCGAAAATTCCCAATAAAAATGGCTTGTAGCGCCCGTCAATAAAGCGCTAAAAGCGATCAAATATGTGGCAAAAGCGGTGCGGGCTGTGACCCAACCCGCCGCACAGGCGCGGCCCAGGCCAGCGGACGCCGTGCAAGGGCCGCCCCGCCGCGCTGGCGGCGTCCCCCTTCCCGCGTCGCGCAGCGAGGCGAGAGAAGGGGGAAGCGGCGCAGCCGCTCAGGGGGATGTGCTCTGTCAGTGCGAGGTGCCTTCCGAGCGCGTGATCTTGTTCCACACGTTGTATTTGCCCACGGGCTTGCTCATGGGCAGGCGCTTGACTTCCTGGAGCGTCTGCGCATCGAACACGATGATCGCGCCGTCCGTCTCCCACACGCTCACCAGCGCGTAGCGGCCGTCCTTGGTGAACTCGGTATGCGCCAGCGTGCGGCCGGGCTCGCGCAGCGTGGCCACGGGCGTGAGCGTGGCTTTATCGATCAGGGTGAGTGTGTCCTTGGCCGTGGGGCTCATCATCGAGTCGGCCCAGGCGTAGCGGGTGGCCTCATGGCTGCGCATGAAAAATCCGGGGCCCGGCGTGGCAATGGTCTTGACCGTTTTCCAGTTCTTCATGTCGATCACGTCGATGGCGCCGTCTTTCAGGTTGGGGCTGGCCAGCACGGTGGTGCCGTTCCAGACAAAGGTGATGCCCGAGCCCAGGTGCGGCATGCCGGCAATGGGCAGCTCGGCAATCTTGCGCCGCACATCGAGGTTGACCACCTGCGCTGTGGGGGCGCCGTCGGCTGCACCGGTCTTGGGCCGGGTCGAGCCGAGCACATGGCGGTAGTCCTGGTCAAAGAAGAAATCATCCAGCGGCTCGTCGAGGGGGGTGCGGCGCACCCCGTGGTAGCCCGGCTTGGCGATGGACTCGCCCATCTTGTAGTCGTGCACCAGGCCGTCATAAATGGGCGGCGCCTTGGGGTCGTAGGAAATCTCCCAGACCTCGGGAATGTCCTTGAGCGCCACCACAAAGCTCTTGCGCGGGGCCGCGTCGTACACCGCCGACACGCGCGAGGCCTCCTTGCCGTCGAGCGTGGTGGCGTCATAGCGCTGGACGAAATGCAGGTCGGCATCGAACAGCACCACGGTGCGCGGCAGGTAGTTGGCGGCCATGACCCAGCGCCCATCGCCGCTGACGGCCACGTTGCGCATGTTCAGGCCGGCGCGCACCTCGGCCACCACCGTGAGGTTCCACAGGTCGTACTTGGTGATCCAGCCGTCGCGCGAGCCAAAGAACACAAAGCGCCCATCGGGGGTGAACTTGGGGCCGCCATGCAGCGCGTAGCGGCTGGCGAAGCGGTGGATGACCTCGAAGCGGTCGCCATCGACCAGCGAGACATGGTGGTCGCCGCCCTCCACCACCACGAACAGGTTCATGGGGTCGGCCTTCCAGGCGGGGCGGCCCGGCAGGTCCCTGGCGCCTGCGGTTTCGACGCGCGAGGCGCGCACATCGGCGTCGCTCCAGGCCGGCGTGGGGGTGACGGGCTGGTAGATCCAGTCGGTCAGGGCCGCAATGTCGGCGGGTGCCAGCGTGCCGGCGAAACCCGCCATCTGCGTGGCGGCGCGGCCCTCCTGGATGACCTTCAGCGCTTCGGGGCGGCGCAGGCGCGCCAGGCTCTCGGGCAGCAGCGCCGGGCCCATGCCGCCGGTGCGCTGGGCTCCGTGGCAGCTGGCGCAGTGTTCGCGGTACAGCGCGGCGGCAGATGCGGTGGTCGCGGTGGTGGGCGGTGCAGCCTGGGTGGCCACCGTGCCGGCCGCCGCTGCGGTGCCGTGGGGCTGCGCCTGGGCGAGGCTGTGGCCCATCCAGAGCAGGCCCGCGCTCAGGGCCAGGTGCGCGGCACCTGCAGCAAGGTGGCGCAGGGTGTCACGCATGTTCGTTCTCCGGTTGGATGGCTATGATGCGGCGGCCCCTGCTGAACGGGGTGACCGCCACGCGCTGCGCATCGCTGCCCGCTTCGAGGCCGATCTCGTCGTCGCGCAGGTAGCAGCCGGGGTCTTCGGCCCAGGCATCGCCGGTGAGCTGCTGGGCACGCACGCGGGTGTTGCCACCGCACACGGCAAAGTAGTGGCACTGTGCGCAGCGCCCGCCCACGGGGCGCGGGTGCGCCTTGAGGCCGGCCATCAGCGGCTCGGAGGCGTCGGACCAGATGGCCGAGAACGGGCGCTGGCGCACGTTGCCCAGGTCGTGGTGCCACCACATGGTGTCGGGGTGCACGGTGCCCAGGTTGTCGATATTGGCCACGTTCACGCCACTCGAATTGCCGCCCCAGGCCACCAGGCGCTCGCGCAGCGGGGCCTCCCACTGCGGCAGGCGCGCGCGCACCCACTGCAGCAGGTAGGGGCCGTCGGCGTCGTTGTTGCCGGTCACGTAGTCTTCGTCGCGGCCCTCCAGCGCGGACTGCCAGGCGCGCTCGTACAGCAGGTCGAGCGCGTCGCGCGTGGCCTGGAACTGCGCGTCCTTGCCACGGTGGATGTTGCCGCGCCCGGCGTAGTTGAGGTGCGAGAAATAGAACTTGTCCACCGCCTCGGTGCGCATCAGCTCCAGCAGTGCCGGCAGGTCGTGCGCGTTCATGGCCGTCATGGTGAAGCGCAGCCCCACCTTGACGCCGCGCGCGTGCAGGTGGCGCACGGCGGCCAGGCTGCGCTCGAAGGCGCCTTCCAGGCGACGGAAATGGTCGTGCGTCTCGCGCAGACCATCGAGGCTGATGCCCACATAGTCGAAGCCCGTGGCGGCCACGCGGTCGGCCATGGCCTCGTCGATCAGCGTGCCGTTGGTCGAGAGGCCCGTGTAGAACTTCATGGCCTTGGCGCGCTCGGCGATCTCGAAAATGTCGGGCCGCATCAAGGGCTCGCCACCCGAGAGGATGAGCACCGGCACCCGGTAGGCCTTGAGATCGTCCATCACGCCAAACACTTCGTTGGTGGACAGCTCGCCCTCGTAGTCGTGGTCGGCCGACAGCGCGTAGCAGTGCTTGCAGGTCAGGTTGCAGCGGCGGATCAGGTTCCAGATGACGACCGGGCCTGGGGCCCCGCCGCTGCCGCGGCGCGCGAGCACGGCCTCGGGGTACTGGCCGGTTTTTTCTGCGTGCGCGAGCTCGCGCATGTAGTGGCTGATGCGGAACATGGTTTAGCTTTCCTTGAGGCGCAATCCGGTCTTCTTCAGGATGGCGGTGGAGTAAAGAATGTCGTGGCCCGTGCAGGCCGAGCCCAGCAGCTCGCGTACTTGCAGGGCCTGCTGCTCGACTTCGGCACGCGTGCGGCCATGCAGCATGGCGAACAGGTTGTAGGGCCAGGCTGGCAGTCGGCGCGGTCGGCGGTAGCAGTGGCTCACGCCGGGCAGCTGGCCGATGCGCTCGCCTAAAGCGTCCACCAGCGCATCGTCCACGTTCCACACGCTCATGCCGTTGGCGGTGAAGCCCAGGCGGTAGTGGTTGGGAACGGCGCCAATGCGGCGCACGAGCCCGCTCTCCAGCATTTGCGCCAGGCGCTCGCGCACCTGCTGGCCCGACACGCCCAGGCGTTCGCCCACGGCGTCGTAGGGGCACGGCACCAGCGGCAGGCCGCCCTGGGTGGCGGCGATCAGGGCGCGGTCGAAATCATCCAGCGCCATGGGCTTCTCCGCTCGTGAGGGGGAGCTTGAGTTCGACGAAGAACTCGCGCTCCTTGGGGAAGGCCAGCACGGGCAAGCCGGTCTCGGCCTCGATGCGCTCAATGGCGGCCGCGCACTGCGCCGGCGTTTCGGTACCGAGCACGAACCACATGTTCAGTGCATGGTCGCGCCGGTAGTTGTGCGCGATCTCGGGGTGGGCGTTGACCTGGGCCGTGACGGCATCAATGCGCTCCTCGGGCACGGCCATGGCGGCGAGCACGAACAGGCCGCCCGCGCGTTCGATCTGGAACAGCGGGCCGAAGCGCGTGAGCATGCCGCTCTCCAGCAGTGCAGCAAGCCGCCCGATCACGTAGGCCTCGGTCCAGCCGAACTCGGCGGCCACGTCGGCAAACGGCCGCTCGGTCAGCGGCAGGTCGCCATGCAGGCGCTCCAGCAGGCGGGCGTCATCCGGCGAGAGCATCGAGCACCTCCGGGGCGGTGGCTGCGGGCAGGGCACGAAAGCGCCGCGGGCCGGTCTGCTTGAAGCGCCGGCACGAGAACAGCACCTCGTGCGGGTACGGCGCCAGGCCCACGTCGGCGATGGCGCGCGCGATCACTTCGTGCACTGCGGCACGGTCGCGGCCATGCACCATGCAGTACAGGTTGTAGGGCCAGCCCTCGGCGCGTTCGCGCCGGTAGGCCAGCGTCACGCCGGGCTCGCGTGCCAGTGCCTCGCCAAAGGCATCGACCTGCGCGTCGGGGAGGTTGAACACGGTCATGGCGTTGGCGTCGAAACCCAGTTCGTGGTGGCGCACGATGGCGCCGATGCGCCGCAGCGTGCCTTCGTCCAGCCACTGCTGCAACGTCTGCAGCACGGATTCGGGCGTGCGGCCCAGCGCCTGCGCCCAGGTGTCGTAGGGGCGCGCCGTGAGCGGCAGGCCGTCTTCGAGCAGGGCCGCCAGCGGGCGGTCGGCCTCGGCCACCGGCTGGGCCGCGCGTGCGGCCGCCATGGGGGCCGGGGCGGTGCGTTCACGCAGATCAAAGCCCAGGTCGATGCGGTAGGCGCGCAGCATGCGCAACTGCAGCGCGATCAATCCCGTGGTTTCTTCGAGCGATTGCATGGCCGCGCGCACGGCGGCGTCGTCCTGCCCGGTCATCACGAACCAGAGGTTGTAGTGGTGCTCGCGCTGGTAGTTGTGGTTCACGCCCGGGTGGCTGGAAACCACGGCGGCCACGGCATCGAGCCGCTCGGGCGGCACGGCCATGGCGGCCAGCAGCGCGGCACCACCGGCGTTGCCCGCGAACACGCCGCCAATGCGGCTCAGGGCCCCCTCGCCCTGCAGCCGGGCGTAGCCCGCCAGGACTTCATCGGGGGCCATGCCCAGGCTGGTGGCAATGTGCGCGAAGGGCTCGCGCACCAGCGGAAAATCGCGCTGCCAGGGGTTGAGCAGGGCCAGGCGCAGGTCAGTATTCAGAAGCATGCCGTCCATCCGCTGTGTTGCGCTTTGCCCGCCGGCCATGAAACTGGCGCGGCCCAGGCCAGCGGACGCCGCGCAAGGGCCGCCCCGCCGCGCTGGCGGCGTCCCCCTTCCCGCGTCGCGCAGCGAGGCGAGAGAAGGGGGAAGCGGCGCAGCCGCTCAGGGGGTTGGGCCATGTCAAAACCCCAGCCGCGCGGCGCGCGAGGTGAAGAAGATGCCGCTCGGTGAATCGATCGACAGGGTGGCCTGGGTAGCAAAGCTCTGTGTGTCGATCACGCTCACGCGGTGGTCGTCGCGCGAGCTGATCCAGACCGATTCGCCACGCGGCGTGAATTCCATGTGCAGCACGGCCTTGCCGGGCTCCAGGGTGCGCACGATGGACTGCGTGGTGGTGTCGATGACCTGCACGCGGTGGTAGTCGGGCACCGAGAAGTTGACCCACACCTGGCGGCCGTCGGGCCGGGCCATCACGAACACGGGCTGGCCTGCCACCGGGATGCGGCCCACCTCCTGCCAGGTGTCGGTGTCCACCACCAGCACCTCGTGGCGGCCGATGGCCGGCAGGTAGGCGCGGCGCCCGGCCACGGCCCAGCCGCGCAGGTGCGGCATCTTGTAGACCGGCAGCGGCTCCTGGCCCCGGCCGTAGCCGGCCAGGATGCGGCGCGCGCGGGGCTTCTCTTCCCACAGATCCACCATGGCCAGGCCGTCCTCGCCGAACAGGCCCGCGATGTAGTGGCGGCCATTGGGCGTGACCAGCGCATCGTAGGGCTGGCGGCCGATGTTCGGCAGCTGGGTCGTGACGGGGCGCGCCGGGTCGGACAGGTCGGTGATCCAGATCGCGTTGGCGTCGAACAGGCTGTAGGCAAAGCGCCGGCCCGGCAGATCGACCAGGCCGACCACGCGCGAGAGCTTGCCGTTCTCGTACGCGGCCGGAATGTCGGCCACCAGCTCCAGCGTGGCGGCGTTGAAGGCCTTGATGCCGCCGGGCGTGTAGTTCTGCGCCACCACCAGGCTGCCGTCGGCGCTGATGGCGCCGCCAATCGAGTTGCCCGCCTGCATCACCCGCGCCGTGATGCGCCGCGTCAGCAAGTCGACCTTGGTGAGCGCGCCGTCGCGCCCGAAAACATAGGCGTAGCGGCCGTCGCGCGAGAACACCACCGAGGCGTGCGAGAGGTCGCCCAGGCCGGTCACCTGGGCCAGCAGCGTGCGCTGGCTGGTGTCGACGATGGCCAGGGTGCCGGTGGCGCGCGCCACCACCACACCCAGGTCGCCCGTGCCGCGCAATGGCAGGTCGGCGGGGGCGCCGGAAGCCCCGGCAACGCTGGCGCAGCCGCTCAGCAGCAGCGGGGTGGTGCCCAGAAGGCTCAGGCAGTGGCGGCGATTCATGGACGGTCTTTCACAGATTCGGGGAACCCGGCGAACAGTTGCTGGGCAATCCACAGGGCATCGGCTTCGCTGAGCATGGCTTTCCAGGGCGCCATGGGCGTGCCGGGGCGGCCGTGGTAGATGGTCGCGACGATGGAGTCGAACGGCTTGTCGGCCAGGGCTTCGCGGGTGAGTGCGGGGCCCAGGCCACCGGTCAGGCGCAGGCCGTGGCACGAGCCGCAGTCCTGGCGCACCATGCGCACCAGCTCTTGCTGGCGTGGCGCGGTGGGTGGGACGGGTTGGGCATGGAGTCCGGCGGTACCGGCCAGCAAGGCCAGCCAGATACCGAGCCGGGGCAGGCCCCGCAGGGAGCTGCCGGCCTTGGGTGAGGTGCCCGCCTGTGCAAGGCGGTGCGACTGCGGCGCGTTCTTGTCGTGCATGGCCCAATATCGCTGGATTTGCCGCCATCGTCCTTGATGTTTATCAAGGACGGCAGACCCTGGCGTTTTGACAATCGAGCCATTGCCTTACAACCGTGCCCCGTTCCACATGGAAACCCCGATGGATACCGCCTGCCCCACTTCGCTGCCCTCCCACGACAGCACTCCCGCCGCCCTTTCGGGTGGTCCTTCCAACCGGCTGGCGTCTTCCGAGTGGGGGCGGGTGACCCTGGTGGGCGCCGGGCCCGGCGATGCCGAACTGCTCACGCTCAAGGCGGCCCGCGTGCTCGCCAGCGCCGACCTGGTGCTGTATGACCACCTCGTGTCCGATGACGTGCTGCAGCATGTGGCCCCCGGCGCCGAGCGGATCTACGTGGGCAAGCAAAGCCGCAACCACACCCTGCCGCAGGAGGGCATCATCGATCTGATGGTGCGGCTGGCGCAAAGCGGCCGGTCGCTCGTGCGGCTCAAGGGGGGTGACCCCTACATCTTCGGGCGCGGCGGCGAGGAGGCCCAGGCGCTGGCCGCTATGGGCATTGCCTGCGAGACCGTGCCCGGCATCAGCGCGGCCCAGGGTGCCGCAGCGGCCACGGGTATCCCCCTCACGCACCGCGACCATTCCGCCATGCTGGTGTTTGCCACGGGCCACCTGCAGGGCGAAGAGGGCGAGCGCACCGTTGCGCTCGACTGGGCTGCACTGGCGCGGCCCCGCCAGACCGTGGTGATCTACATGGGCGTGGGCACCCTGCCCACCATCTGTGCCCAGCTCATCGCCCATGGCTTGCCCGCCAGCACACCGGCGGCGATGGTCGAGCGTGCGACATTGCCCGGCCAGCGCAGCATCGTGGGCACGCTGCAAACACTGCCCGCGCTGAGTGTGGCCCACGGCGTGCATCCGCCTGCGCTGATCATGATTGGTGAAACGGTGGCGCTGCAGGCGCAAATCGGATCGCCCATCGGGGTGTTCACCGGCTTGCCGGGGTCCCCCGACGCTGCGCCCGCACCGGCACGGGCCTGCACCGCCTGATCAGCCTGCGCGGGTCGCCACGGCGCGGGGATGGTCGAGCGCCGCTGGGATTGCCGCTGCGCACTCGGGTGCGCCAGCCCCTGGGGTGGCGTCTGCCTGCAGGGGCGAGGGGTTCCGCAGCCAGCCCCAGACGATCAGCATCTGCGCGGCGTAGTAGGTGGACAGCACCCAGAACTGCGCCATGGGCAAGGCCTGCACAAAGCGGTGGGTGGCCAGCAGTGAATCGCTCAGCATGAAAAAGCAGGCGCCCGCCGCCACCTTGCGCGCCGCGCTGCTGCCCAGCACCTGGGCGCGCCCCAGGGCCTGCGCGGCCATCAGGGCGATCACCAGCACATAGGCCGCCACCGGGCCGCGCAATGCGGCGGGCAGGCCACCGGCCCATAAAAAGGCGTACATGGCGGCGCCCACGGCCAGCGTGCCTGCCATTGCGCCGCGGTGGGCAAACCACGGCACCCCCCGGCGGAACAGGGCGATATAGGCCAGGTGCGCGCCCAGAAAGCTCACCAGGCCGGGAATGAAAAATCCGTTCCGCATCAGGAACACATCACCGGCCAGAGACAGCACCAGCGCCAGCACCATCGTGGCCCAGGGTTTTGCATCGAATTGGCTTTTGTCGCCTATGGATAAAGCATTAAATGCTATTAATATAATAGCAATGACCATCGCCAGGGGTTTGAAAAACCAGTGCCACTCGGTCCAGCCCACGGCACTGGTGGCGGTGGCCAGGGCGCCCGCTTCGATCATCAGCGCCAACAGCATGCCGATGCGCCCCTGCACCACGGCGCCCAGGGCCCATTGCACGGCCAGCAGCGCCGCGAACCAGGCCAGGTTGTGCGCCAGCGGGGCGCTGTCGGCGTGCCACAGAAATACCGAAATACCCGCGAGCAACAGCGCAAACTGCACGCAGGCAAACCAGCGCGTGGCCGGCGCCATGGCCGGGTTGAAGCGCGGCATCTGCGCGATGTCGAAGGCCGGCTTGGGAAAGCGCTCGGCCACATCGGCCGGCCGCCAGCCTGGCGGCTTGAGCCACACCCTGAGCTTGTCGCCCCAGCGGCGCGCGTGCCAGCTGTCGTGCGCCAGCCCCGCATACACCTGGGCATTGGCCCACACCGGGTCCCAGCTATCGAGCCGGCCGCGCGTGCCGTATACACATTTTTCCTGCGCGTCCTCGTCCTTGAAGGTGCCAAACAGGCGGTCCCACAGGATGAGGATGCCGCCGTAGTTCTTGTCGAGGTAGGCGTCGTTGACGGCGTGGTGCACGCGGTGGTTGCTGGGGCTGCAGAACCAGCGGTCAAACCAGCCCAGGCGCCCCACCTGTTCGGTATGCACCCAGAACTGGTAGAGCAGGTCGATGAGCGCCACCACGCCAAACACCAGCGGCGGCACGCCGGCCAGCGCCATGGGCACGTAAAAGACCCAGCCCAGCAGCGCGCCCGAGCTGGTCTGGCGCAGCGCGGTGCCGAGGTTGTAGTCCTGGCTCTGGTGGTGCACGGCGTGCGCGGCCCACAGCACGGCCGATTCGTGCCCCATGCGGTGCAGCCAGTAATAGCAGAAATCGTAGAACACCAGCGCCAGCAGCCAGCCGGGCAGGCTGGTCCAGAATGCATCGTTGCGCCACAGCGCCACCTGCTCGAACAGCGCGGTGTAGATGCCGATGCGCAGCAGCCGGGTGAACACCGCGCTGGTCTGGCTCAGAGCCCCAAGGCTGATGCTGCTCACCGCGTCGGCCAGGTGGTAGGTGTTGCGCTGGCGCCGGATGCCGACGGCCAGCTCGATGGCGATCAGTGCCAAGAATACGGGCGTGGCGAGAACGATGATCTGGCTGGGGCTCATGCCGCCGGATTCTTGCCCCAATCAGGTCAAGGCGCCTCTGGCATCAACCCTGATGATGCGTTCCACCACGCCCGTGGCCAGCCCGCCGCGTACGCCGATCAAAAAATCATGCAGGTTCACCGTGGGGTCGCAGTGCCCCGGCACCAGCCACAGCATCTGGCCCAGCGCGGGCAGCCGGGCCTGGGGGCTGTCGGCATACAGCAGGCCGTGCTCGTCGCCGCCGTTGGCATAGCGCAGGGCGCGCCCGGGCGGCAGCAGGGCCACGGTGGGCAGACCCGAGTCGATGGCGTGGCTTTTGTGCCCCGCGTCGCACACGGCATGGCTGTCACACGCCGAGATGACCTGTGTTTTCACGAAAAGCGCCTGCTCGAATGCGGGCTGGGCCGGCTCGCGCTCGTTGCGCGCGTAGTCGGCGTCCATGAACAGGAACGAGCCCGCCTGCAGTTCGCCATACACGCCACTGGCCGCTTCGTGCACCAGTGTGCCGGTGCCCGAGCCGGTGACCAGCGGCACCGGCAGCCCGGCGGCGGTGAGGAGGTCGCGCGTGTGGCGCGCGGCCTGCACGGCCGCCGCGATGGCATCGCGCCGCTCGGCCGCGCCGTGCAGGTGCTGGGCGCGGCCGTGGTAGGCATGCAGGCCGGCGAAGCGCAGCTGCGTGAGCCGCGCCACGGCCTGGGCCAGCGCCAGGGCCGGCTCGCCCGGTGGTACGCCGCAGCGGCCCTGGCCGACGTCGATCTCGACCAGCACGTCGATGCGCGCCTGCGGCGCTGCCTGGGCCATGGCCTCGGCCAGCCGCTGGATGCCCTCGGCGCTGTCCACCGCCAGCGCCAGGCGCCCGCCCTGGGCCTGCAGGCGTGCGGCCAGCCGCGCCACGCGCAGCAGCTTGGGGTGGGCGATGACCTGGTTGGTGATGGTGATGTCGCGCACGCCGCCTGCGGCCAGCGCCTCGGCCTCGGCGGTCTTTTGCACGCAGGCGCCCACGGCACCGGCGCGCTGCAGCTGCAGGGCGATCTCGGCGCTCTTGTGCATCTTGGCGTGCGGGCGCCACAGCACGCGGTGCTTGCGGGCAAAGTCGGCCATGCGCGCGATGTTGCGCTCCATGGCGTCCAGGTCCACCACCAGCGCGGGCGTGTCGAGCTGGTTTACGCGCAGGCCGATGCGGGCCTCCAGCGTCTCAGGCAGTGGCTTCATCGCGGGCGGCGTGGTCGAGGTGCTGGGTGTCGGCCCAGCCGACCAGGCTCAGGCCCTGGGGCGTCCACAGCAGGCGGTTGATGGCGGCGTTGGCCAGCTGCCAGGTGCGGGGCGCCTGGATTTCCTGGCCGGTGGCCAGGCGGTACAGCACGTCGAGCACGCCGCCGTGCGCCACCAGCACCACCTGCTCGCCGGGGTGGCGTGCGGCCAGGCGGTGCACCGTGGCGTTGATGCGCTCGCGCAGCGCGGTCAGCGATTCGCCGCCTTCGGGCGCAAAGTGCGGGTCGCGCTTGCGCCAGCGCAAGGCCTGCTCGGGCAGCGCGGTCTCGATCTCGGCAAAGGTGCGCCCCTGCAGCGCGCCAAAGCTGCGTTCGCGCAGGGCGGTCTCGGGCGTGAGTGGCGCGCCCGTGGCATCTGCCACGGCCTGGGCCGTGGCCTGCGCACGCTGCAGATCGCTGGTGTAGATGGCGGCCAGGGGCTCGTCGGCCAGGGCCCGCGCCAGCTGCCGCGCCTGCCACAAGCCGGTGTCGTTGAGGGGGATGTCGAGATGCCCCTGGATGCGGGTGTCCACGTTCCAGGCGGTTTCGCCGTGGCGAACAGCAATGATGCGGGTGGCGTTCATGGGTGCAGAGCGCCTCAGCGCGGTATTTCCAGGACGATGCGGCGCGGCCCGGCGGGTGGGGTGGGAAAGCCGTTCAGGGCCGCGTCGAACATGGCGGCGAACACGGCCGGGTTGTCGCTCCACACGCCCTCGTGCACGGCACGGGTTTCATACACCACGGTGCCGCTGGCCGCCTCGCGCAGGACCAGGCCGACCTCGCGCCGGTACAGCGTGGGAGGTGGAAAGCGCATCGACAGGCCGCCATGAAAACCGCGGCCACCGCCCCAGCCGCCCCAGCCCCAGCCGGGGCCATCCCAGTAGTCCGGATAGGCCTGGAGGTTGGTGCGGGCATGGACCTGCACGCGCAGGAACGGGGCGGCGCTGTCCTGGCGCAGGCCCACCTTGGCCAACGCCAGCCGGGCCTGTTCTTCCACGGCGTCCTGCTGGGCGCCCTGGGCCTGCTGCGACGGCAGGCGCTCGAACTGGTAGGTGGGCCGCGCCGGCGCGCGGGCGAGCTGCGAGAACGACTGCACATCGCTGTCCACCAGGCGGCTGCTGGCGCAGCCGGTCAGCCACAGCGCCGCGCACAGCAGGGGCAAAGTGATCCATTTCATGGCAGCTCCTTGAAAAAAGCGCCGGCAGCGCTGCTCCGACCTTTACTGGATGCGCAGCACCTGCAAACCGGGCAGGGCCGATGGCGCGGGGAATTCCTCGGCGTCAAACGCCTTGTCGCCATTCTCGTCGGCCACGCCCGTGGCGCGTGCGCCCTTGAAATCGTACAGTGCGCCGTCGAGCAGGTGGCTGGGCACCACGTTCTGCAGCGCGTTGAACATGTTCTCCACGCGGCCGGGGAAGCGCTTTTCCCAATCGCGCAGCATCTCGCCCACCTGCTTGCGCTGCAGGTTCTCCTGGCTGCCGCACAGGTTGCACGGGATGATGGGGAAGTTGCGGTGCTGCGCCCAGCGTGCCGTGTCCTTCTCGGCCACGAAGGCCAGCGGGCGGATCACCACATGGCGGCCGTCGTCGCTGACCAGCTTCGGCGGCATGCTCTTCATCTTGCCGCCGAAGAACATGTTGAGCAGCAGCGTCTGCAGGATGTCGTCGCGGTGGTGGCCCAGGGCGATCTTGGTGCAGCCCAGTTCGTCGGCCACGCGGTACAGAATGCCCCGGCGCAGGCGGCTGCACAGGCTGCAGGTGGTCTTGCCCTCGGGGATCAGGCGCTTGACGATGCTGTAGGTGTCCTCGTTCTCGATGTGAAACGGCACGCCGGTGCTCTTCAGATAATCGGGCAGCACATGCTCGGGAAAGCCGGGCTGCTTCTGGTCGAGGTTGACGGCGACCAGGTCGAAATGGATGGGCGCGCGGGCCTTGAGCTTGAGCAGGATGTCGAGCAGCGCATAGCTGTCCTTGCCGCCCGACATGCAGACCATGACCTTGTCGCCCTCTTCGATCATGTTGTAGTGCACGATGGCCTTGCCCACTTCGCGGCACAGGCGTTTTTCGAGCTTGTGCGTTTCGCGCTCGATCTTGAAGTCGGCCGGCGCGCGGGCCGGTTCCGCCACCGCCGTTGCGGCTTCCTCGCCCGTCCAGGCGTTGCTGTCGATTGCATTCATTGCGTTCACCACTGTCCTGTTTCCATGCGGATCGCCACTTCGCAGTCGTCAAAAATTTCGAGCTTGGCGATTTTCACGCGCACGCCGCACACGCCGGGCAGCTGCATCAGCCGCTGGGCCAGCTTGCCGATCAGGCTCTCCAGCAGGTTCACATGCTCGGCCGTGCACTCGTCGATGATGATCTGGCGCACCTTGCGGTAGTCGAGCACATGCGCGATGTCGTCGTCGTGCGGCGCCAGCGGCTGCGCGCCCAGGCTCAGCTCGGCATCGACCTGGATGGGCTGGGGCGCGTTTTTCTCGTGCGCGAGGATGCCCAGGTTGGCATCGAAGCGCAGCCCGGTGAGGGTCAGGGTCTGGAGACCGGTGGCTTGGTTCATGGTATTGGGGCTGAGCATGCGCTCACATCAGGGAAAAGTCGCGCTCGAACTTCATCAGGTGCTGGCCACCGTCGACCAGCAGCGTGGTACCGGTGATCGACCGGTTTTCCAGCGCAAACCGCACGGTGGCGGCCACATCGTCGGCGGTGGACGAGCGGCCCAGCGGGCTCAGCGCGTGCAGACGGGCAAACTTCTCGTCGCTCAGCATGTGGCTGGTGAGCGTAAGGCCAGGCGCCACGCCCACCACCCGCACGCGCGGCGCCAGCGCCAGCGCCAGCATGGTGCCGGCGGCTTCGAGCGCGGCCTTGGAGAGCGTATAGCTCAGGAAATCGGGGTTCTGGTTCCAGAGCTTCTGGTCCAGCAGGTTGACCACGGCGCCGTGCGCGTCGGCCTCGCCCGCAGCGGCGCGGTCCTGCAGATGCCGGTGCAGGGCCTGGGCCAGCACGATGGGCGCGCCGGTGTTGCTGCGCAGGTGCTGCTCCAGCGCGGCAAAACCGAAGGTCTGGGCATCGTCGTGCTCGAACAGCGAGGCACTGTTGACCACTGCATCCACGCTGCCAAAGTGGTTGATCACCTGGGGCAGCAGGGCGCGCACCGCTGCCTCGTCAGAGAAATCCGCATCAAAATGGGCGCTGGTACCTGCCAGTTCTGCGCAAGCAGCTGCGGTATCGATAGCGTCCTGGGCCGACGCGCGGTAGTGCACCGCCACCTGCCAGCCGCCAGCCGCCAGCGCCAGCGCAATGCTGCGACCCAGGCGCCGGGCGGCGCCCGTCACCAGAACCGTGCGCGGTCGGGGAGAAATGGACATGTGGGGGACAATGCGGGCCGTGACAAAAACACCCGACAGTTTAACGACCGCCCTGCAAACCCACATCGCCCAGGCCATTGCCGCCGCGGGCGGCTGGATCGGGTTCGACCGCTTCATGGCGCTGGCCCTCTATACCCCCGGCCTGGGCTATTACGCCAACGATTCCACCAAATTCGGCGCCATGCCCGGGTCGGGCAGCGACTTCGTGACCGCGCCCGAGATGACGCCGCTGTTCGGCCAGACGCTGGCCGTGCAGGTGGGCGAGGCCCTGGCGCACACTGGCACCCACGAGGTCTGGGAGTTCGGCGCGGGTTCGGGCGCACTGGCGCTGCAGCTGCTCGACACGCTGGGCGACCAGGTGCAGCGCTACACCATCGTCGACCTGTCGGGCAGCCTGCGCGCGCGCCAGCAGGCCAAACTGGTGGCCCATGCGCACAAGCTGCGCTGGGTGGATGCGCTGCCCGAACAATTCAGCGGCGTGGTGGTGGGCAACGAGGTGCTCGACGCCATGCCCGTGCAATTGCTGGCCCGCCATGGCGGCCAAGAGGGTGGGCGGTGGCACGAGCGCGGCGTGGTGCTGGCCGAGGACGGCAGTTTTGCCTGGGCCGACCGCCCCACCGACCTGCGCCCGCCCATAGCCATCGAAGGCCCGCAGGACTACCTGACCGAGATTCACGCCCAGGGCGAAGCCTTCATCCGCACCCTGGCCGACCGGCTGGTGCGCGGCGCCATCTTCCTGCTGGACTATGGTTTTGGCGAGGGCGAGTACTACCACCCCCAGCGCCACATGGGCACCGTGATGTGCCACCAGGGCCATCTGGCCGACGGCGACCCGCTGGCGAAGGTGGGCCTGAAGGACATCACTGCCCATGTCAATTTCACCGCCATGGCGCTGGCGGCGCAGGAGGCGGGGCTCAACGTGCTGGGCTACACCACGCAGGCGCATTTCCTGATCAACTGCGGCTTGCTATCGAAAATGGAGCTTCTGCCGCAATCAGATCGTGCGCTGGCAGCCAAATTGATCATGGAGCACGAGATGGGCGAGCTGTTCAAGGTGCTGGCCCTGGGCGTGGGCGAGGCGTGGGAGCCCTTGGGGTTTGCGCAAGGCGACCGCTCGCACAGGCTATGAAGCAGGCCTCGCCATGATCCGCTGGCTGATTGTTGTCTTCCTGGCGCTGGTGTTCATCAACGGCCTCTCGCCCTGGCTGCAGCGCATGGGGCTGGGGCGGCTGCCGGGGGACTTTCGCTTCCGGCTGTTCGGGCGCGAATGGTTCATTCCGCTGGCCAGCACGGTGCTGCTGAGCTTTGTGCTGAGCCTGCTGGTGAAGTGGCTCTGATGGCTGAAGTCTGCGGGCTTGAATTTCGGGGGCCGTGGCCCGATGTCCCAAAGACACCGCCCTGAAAGCCCTGCCATGACCGAAGCCTTGCACATCGTCTGCCCCCACTGCCACACCACCAACCGTGTCCAGCAGGCCCAGCTGGCCAGCGCGCCCGATTGCGGCAGCTGCCACCAGCCGCTGTTCACGGGCGCGCCGCTGGCGCTGGACGCCGCCAGCTTTGCCAAGCATGTGCAGCGCAGCCATATCCCCGTGCTGGTCGATTTCTGGGCGCCCTGGTGCGGGCCGTGCCGCCAGATGGCGCCCGCGTTTGCCCAGGCCGCCCGCGAGCTGGAGCCCGGCGTGCGCCTGGCCAAGCTCGACACCGAGGCCTACCCGCAGGTGGCAGCGCCCTACAACATCCGCAGCATTCCGACCATGGTGCTGTTCCAGGGCGGGCGCGAGCTGGCGCGCATTTCGGGCGCGCTGGGCGCGGCCGACATCGTGCGCTGGGTGCGCTCGGTGCAGGCTTCCTGATCAGGCGCCGGGCGCCGGCACCAGCCCTGGCCAGGCCGCCACGGCCTGCACCCGTGCAGCGTGGATCATGTCACCCACTTTTTGCCCTGTAATGCCCAATTCTGCAGCGCGGGCAGCTACCCCGCTGGTAGCGACCGATTGCACCGCAAGCAGCGCCTCGCGCAGCCGCTGGCGCTGCGGGTAGGGCGCTTCTTCAAACCCCAGACGCCCGCGCGCATCGCATTCGCAGGCCCGCAGGATCTCGTCAAAGCGGGCCGGCTTGCGGATGCCGTCGCAGCGCTCGATCAGGCGCACCAGGGCGGCCGCGCCCAGGTCGCCGCTGCGGTGGATGTTGCCGTGCTCGCGCGCCACCACGTCGGCCGTTTCACGGCATTCGGTGGGCACGCGCAGGCGCTCGCACAGGCCTTTGAGGAGCTTGGCGCCGCGCTGCTCGTGGCCGATGTGGCGCGGCAGCATGTCGGCTGGCGTCGTCCCCTTGCCCAGGTCGTGCACCAGGCAGGCAAAGCGCACGGTGAGCGGCGCCTGCAGGTGCGCCGCCATGTCCAGCACCATCATCAGGTGCACGCCGGTGTCCACCTCGGGGTGGTATTCGGCCCGCTGGGGCACGCCCCACAGGCGGTCCACCTCGGGCAGCACCACGGCCAGGGCGCCGCAGGCGCGCAGCACCTCGAACATGCGCGAAGGCCGTGCTTCCATCAGCCCGCGCGCGAGCTCCTGCCACACGCGCTCGGCCACCAGGTGGTCGGCCTCGCCGTGCGCCACCATGGAGCGCATCAATTCCATGGTCTCGGGTGCCACCGAAAAATCGGTAAAGCGCGCCGCAAACCGCGCCACGCGCAGGATGCGCACCGGGTCGTCGTGGAAGGCGTCGGTCACATGGCGCAGCACGCGCTGTTCCAGGTCGCGGGCACCCCCATAGGGGTCAAACAGAGCCTCAGCGCTCGGTCCACCTGCGCTGCTCGCGATCGCATTGATGGTGAGGTCGCGGCGCGAGAGGTCTTCCTCCAGCGTCACATCGGGCGAGCTTTGCACCACGAAGCCGCGGTAGCCGCGCCCGCTCTTGCGCTCGGTGCGCGCCAGCGCGTATTCCTCGCGCGTCTCGGGGTGCAGGAAGACGGGGAAGTCGCGCCCCACGGGCAGATAGCCCAGGTCGATCATCTGCTGGGGTGTGGCGCCCACCACCACCCAGTCGTGGTCGTTCACGGGACGGCCCAGCAGCTTGTCGCGGACGGCGCCGCCCACCATGTAGATTTGCATCGGCGTAGTTTAGGACCTGCCCCCGGCCGTATATTCCAGCCCACCATGCCCCTGTCGTCCGACCTCACCATTGCCCAACTCAACCCCGACGGCAGCGTGCCCGTGCCCACGGCGCCCGATGCCGCCGCCAACGCGGCCGCCGCCGCCCTGCAGCGCGAGGCGCAGTTCGACGCCCTCCAGGCCAAGGTGGACGACCTGCAGGAGATCCTGGCCAAGCCGCTCAATGAAATCCTGGCCGACCGCGACAGGTTCAAGGAGGCTGCCGCCGCCTGGGATGCCTTCGGTGCCATGTGGATGCTGTCGCAGCGCGCCATGAAGCGCGTGGCGCTGGACCTGGCCGCGCAGCAGGGCGTGAGCGATGAGGAAGTGGTGGCCCGCGCACTGGCCTATGCCAACGCGGTGCTCAACGCGGAAGAGGAAGACCTGGGCGGCACGATTGCCGGGGCGCAGATGGCGCACATCGTGCGGCACAAGCCGTTTTTGCGCAAGCAGTTCCGGTAACGGGCCCGTCAGCGCCGCAACCGGTAGGGTTCTTCAAAATCCAGAAAGTCCTTCTCGGCCAGGGCCTCGTCGATCCAGGCCTTCACGCTGGGCAGCGCGCGCACGCGGTCCACATAGGCGGCGATGTGGGGCGGCACTGGCAGGGCGTAGGTGTGCAGGCGCATGCACACCGGGGCAAAGTAGGCGTCGGCGATGGTGAACTGGCCGAACAGCATCGGCCCGCCATATTGCGCAAGCAGACCGGTCCACATCTCGACCAGGCGCTGCACGTCGGCGCGCACGGCCGCCTTGTCGCGCCAGAGCAGGGCGCCGGTGTCGGGCAACTGGGCCTCGATGTTCATGGGGCAGGCGCCGCGCAGGGCGGTGAAGCCGCTGTGCATCTCGGCGCAGACGCTGCGGGCGCGGGCGCGGGCCGCCTTGTCCTGGGGCCAGAGCTGCTTTTCGGGGTAGGTTTCGGCCAGGTACTCGGCAATGGCCAGCGTGTCCCACACCACCAGATCGCCATCGACCAGCACCGGCACCTTGCCGGTGGGGCTGACGGTGCCGACGGTGCGCTTGAACTCCGAGCCGGCCTCGAAGCTGTCGAAGCGCACGCGCACTTCCTCGAACACAATGCCCGCCTGGCGCAGCAGCACCCAGGGGCGCATGGACCAGGACGAGTAGTTCTTGTTGCCGATGTAGAGCTGGATCATGGTGCACCTTTCTTTTGAAACTGAAGCGCGGTCACCTGTCAGAAGGCCGCAGAGCAGGCCACATCAGGGATGTGTTCCTCATACCGGCCAGACCACGCCGTTGTCGTTCAGGATGGCATCGAGCGGCAGGTCGAACGCGTCGGGCTCGAAGTCGTCGAGGTAGCCGTGGGTGAAGCCCAGGCCCACGGTGAATGGCCTGGGTTGCAGCGTGGCCAGGGTGCGGTCGTAAAAGCCGCCGCCATAGCCCAGCCGGTAGCCGCCCGGCGCATAACCCACGCAGGGCACGAACAGCAGCGTGGGCACGATCATCTCGGTGTCCTTGGGCTTGGGAATGCCGTAGGCGTCTTCTTCCATGGGGCAGCCGGGGTGCCAGGCGTGGAAGGTGAGCGTCTTGTGCTGCTTGTTCACCACCGGCAGGCCGATGCGCCGGCGCAGGGGCTCGTCCAGCAGCTCGCCGTCTTCCTTCCAGCGGTGCAGGGCGGGCAGGGGGTCGAACTCGCCCTTGATGGGCCAGTAGGCGCCGATCACGGTGTCGGGCCGGTTCACCAGCCAGATGCGCATGACTTGCTGCAACAGGTCGGATCGCTGTAGGCGATCGGGCAAATTGAGGCGTTCTTGTATCAATGCGCGCCGAAGGGCTGCTTTGTCCATCAGATAATTCCCCCATGCATTTACTCAGAGCCATTCTGACACCCCTTGTGGCCGCTGCCGTGCTGGCCATTGCTGCGCCCCTGGTCCAGGCGCAAAACCGTGGCGACGACACCCTGCTGGAGATGCAGCAGGCCTTCCGCAAGGGCGACCGCAGGAAGCTCGAACAGCTGCTGCCCGCCGCGCGCGGCCATGCGCTGGAACCCTGGGCCGCTTATTGGACGCTGAAGGCGCGTCTGGAAGAGGCCGCGCCGCAGGAGGTGCAGGCCTTTTTGCAGCGCTATGCCGGCAGCTACCAGGAAGACCGCCTGCGCAATGACTGGCTGTTGCTGCTGGGCCAGCGGCGCGACTGGTCGCAGTTTGCCGAGCACCATCCGCAGTACCGCATGTCGGACGACCGCGAGGTGCGCTGCTACGCCCTGCTGATCGACCAGATCAAGGGCACGGCACCCACCAGTGCTGCCGACGATGTGCGCCGCACCTGGTATGCGCTGCGCGATGCGGACGACGGCTGCACCCACGCGGCCAGCGAGTTTTACAGCGACAAGAAGCTCAGTGCGCTGGATGTGTGGCGCAAGGCGCGCCTGGGCATAGAGGCCAACCGCATGCGCGTGGTGCGCAATGCCGTGGAAATTGTCGCGCCCGATGCCCTGCCCCAGCTGCGCGATGTGTTCGACTCGCCCACCAAATACCTGCTCGGCCGCACCACCGTGCGCGGCAAGATGCACCAGGAGCTGGTGGTGCTGGCCCTGGTCAAGCTGGCCACCGGCGACCCGCAGGCCGCCGCCAACCTGCTGGACGCCAAATGGGGCGTGCAGCTGTCGGCCGAAGAGCGCAACTGGGTCTGGGGCGTGATCGGCAAGCAGGCCGCGCAAAAGCTCTCGCCCGATGCCATGGGGTATTTCGCCAACGTGACCCGCGACAGCGACCTGAACGACGACACCCTGGGCTGGAAGGCGCGCGCCGCCTTGCGTGCCGGCCAATGGAAGGTGGTGCGCAAGACCATCGACGCCATGGGCGACGATACCCGCCAGGAAAGTACCTGGGTGTACTGGAAAGCCCGCGCCTTGCTGGCCGCCAGGCCCAGCGAAGGCGAGCGCGCTGAAGCACGGCAATTGCTGGAGGGCATTGCCGGCACCCGCGGTTTTTATGAGCAGCTGGCCCTGGAAGAGCTGGGCCAGCGCATTGCCACGCCGCCCGCACCGGCACCGCTCACCGCCGAGGAAAAAGCGGCTGCGCGCGCCAACCCGGGGCTCAACCGGGGCCTTTACGCCATCTTGCTGGGCCTGCGCAGCGAAGGCGTGCGCGAGTGGAACTACACCACCAACCTGCACACCCCCGGCGGCATGGCCGACCGCGAACTGCTGGCCGCAGCCGATTTTGCCTGCCAGCGCGAGGTGTGGGACCGCTGCATCAACACCAGCGAGCGCACCAAGGCCGTGACCGATGCGGCACAGCGCTTTCCCACGCCGTTTCGCAACACCGTGGTGGAGCGCGCGCAGGGCATCGGGCTCGACCCTGCCTATGTCTACGGCCTGATCCGCCAGGAAAGCCGCTTTGTGATGGATGCCCGCTCGGGCGTGGGCGCCTCGGGCCTGATGCAGGTGATGCCCGCCACCGCGCGCTGGACGGCCCGCAAGATCGGGCTGGCCGGTTTCACGCCCGACCAGATCACCGACCGCGACACCAACATCACCATCGGCACGGCCTACCTCAAGCTGGCGCTCGACGATTTCGCGGGTTCCATGCCCATGGCTGCGGCCGCCTACAACGCCGGCCCCGGCCGCCCGCGCAGCTGGCGCAACGGCCCGGTGCTCGATGCCGCCATCTGGGCCGAAAACGTGCCTTTTGCCGAGACGCGCGATTACGTCAAGAAGGTGCTGGCCAACACCACCAACTACGCGGCCTTGCTGACGGGGCAGCCGCAGTCGCTCAAGAGCCGGCTGGGCACGGTGGGGCCGCGGGAGAGTGCGGAGCCGGAGGCGAACAAGGAGCTTCCTTGAGGTCTTTTTAGGCGCTGGTGCTTGTTTATCAGGCGCTGGTTGCTATTGTTTTGATGGTTTGTAGTGTGCCTTGGTTGAGGGCGGAGGCCGGGTTTCGGCCCGGCGGCCGCCTCACTTTCTTTTGCTTCGCCAAAAGAAAGTAAGCAAAGAAAAGGCGACCCACAGTCTGCGACCCCTTCGCGTTGCTACGGGGCAAACCTGCATCGGGGCGGTTGCGGGGTGCGCCGTGGAACTCGCTTTGCGCTGCGCGCGCCGCTCGGACAGCCACGGCGAGTCAGTTGACGAGGCATGCGCGCTGCGACGCGCATGCTCACCCCGCAACCGCCCCGCCGCAGGCGCAGCCAGATGGGGTGGGAAAAGAACATCCAGACATCCATTCGGGCCATCGCTGCGCTCGGCCTCCTCTCGCGGACGCAAGCGCCACGCGCTGTGCTGCCTGGGCCGAGCGCAGCGATGGCCCGAAGGGATGTTTGCTCCGGTTCCCTTCAGGCTGCGCCGAGGAGCGCAGCGGCCAGCGGATCAGGGTTCGCGATTGTCTGAGCGCAGCGAGTTCGAGCGAGACTCCGCTGAACGCGAGCACCGCAGGTTGCCCGCAGCGAAGCGCAGGGACGCAGCCTGTAGGGTCGCCTTTTCTTTGGTGGCTTTCTTTTGGCGAAGCAAAAGAAAGCCACTGCGCTGCCGGGCGCACACCCCGGCCCCCGCCCCATGCAAAGGCACAGCGACAGCTATCAAAAAAATAGCTATCAACGCCTGATACATCAGCGCCGAAGCTAAAAATTCAGACCAGCAGGCAGACCAACCGAACCCACCATCCTCAAAGATTCACCAACCACTCCCCCTCCCGCCGCGCTGCCCCCGACCGCACCAGCTCGTCCATCAACCCCTCCAGCCACTCGCCTCGGCCGCGATCATTGAAATGCCGCTGGTGCATGGCGCCGAAGTAGGGCGTGGCGTCCGTCCAGGCGCGCAGTTCGGACACGGGGATGCGCTGCCACTCCAGCAGCTTGTATTTCAGCAGTACCTTGGCGGCATAGAGCGCGTGCTTGCCAGGGTTGCCGGCAAAGCCGTCAAGCCGCTTGCGCGCCACGGCGAGTGCGCGGGGCGCGTCGGCAAACACCGGTCCATGGCCCGGAATCACGGTGCGCGGCGCCAGGCGCTCGATGAGGTCCAGCGTGGCGGCCACGTCGGCAAAGGCGCTGTCGCCCTCCAGCTCGGGAAACACCACGCCAAAACCGTTTTCCCACAGCGCGTCGGCCGAGATCAGGATGCTGTCTTGCGGCTCGAACAGCACCACCGAATGCGTATCGTGCCCCGGCGCGGCGTGCACCTGCCAGGGTTTGTCGCCCAGCAGCGTGGTGGTGCCGGGGGCCAGCAGGCTGTCGTAGCGAAAGGGCGGGCATTCCTGGCCGGTGGGGGTGTAGCTCAGCGCGTAGGCGTCCCAGTCGCGCACATGGGCGGCCTGGCCGGGCGGAATGGATGTCTCCACCCCCGGCCAGGCCTGCTGCAGCGCGGCGTTGCCGCCGCAGTGGTCGCTGTGCAGGTGGGTGTTGAGGATGCGGTCGAGCGCACGGTTGCCCAGCGCGCCCTGCACCAGCGCCACCGTCTGGTCGGCGTGGCTGCAGTAGCCGGTGTCCACCAGTGCGGTGTCGCGCTGACCGATGAACAGAATGTTGTTGGCAGAGAGCCAGCCGCGCTCGAATACCGTTATTTCGGCTGGTAGCGCAGGTGGGGTAAGCGTCATAAGCTATGCAAAATCAAGTAATTAGGTGGGTGCGACCGGGGCCCGCGGCCGCCCCGCCGCTCAGGAGGTGGTCCTCAGCTCCCGCCGCAATATCTTGCCCACATTGCTTTTGGGCAGCTCGTCGCGGAACTCGATGTACTTGGGGCGTTTGTACCCGGTCAGGTTGGCGTGGCAGAAACTGGCCACCTGGTCCTCGGTCAAGGCGGGGTCGTTCTTGACCACGAAGATCTTGATGGATTCGCCCTGCATGGCGTCGGGAATGCCGATGGCCGCGCATTCCACCACACCGGGGCACAGGCTGATGACCTGTTCGAGCTCGTTCGGAAACACGTTGAAGCCACTCACCAGGATCATGTCCTTCTTGCGGTCGATGATGCGCGTGTAGCCCTGCGCGTCCATGGTGCCGATATCGCCCGTGCGCATGAAGCCGTCGGCCGTGAAGGCCAGGGCGTTCTCTTCCGGCTGGTTGTAGTAGCCCGCCATCACGTTGGGGCCGCGGATGCAGATTTCGCCCGAGGCGCCCTGGGGCAGGCTGTTGCCCGCGTCGTCCTTGATGGCGATGTCGATGCCGGGCAGGGGCAGGCCGATGGTGCCGCTGAACGCGGTGTTGGTCACGGGGTTGTTGGTGCCGATGGCGCAGGTCTCGCTCATGCCCCAGCCTTCGATCATGGTGCTGCCGGTGACCTTCTGCCACTGCTTGGCCGTGCCTTCACTCGCGGCCATGCCGCCGGCCTGCGAAACGCACAGGTGCGAAAAGTCGACCGACTTGAACTGCGGGTTCTGCAGCAGTGCGTTGAACAGCGTGTTCACGGCGGGCAGCATGTGGAAGGGGCGCTTCTTGAGCACCTCGACAAATTTGGGAATGTCGCGCGGATTGGGGATCAGCGTGAGGCTGGAGCCCTGGCGGATGGCCAGCAGGCACAGCGTGAGCGCGAAGATGTGGTACAGCGGCAGCGCGGCAATGCTGTTGGCGCGGCTGACGTCGCCCACCTTGGCGAGCGCCGGTGTGAACCAGGCCTCGGCCTGCAGCGTGGCGGCCACGATATTGCGGTGGGTCAGCACCGCGCCCTTGGACAGGCCCGTGGTGCCGCCCGTGTACTGCAAGAAAGCGATCGAATCGAGCGTGGCCTGGCTGGGCGCCAGGGTGCGGCGCTCGCCCAGCGCCAGTGCTTTCTTGAAGCGGACGACCTTGCGGCCCTGGGACAGGGGCAGTTCGTAGGCGGGCACCATCTTGGCGAGATGGCGCACGGCAAAGGTGATCCAGGGGCCATAGACCGCGCCCAGCAGGTCGCCCATGGATGCCATCACCACATGCTGCACGGCGGTGTGCTCGACGATTTCGCTCAGGGTGTGGGCGAAGTTCTCCAGGATCACAATGGCCGTGGCGCCCGAATCCTGGAGCTGGTGCTCCAGCTCGCGGGCGGTGTAGAGCGGGTTCACGTTGACGCAGGTGTAGCCGGCGCGCAGCACGGCGGCCATGGTCACGCCAAACTGCGGCACGTTGGGCAGCATGATGGCCACGCGCGCGCCAGACTCCAGCCCCAGGCCCTGCAGGTAGGCCCCGAGGGCCGCCGACAGGCGATCGAGTTCGCCATAGGACATCCACTGGTCCATGCAGACCGAAAAAGGGCTCGATGCGTGCTTGCGAAAGGATTCTTCCAGCAGGTGCGCCACAGAGCGGTATTGCTCTGGCTGCACATCGTGGGGAACCCCGGGAGGGTAGCTTTTGAGCCAGATCTTTTCCATGCGGTGTCCTCGGGTGCTCCAGTGGGGGAAGGCCCAGATTGTGGGAGCGGGGCAGGGGGCCGGCTACCGGGCTTGTCCTAGGGTGCGTGCCAGCTCCGTCCCGCTGGCGACAGGGCCGTGGCATCGGCGCTGCGGTGGCGGACGGTGTGGGCCGCATCCAGTGCAAGTCCTCCCGGGGGCAGGCCGCACAATGGTGCTCCTTCCTTGCAACACCCGAATCCATGAACGCACGCTGGCAGCAAGCCGTGGTCCTCGTCAACACCCTGGCCACGATCGCCTGGTTGGCATGGCAGTGGCCCCGTTCGCCGCTGACCGCGCTGGCGGGCGTCGCCGCCGCGCTGGCCTTGTTCGGGCTGGTGCTGGGGTTGCAGTTCGCGACCATGCTGCGCGTGAACCGCTCGGACCCCGCGCCACGGCCGCCAGGGTGGCAACTGGTCACGGCCTGGTGGGCCGAGGCGCGCCTGGCGCTGGCGGTGTTTGGCTGGCGCCAGCCCTTTCGCCACAGCGCCATTCCCGACTGGCTTCCGCCCCTGGCGCCCAACCAGCGGGCCACGCGCCGGGGCGTGGTGCTGGTGCACGGTTTTCTGTGCAACCGGGGTTTCTGGCTGCCGTGGATGGCGGCGCTGCGCGAGCGCGGCCATGCCTTTGTGGCGGTGACGCTGGAGCCGGCTTTTGGCTCGATCGACGATTACGCGGCCACCATCGACGCCGCCGTGCAACGCATGCAAGAGGCCACCGGCCTGGCACCGGTGGTGGTGGGGCACAGCATGGGCGGGCTGGCGGCCCGCGCCTGGCTGCGCTCACTGGCGGCAGACAGCGCCACCGCGCGCGTGCACCGGGTCATCACGCTGGGCACACCGCATGGTGGCGCCTGGGCGGGGCGTTTCAGCCGTTCGGTCAACGGCCAGCAGATGGCGTTGGGCGGTGCATGGGTGCAGCAGCTGCAGCAGGGCGAGCCGGCTGCCCGTGCAGCCTTGTTCACCTGCTGGTATTCGAACTGCGACAACATCGTTTTTCCGGCGGGTACGGCCATGTTGGCGGGGGCGGACAACCGGTTGGTGCAGGGGGTGGCGCATATGCAGATGGCGTTTCACCCTTTGGTCATGCGGGCTTGCCTGGAGGAGATGGGGCGGGGTGATTTGGGGTAATTTGCGGCTCTGAAGCTTGTTTATAAATCGCTGACGGCTATTGTTTTAGTAGTTGATGTTGTGCTTTTTCTGGGGGCGGGGGCCGGGTCTCGCCCCGGCGGGCGCCTCACTTTCTTTTGCTTCGCCAAAAGAAAGTAAGCAAAGAAAAGGCGACCCT
>NZ_JBXAJH010000009.1:0-179634 GCF_058797075.1 Acidovorax sp. GW823-FHT02H02 | reverse complement strand
ACAGCGCTTGGCAGATTACTCAAGCGCTGCAGTGTCGTTGGATTTGACTCTATTTTTTAGATGCGATTGCCCTGGCATCCCGCCAGCCGCCCGCGCTGCCCCGCCTGCCTGCGCCCGCACAGCGCCTGCATCTGCCGGTGGGTCACGCCTGTGGAGCACCGCACCGAGGTGCTGATCCTGCAGCACCCGGGCGAGGTGCATGAGGCCAAAGGCACGGCCCGGCTGCTGCACCTGAGCCTGCCGCACAGCCGCATGGAGATCGGCGAACAGTGGGACCCCGGCGTGCTGCAGCCGCTGCTGGCCGCGCCCTGGGGTGCACCGGACGCGTCAGCCCCCTCGCGCCGCACCCTGCTGCTCTACCCCGAGGCGCCCCAAGACGCCGCCCTCGGCCTGGCCACCCCACCGCCGCTGGACCCCGCCTGGCTGCCAACGCCACAGCGGCTGCGCCTGGTGGTGCTCGACGGCACCTGGCGCAAAAGCCGCAAGATGCTGCATCGGAACCCCTTGCTGCAGCAGCTGCCGCGCCTGCCGCTGCAGGCACTGCCCGCCTCGCGCTACCGCATCCGCATTGCACGCCAGCCGCACCAGCTCTCCACCCTGGAAGCCACCTGCGCAGCGCTGGCGCAACTGGAAGCCGACGCCGAACGGTTTGCGCCCCTGCTGGCCTCGTTCGATGGATTTGTAGCGCAGCAGGCGGCCTGGCAGGGCCGGTAGCTGCGGGCGACGAACGCATCTGATTGACCCAAATACTACAAAGACAAGCGCTATCAGCGCTTTACAGATAAGCGCCAGAGCCAGAAAACACGCGCCACATCAGGGCACCAGCTCGGCCGCCAGCCAGCCGCGCAGGCTGTTGATGAAGGCCCAGGCCTGCACGCGCGGCACATCGGCCAGGCGCACCACGGCCTCGGTCAGCCGCCCCTCGCGCAGTGCCACGGCGCGGCCCACGCCGGGCAGCAGGCCACAGGCCAGCGGTGGCGTGACCCAACGGCCATCGATCAGCATGGCAATGCTGCCGAAGGTGCTTTCGGTGATCTCGCCCGCCTCGTTGTACAGCACGGTGTCGAACACACCGGGCGTGGTGGGCGCAAAGGCCGCGTAGTGCGCACGGCGCGTGGTTTTGTAGCGCACGAATTCTCCCTGCGCCTCGGCCAGCGGTCGGCTGGCCAGTTGCAGGCGCACGGGCTCAGGCGTGGGCTGCAGGGCAAAGGCCTCGGCGCGGGGCTGGCCACGCTCGCCCAACAGCAGGCGCACGCGCCATGCGCCGGCGGGGTGGCTGGCGGCCAGCGCATCTAGGCAGTGCTGCACGGCGGCGGCATCGAACGGGCGGTTGAAATGCTCGGCCGCACTTTGCAGGCGGGCCAGGTGATCGCCCAGATGGCGGAACCGGCCTGCTTGCAGCGCCAGGGTTTCGAGCAGGTCGAACGGCGCGCTGGCGCGCAGGGCAAAGGCGCGTTTGTGGCGCCATTCGGCCCATTCGGCATCGGCCGTGGCGCCCGAGGTGATGCCGCTGCCGATGCCGCAGGTGGCCGTGGTGGTGCCGTCGGCCCCGGTGCGCAATACCACGGTGCGGATCGGCACGTTGAAGGTGGCGGCCACGCGGTGGCAGCCATCCGCACCAGCCGCGCCCGCAGGCCGCACCACGCCAATGGCGCCGCAGTAGATGCCGCGCGGCGCGGCCTCCAGCGCCCGGATCATCTGCATGGCGCGCACCTTGGGCGCACCGGTGACCGAGCCGCAGGGGAACAGCGCGGCAAACACATCCCCCAAGGTGGTGCCGGGCCGGGTGCGCGCCTGCACATCCGACGTCATCTGCCACACGGTGGGCAGGGCCTCGGTGTGGAACAGCGCGGGCACGCGCACGCTGTGGGGCTGGGCGATGCGCGAGAGGTCGTTGCGCAGCAGGTCCACGATCATCACGTTCTCGGCGCGCTCCTTGGGCGAGGCGCGCAGGTGGGCGGCCTGGGCGGCGTCTTCTGCGGGCGTGGCGCCGCGCGCTGCCGTGCCCTTCATGGGGCGCGTGAGGATGTGGCCGCCACCGGGCGCGTCCTGCCAGTCAAAAAACAATTCGGGCGAGACCGAGAGTACCTGCTCGCCGCCCGCGTCGATATGCGCCGCGTAGCCGCCGGGCTGGGCACGCTGCAGCGCCGCAAACAGTGCGGCGGGGCTGCCCTGGAAGGCACCGGTGAGCGGCGCGGTGTAGTTGACCTGGTAGAACTCACCCGCAGCAATGGCCTGCTGGATGCGGGCGATGGCGACGTCAAAACCGGCGCGGTCGGGGGCACCGGTCCACGCGATGTGCGCGGCGGCAGCCTCCTCGGTCGCATCCTCGGCGGGCCAGGGCATGGGCGCGTCGTACACGGCAAACCAGGCCAGCGGGCCGTCGGCGGCGTGGGTTTGCAGGGCGGCGTCGAAGGCGGCGGCAGCCTCGTAGCGCACATGGCCCACGCACCATTGGCCGCGCTGCGCAGCGGCATGCACGGCATTGAGCAGGCCGCGCACCTCATGCAGGGCATGGGCTTCCAGCACTTGCAACGGGGCATCGAAGGCGTAGCACAGGCGCGGGGCGGAGGAGTCCAGCGGCTGGGCGAAGTCGATCCGAGCCGTACCCCTCATGGCAGGCCTGCGATGAAATTGCGCTTGGGCTTGTACTGTGCACGCAGCTCGGCCAACCACAGGGTCTGCGCCTCGGGCGCAAGGCGCTTCAGAATGTCCCGCACCAGTTCCAGAGGTCTGGCGTAGGGCGAAGAAGCGCCCGCCATCGCCTGGTCGAACACGCGGCGCAGCAACTGCGCGGCGGCGGCATGCTGCCGTGGGGGCAACTTGCGGGCCAGGGCTTCAAGCGTCGGCGCAAAGCAGGAGGTTCCGCTTTGCTGCGCCAGGGCCAGCGCCTCATCAAGATCGCGTTCGGCCAGCAGCCAGTCCACACGCACGCTGACGTCGCGCACCGCCGGGCCGGGTGGGCGCCCGTAGGGGCTTGCGCGCTTGGCCTTCAGGGCTTGCATTTCGTGCTGCTCGGCCCCGGCGAAGAGCTCGGCGCGGTAGGTGGCACGGTCGCGCCCGGCCCGCTCGGCGGCCTTCAGCACGGAGAGATAAATGTCCGGCGACTGGTTGCTACCCAGGCGGCTGCGCCAGATGACCAGCGCCTCGTCGTCCCAGCCGTCGCGCTCGTAGCAACGCAGCAGGTCTTCTTCAATGCGCCAGTCCTGGGGATGGCGCTTGGCGGCCGCCTGCGCCCATTGCAGGGCTTCGCGGTACCAGCCCTGGGCCTCGCACAGGGCCACGAGTTGGTGGAATTCGCCCGCGTCGTCGGCACTGGCGGCCATGGCATCGCGCAGTGCACGCGGGTCGCCCTGAGCTTCGATACTGGCAAGGTAGCGGCGGCGCAGCTGGCTGCGCTGGTGGTCAAAACGGCCGGAGGGCGAATGGCTGCCCTGCCAGCACTCCCAGTCCTCGCGCACGCGCTCGGTGTAGCGGGCCTGCACGGCGGATCCGGCGGCTGACAGAATGGCCCGCTCGTCCCACAGGCCCCAGGGGTCTTCCTCCATGAGCTGGAACCAGCGGTTCACCCACGCGGCGGGCGGTGGCGCGGCGCGCAGGGCCTGGACAAGCAGATCCACAAGTTCTTCCATCAAACCGCCCAGTTCGCCGTCCGAGTCGTCGGCATGCTCCGCCACCTTGTACAGGCTGCGCAGCGCGTGTTCGCACAGCGTGCGCAGCTCGGCCGGGTCGCGCTGAAGCCAAGGCCGCAGCAGCGGCAGCACCCGGCGCGCGCGGCCGATGTAGGTGGGCATCTCGTGCCAATCCAGGTAGTCGCCGCGCAGGCGCAGCATGTCGCCGATGGCGCCGCGCAGGGCCTTGGTGTCGCTGCCCGCGCTGTGCTCGGCCTGCCAGGCCTTGAGATCAGCCATCAGGGTGCGGTCGTTCTCGGCCCAGGTCCAGAGGCGCTCGGCCAGTGCCTGAGCCGTCTGCGCTTGCACGAATCTGCGCAGCACCTCGCGGTGGCTGGCCTGGGTGCGGGCGCGCCGGGCGGCCGCGGTCACCTTGCTGGCGGCCTGGGCGTCGGGCGCGGTCGCTTCGCCGCCCTGTTCGCTGCGCCAGGCCAGGCACAGCGCAACGAGGTGCTTGCAGAAGTTGCCGTCCTGCGCATGCGGGCAGTCGCATTCGCCGTCCAGTTCGTCGTCCTCATCGATCCACGCGCGCACCTGGTAGGCCTGCGTGCCATGCACCACGGCCTGCAGCGCGGCCTGCTCGCCCGGCGCGGGTGCGGGCGCGGGTTCTTCCAGGGTTTCTATGGCGCCGCTGGCGGCATAAGCTTGACCGCGCGCGAACACGGCCGCGCCGCTGAGCTGCCGCAAGGCCGCGTCGGACAACAGGGGGAGCCAGGAGGGTGGGTCGACCAAAGTGGCCATGGATGGCGCGCAGAATATGTATGAAAAATACCTTCAGCGCCTATAAATAAAACACTGAAAACTATCAAAATAAAAGCAAACGCCTCACGCCGCCCCGAGATGGGGCACCAGCCCCGTTGCAGGCTGGCCGCTTTTCAGCGCCGCCGTGAAGGCCAGCATGCGGTCAATCGGCAGGCGCGCGCGCGGGATGATGGCCGGGTCCACCTGGATGGCGTTGGCGCCGGTTTCCAGCACCTGGGCCACACCGGCCAGACCGTTCATGGCCATCCAGGGGCAGTGGGCGCAGCTTTTGCAGGTGGCGCTGTTGCCGGCGGTGGGCGCCTCGTAGAACAGCTTGCCGGGGTTCAGGGTGCGCAGCTTGTGCATCATGCCGTTGTCGGTGGCGACGATGAATTCGCGCGCATCCATCTCCCGTGCCGCCTTCAGGATGCCCGAGGTCGAACCCACGGCGTCGGCCAGGGCGATCACGTCGGGGGGGCTTTCGGGGTGCACCAGCACCTTGGCGTTCGGGTGCTCTTTTTTGAGCGATTCCAGCTCGAAGGCCTTGAACTCGTCGTGCACGATGCAGGCGCCGTTCCACATCACCATGTCGGCGCCGGTTTCGCGGCGGATGTAGTCGCCCAGGTGCCGGTCGGGTGCCCACAGGATCTTCTGGCCCTGGTCTTTGAGGGCGCGCACGATGTCGAGTGCGCAGCTGCTGGTCACCAGCCAGTCGGCGCGGGCCTTCACGGCGGCACTGGTGTTGGCATAGACCACCACGGTGCGATCGGGGTGCGCATCACAAAAGGCGCTGAACTCCTCGATGGGGCAGCCCAGATCCAGCGAGCAGGTGGCATCGAGGTCGGGCATGAGGATGGTTTTCTCGGGCGAGAGGATCTTGGCCGTCTCGCCCATGAAGCGCACGCCGCTCACCACCAGCGTCTGCGCGGCGTGGTCGCGGCCAAAGCGCGCCATCTCCAGCGAGTCGCTGACGATGCCGCCGGTTTCCTCGGCCAGGTCCTGCAGGTCGGGGTGCACGTAGTAGTGCGACACCATCACCGCGTTCTTTTCCTTGAGCAGGCGGCGGATCCTGTCCTTGGTGGCCGCGCGCTCTGCCTGCGACAGCTCGGCGGGGACTCGCGCCCAGGCGTGGCGGGTAGTGCACACGCCGCCTTCGGCAGGCTGCTCGTAATCGACTTCCTTGAGGGTGATGGTGGTGTTCATGCCAGCTCCTGCAGGCGCATCGAGAAATCGGTGGCCTTCACGTCCTTGGTGAGGGTGCCAATCGAGATGCGGTCCACGCCGGTTTCGGCCAGTTCGCGCAGGCCCGCCAGCGTGACACCGCCCGAAATCTCCAGAATGGCGCGCCCGGCGTTGATGCGCACGGCCTCGCGCAGCAGGGGCAGCGGCATGTTGTCCAGCAGCACCATGGTGGCGCCGGCGTCCAGCGCCTCGGCCAGCTGCGCCAGCGTTTCGACCTCGATCTCGATGAACTTCGCCTGTGCCGCCACCTGCTCGGCGGCGCGCAGCACGGCGGTGACGCCGCCGGCGGCGGCAATGTGGTTCTCTTTGATCAGCACGGCATCGTGCAGGCCGATGCGATGGTTGGTGCCGCCGCCCACGCGCACGGCGTATTTTTGCGCCAGGCGCAGGCCGGGCAGGGTTTTGCGCGTGTCCACGATTCGGGCCTTGGTGCCAGCCACCGCCTCCACATAGGTGGCAGTCTTGGTGGCCACGGCACTGAGCAGTTGCAGAAAATTGAGCGCCGTGCGCTCGGCGCTGAGCAGTGCGCGGGCATTGCCCTCGATTTCGAGCACCACCTGGTCGGGGGCGCAGCGCTGGCCCTCGGCCACGCGCCAGGTCAGCTGCACGGAAGGGTCGAGCGCGCGCAAGGCGGCCTCGGCCCAGGGCGCGCCGCAGATCACGGCGGCTTCGCGTGCCAGGATGCGCGCGCGGGTGCGGCGGGCGGGGGCTATCAGGCCAGCGGTCAGGTCGCCGCTGCCCACGTCTTCGTCAAGGGCGCGCGCCACATCGGCACGTGCCAGGGCGGCCACGGCCGCGTTGCTGAAATCGTTGATCGGATTTGTCATGGGCGGGAGCATAGCGGCATTGGCACGCGCCGCACGGCTGCCCGGGCTTCCCCATGGCCCGGGCATGGCGTGCGCCCTCGCGCCGCTTCATACGGTCTTGCATTCAAGCGGATAACTGGGCGGGAAGCCGCAGACAGTGCTCTAGCACGGCAAGGCGAACCAACTATCGTTTACGTTTGAAGGCAAAACCGTATCAGCGCGCGGGCAGCACCGTGCCCCAGCATTCGCCAAAGCCGATGCGCGCTGCACCGGGCTTTTCGCACCAGCCGCGCAGCACGACCGCGTCACCGTCTTCCAGGTACACGCGCTGCTCTCCGCCGGGCAGCTGCAGCGGGTTCTTGCCGCCGGTGGTCAGTTCGATCAGCGCGCCCGCCTGGTCGAGCGTGGGGCCCGACAGGGTGCCGCTGCCCAGCAGGTCGCCTGGCTGCAGGTTGCAGCCATTGACGGTGTGGTGCGCGAGCATCTGCGCCACGGTCCAGTGGGCGTGGCGGTAGCTGGTGCGGCAGATGCTGGCATCGCCCTGCCCGGCCGCAGCCATGCGCGGCGTGCGCAGGCCCACCTGCAGCTGGATGTCGAACGCGCCCCCCGCGCGGTTGGCGGGGCTGTCGAGGTAGGGCAGCGGCGCGGGGTCGCCCTCGGGGCGGGCAAAGGCCACGCGGTACGGTGCCAGGGCCTCCAGCGTCACGATCCAGGGCGAGATGGTGGTGGCGAAGTTCTTGGACAGGAACGGGCCCAGGGGCTGGTATTCCCAGGCCTGGATGTCGCGGGCCGACCAGTCGTTGAGCAGGCAGATGCCAAACACATGCTGCTCGGCTTCGGTGATGGGAACGGCGTCGCCCTGGGCGTTGCCCTCGCCCACGAAGATGCCCAGCTCCAGCTCGATATCCAGGCGTTTGCTGGGCACGACCGAGGGTGTCTGCGCACCCGGCGGCAGGGTCTGGCCCTTGGGCCGGGGAAAGGCCTGGCCCGACACGCCAATGCTGGACACCCGCCCGTGGTAGCCGATGGGCACCCAGTGGTAATTGGGCAGCAGCGGGTTGTCGGGGCGAAACTGTTTGCCGATGTTGGTGGCATGGTGCACCGAGGTGTAGAAGTCGGTGTAGTCGCCAATGCGGGCGGGCACGTCGAATTCGGCCCCGGCCTGGGGCACCAGGCAGGCGGCCAGAGCGGCCTGCTGCGGCGCGCCTTCGCGCAAGGCGCGCGACAGTGCCAGGCGCAGCGCGCTCCAGGCTTTGTGGCCCAAGGCCATCAGGGCGTTGAGCTTGTCGCTGGCTGCGGCCTGGGCCGCAACCTGGGCCTCGCCCGAAAGCACGCCCGCAGAGGCCAGCGCCGCCATGTCGATGATCTGGTCGCCAATGGCCACGCCGCCACGCCAGGGCTCGGAGCGCCCCTGGCGGCGAAACACCGCGAACGGCAGGTTCTGGATGGGGAAGTCGGTACCGGGCGCATGGGCCGAGGGCAGCCAGCAGCGCAGCTGCGGGTCGTGGGTTTCGTTCAGAAAGGTCATGGGTGGGGCAAGCAGGTTCGGTGGGACGGGGTTGAGAGCGGGTAACACAACCCAGCGCAGCGGTTCTGGCTAGGCGCTGTGTCGCAGGCAGTACGAGTCGTACGGCAAGACGCGGCAACGACGCCAGAAGGGCTTTGTTAGCCGCTCTTATTGCGCCATGCTGCCGTCGTGCATCCAGGCGGCGTGCTTGGGGGCGCGGCGGGTTTCGCTCCACTCCTGCAGCATCTCCCACTTCACGGCATCGAGCTTGGCGTACATCTCGGGCGTGCCGATGTCGCAGGCCAGCTCCAGGCGATGGCCGTTGGGGTCAAAGAAATAGATGCTCTTGAAGATGGTGTGGTCGGTGGGGCCGACGACTTCAATGCCGGCTGCTTCCAGGCGGGCCTTGGTGGCGAGCAGCGTGTCCATCGAATCGACCCGGAGCGCCAGGTGCTGCACCCAGCTGGGGGTATTGTGGTCGCGGTCCATGGGCGGCTGGCCGGGCAGCTCGAAAAACGCCAGCACGTTGCCGTTGCCGGCATCCAGGAACACATGCATGTACGGATCGGGGGCCTTGGTCGAGGGCACTTCGTTTTCTGCGATGGCCAGCACGAATTGCATGTCGAGGTGCTTGACGTACCAGTCCACGGTCTGCTTGGCATCCTTGCAGCGGTAGGCGACGTGGTGAATTTTCTGAACCAGCATGGCGGTCTCCTTGGGGGGCGTGGGGGAAACAAAAATTTCGGGATTTACAGGTCTTGCAAGGCCGCCTGCAGATGGCGGCCAAACGTCTCGGCGTCGCCCAGCGCCTGGGCGTTGAGCAGTGCGAGCTTGACCAGGAACAGCTCGGCCTTGTCGGGGCCGGCCTGGTCGATGGCGGTGGCGAGCTGGTCATAGACCTGCTCCAGCCCGGCGATGCCCAGGGCAGGCTGGCCCGGTACGGGCGTTGGAAACGATGTGGAAGGCTGGGACTGGGACACGGTGCGGTCTCCTTACTGGGGCAGTGCGTGGTTCAGGGCCGCCTGCAGGCGGGTGGCATCGAGCGTGAGCCAGCGGGCGCACACATGCTGGTCGGGGCGCAGCAGGTAGGCGGCCCCGCTGGCGGGCACGCCGTAGCGCGCACGGAAATGGCCATCGGCATCGGCCAGGGTCTGGTCGGCGCCGGCCACGGGGGCGCTGGCCCCCACGGCGGTCAGCCGCAGCGGCACGCCCCGGGCGCGGGCGCTGTTCACGACATCCAGCAGGGCCTCGGGCACGGCGGCAGCCTCGGTGAAATACAGCAGGTCAAAGCCGCCGCCGAGGTGGTCCAGCAGGAAGTCGCTGGCCGACAGGCGGATGTTCTGCGGCGGTGCGCCATGGGCCGGGCCGGCCCTGAACAGGGCGTTGTCGTCGCCGGGGCTGTTGAGCGCCGAATGCGTGTACTCGTGCGGCCGCGAGGTGCGCCAGTGGTAGAGGGGGCGCACGAACGCCTGCGACAGCGACAGCGACAGCACGGCATCGCGCAGCAGCCGAAAGCCCCGCGTGGGCGGCGTCATGAAGCGCGTGCTCTTGCCCGACTCTTCGATGATCTCCCGGGCGGCGCCCACGCGTTCGCGGCTGTAGTTGTCCACCAAGGCGTCGCTGGCGACGCCCTTGATGGCAAAGGCCAGGTGCCAGCCCAGCGACTGCGCATCCTGAAACGCGGTGTTGGCACCACGCACGCCAAAAATCGGCAGCAGGTGGGCCGCGTCGCCGGTGAACAGCACGCGGCCATGGCGGTAGTCGGGCAGCGTCAGCGTGCGGGCCGAATAGACCGAGCTCCAGTCCATCTCCCAGGCCTTGTCGCCGTGGCCGATCTGCGCCAGCAAGGCGTTGATGCGGGCGGCCAGCGCGGCGGGTTGCAGCGCGTCTTCGGGGGTTTCGTTCTCGGGCAGCTGGTAGTCCACGCGCCAGATGCCGTGCGGCTCGCGGTGCATCAGCACGGTGTTGCCGGGGTTCCAGTCGGGGTCGAAAAAGGCCAGGCGCTCGGTGGGCAGCGGCAGGTCGATGCGGATGTCGGCAATCACGAAGCGGCCTTCGTACGAGGCGCCCTCCATCTGCAGCCCCAGCGCGGTCCGGATGCCCGACCGGCCGCCGTCCGCGGCCACCACCCAGTCGGCGCACAGCGTGTAGGGGCCTTCGGGGGTATCGACCTCCAGCGTGGCGCCGCTGGCGTCCTGCGCCACCTGCGTGACCTTGTTGCCCCAGCGGAAATCGACCAGCGGCTCGGCCTGGCAGGCGTCATGCAGGTATTCCTCCATGTACTGCTGCTGGATGTTCAGCATGGGGAAAAACCGGTCGTCCGCGTCGTGTGGCGCTTCCATGCGGAACACGCGCTGGCCCCGGTAGTGCGAGTTGCCAAAGCGCCAGGGCAGGCCGTTGTCCACCATGCGCTGGGCCACGCCGACCTGCTGCAGGATCTCCAGCGAACGGCGGGTGAACACGATGGCGCGGCTGCCCTGCGAGACCTGCAGCTCGGACTCCAGCACCACGCTGGCCACGCCGTGGCGTGCCAGCTCCAGCGCCGTGACCATGCCCGAGGGACCCGAGCCGACGATCGCCACCGGGTGGTTGCCCTGGGCCGGATGCTGCGAGGCCAGCCACGGAGCGTGGACCTGGTAGGGGTAGTAGATGGAAGAGCGCGCTTGCGTGGTGGGCTGGTGCATGGTCGGTCGTGAATCAGAAAAGGAAGGGGCGGCCGGTCAGCCGCGCTCGTTGTGCGCGACCAGGCGGTCGAGCAGCTGGCCCAGCTGGGCCAGCTCACGGGGCTTCAGGCAGCCAAAGATCTCGCGGTTGCGCCGCACCACGAGCTGGTTGGCGGCCTGCCAGCGCTCGCGGCCCTGCGGCGAGAGCATCAGCACCACGCCACGGCCATCGGCCTCGCTGCCCTGCTTGAACACCAGGCCCTGGTCCACCAGCGCCTGGGCAGCCCGGCTGGCCTGGCTCTTGTTCAGGTTGGACAGGCGCGCCAGGTCCTTGACCGACAGCGGCTCGAAGGTGCCGATGGTGGTCAGGCACCGGCCATCGCTGAGCGACAGGCCTGCCTCGTCCAGATAAGCCTGGTGGCTGACCGGGTCGGACAGCTTGCCCAGGTGGTGGAACCGGTAGGTGAACGAGCGGTTGAGCGGCACCTCGAACGGATCGGCGGCCACTTCGGCCTGGGGGGCGGTGGAACGGGAGGACCGGGCCATGGGATCAGTCCAGCTTGATGCTGCCGACCTTGATGACCTGGCCCCACTTGGCGCGCTCATCGGCCCAATAGCGGGCCATCTGCTCGGGCGAGCTGGGGATGGACTCCAGGCCCAGCGCCTGCAGGCGGGCCTTCACGGCCGTGCTGTCCATGGCGGCCAGCAAGGCCGCATTGAGCTTGGCGATCACGTCCTTGGGGGTGCCGGCAGGCACCACCAGGCCTTGCCAGGCGTAGGCCTCGAAGCCCTGGAGACCCTGCTCCTGCAGCGTCGGGATGTCCTCGAAGTTCTTGACCCGCTTGGCGCTGGCGATGCCGATGGCACGCAGCTTGCCGGTCGTCACGAACTGGTAGCCGCTGGCCGTGTCCACAAACATGAAGGGCACCTGGCCCGCCACCACATCCTGCACCGCAGGGGCCGCGCCACGATAAGGCACATGGGTGAAGCGGTTGCCGGTTTTCTCGCGGAACAGCTCGGCCGCCAGATGGTGCGGGCTGCCCGGACCGGGCGATGCGTAGTTGGCGGCGTTCTGGGCTTTGGCCCAGGCCAGAAATTCGGGCAGCGTCTTGGCGGGCACCTGCGGGTTGACCACGAGGATCATCGGGAACCGCACCGTGAGGCCGACCGGGGCCAGGTCCTTTTCTGCGCTGTAGCCCAGCCTGGTGTACAGCGACGGGTTGGCCGCCAGCGTGGCGGTGTCGGCGGACATCAGCACATAGCCATCCGCCTTGGCGCGGGCGACGTACTCCGCACCGATGTTGGTGGCCGCGCCGGGCTTGTTGTTGATGATGATGGGCTGGCCCAGCCACTTGCCCATGGACTCGGCCAGCGTGCGGGCCACCACATCGGTGCCGCCGCCAGCAGGGTACGGAACCACCCACTCGACGGTCTTGGAGGGATAGGTCTGGGCCGCCGCAGCCGCGCAGGCCGTGAGCACAGCCAGGGCAAAAAGTCGGCGGGTGGTGGGCAAAAAGTTGCGCATGAAAACCTCGGAATCGGGCAGGATGGGTTGAGCTGGAACAACGACACCAAAACCGCCACCGGGTAAACGCACGCGGCTTTGATCTGGCGCAACAAATGTATTCAATTTGGTTGCATGCACAACTAGATATTTACCCTAATAGTTGCGAACGCAACCTGTTACATCAAGCGGCCATCCCTTACAGGTGCGGGACCCGGTGCGTTGGGGCGGGCAGGTGAATGACGGGATCTGTCGGCCGGACAAGACCGGCCAGGCGTCTGGCAGCGTGGACATGGCATAGACTCGCGGCACTTTTTTGCCATGGGACCTTCATGACTGATCCTGCCCAGCTCCAGGCGCCCCCGCACGCCACGCCGTATGGCACGCTGCCGCCCGCATCACCGTTGCCCCTGCGCCGGCCCATCAGCCTGCCGCGCCTGGCGCAGATGCGCGAGGCCGGAGAAAAAATCACCATGCTCACGGCCTACGACGCCACCTTTGCCGCGGTGGCCGATGCGGCCGGCATCGAGTGCATTCTGGTGGGCGACTCGCTGGGCATGGTCTGCCAGGGCCTGCCCAGCACGGTGGGCGTCTCGCTCGACACCATGGCCTACCACACGGCCAGCGTGGCACGCGGCCTGCACCGCGTGCAGGGCACGGCCTGGCTGGTGGCCGACCTGCCCTATGGCAGCTACCACGAGTCCCGCGAACAGGCCCTGCGCAACGCCTGCGTGCTGATGCAGGCCGGCGCGCACATGGTCAAGCTCGAAGGCGGCGGCTGGACGGCGCCCACGGTGGAGTTTCTGGTGCAGCGCGGCGTGCCCGTGTGCGCCCACCTGGGCCTGACGCCGCAAACCGTGCACGCCCTGGGCGGCTACCGCGTGCAGGGCAAGACCGAAGACGCCGCCCGCACCCTGCGCAAGGAGGCGCTGGAACTGCAGGACGCCGGCGCCGCCATGCTGGTGCTGGAGATGGTGCCCGCCGCACTGTCTGCCGAGATCACCGCCGAGCTGCGCCACTGCCACACCATCGGCATCGGTGCGGGCAACGGCACGGCCGGACAGGTGCTGGTGCTGCATGACATGCTGGGCATGAACCTGGGCAAGATGGCCAAATTCGTACACAACTTCATGCAGGACGCCGACAGCGTGCGGGGCGCCATGGAGGCCTATGTGCAGGCCGTCAAGCAGGGCCGCTTCCCCGACAACGCCTTGCACGCCTGGTAAGGCCCCTCTCCCACCCAGATCCCCAAAATGCTCATCGCCCGCTCCATTCCCGAACTGCGCGCCGCCCTGGCCGGCCGCCGCCCCGCCTTCGTGCCCACCATGGGCAACCTGCACGCGGGGCACCTGGCGCTGGTACACCAGGCCCGGCCGCTGGGCGACTGCACCGTGGTCAGCATCTTTGTGAACCGCCTGCAGTTTCTGCCGCACGAAGACTTCGACAGCTACCCGCGCACCTGGGATGCCGACTGCGCCCAGCTGCAGGCCGCCGGCTGCGATGTGCTGTTTGCGCCCCGCGAAACCGACCTCTACCCCGAACCGCAGACCTTCAAGGTGCAGCCCGATCCGCAGCTGGCCGACCTGCTCGAAGGCCAGTTCCGCCCCGGCTTCTTCACCGGGGTGGCCACGGTGGTGATGAAGCTTTTCAGCTGCGTTTTTGGCGCCACCGGCGGTGGCACGGCGGTGTTTGGTCGCAAGGACTACCAGCAGCTCATGGTGATCCGCCAGATGGTGCGCCAGTTTGCACTGCCCATCGAGGTGGTGGCGGGCGAGACCAGCCGCGCCCCTGACGGCCTGGCCCTGAGTTCGCGCAACGGCTACCTCAGCCCGCAGGAGCGCCAGGAAGCCGTGGCGCTGTCGCAGGCGCTGCACCAGCTGTGCGACCGCTGGGTCGCGGCGCAGGCCGCCGGAACGCTGCACCCGGCCGAGCTGGAGCAGCAGGCGCTGGACCAGCTGCGCGCGCGCGGCTGGCTGCCCGACTACCTGGCGGTGCGCCGCCGCCTGGACCTGCAGCCGGCCACGCCAGGTGATGCACCCGGGACGCTGGTGGCCCTGGGCGCCGCCCGGCTGGGGGCCACGCGGCTGATCGACAACCGGGAGTTCTAAACAACGCCCGGCCCTTGGGGTGGCACACCGCCCAGCGGGCGCCGCTGCTGGCGCTGACAGAACAAGGGATAGAAACAGACTGGAGTCAAGACATCCAACCTTGCCAGCCAGCACCTGCGGCAGGTGGTGCGGGCGCCGTCGGCCATCAGGGCATGGGGCGCCGGCCACCACGAATGCCCGGTAAACTTCCACGACCCGGATCAATTGCCTGATCCACCGCACCCCTGCGCCTTTTCCCTGCACCCGGATCACCCCATGTCCAACCCCTTCTCGCCTGCACAACTGTGGTCCCTGGCCGACCAGTTTGGCACCCCGCTGTGGGTGTATGACGCGGCCACCATCCGCCAGCGCATTGCGCAGCTGTCCAACTTCGACACCATCCGCTTTGCGCAGAAGGCCTGCTCCAACATCCACATCCTGGCGCTGATGCGCGCGCAGGGCGTGAAGGTGGACGCGGTCTCGCGCGGTGAGATCCTGCGCGCGCTGGCCGCCGGCTACCAGGCCGGCCAGCAAGGCGACGGGCCGTCGGAGATCGTGTTCACCGCCGACCTGTTCGATGCGGCCACGCTGGCCTGCGTGGTCGAGCATGGCGTGCCGGTGAACGCCGGCTCCATCGACATGCTGCACCAGCTGGGCGCGGCATCGCCAGGGCATGCCGTGTGGCTGCGCATCAACCCCGGCTTTGGCCATGGCCACAGCAACAAGACCAACACCGGCGGCGAGCACAGCAAGCACGGCATCTGGCACACCGACCTGCCGGACGCGCTGGCCGCCATCCGCCAACATGGCCTGAAGCTGGCAGGGCTGCACATGCACATCGGCTCGGGCGTGGACTACCGCCACCTCGAACAGGTGTGCGGCGCCATGGTGGAGCTGGTGCGCACCACGCACTCCGCGGGGCACGACCTGCACGCCATCTCGGCCGGCGGCGGCCTGTCCATCCCTTACCGCGATGGCGATCCGGTGATCGACACCCAGCATTACCACGGCCTGTGGGATTCCGCACGCCAGCAGGCCGAAGCCATCGTGCGCCACCCGCTGGGCCTGGAGATCGAGCCCGGCCGCTTTCTGGTGGCCGAGTCGGGCGTGCTGCTGGGCGAAGTGCGTGCCACCAAGGATGCCGGCAACAACCATTTCATGCTGCTCGACACCGGCTTCAACGAGCTGATGCGCCCCAGCATGTATGGCAGCTACCACACCATGAACGTGCTGCGCCGCGACGGCAGCACAGTTGCGCACCGCCCCAGCGTGGTGGCAGGGCCGCTGTGCGAGTCGGGCGACGTGTTCACGCAGGGCGACGGCGGCGTGGTGCTGCCGCGCAACCTGCCGGATGCCCAGGTGGGCGATCTGCTGGTCATTCACGACGCGGGCGCCTATGGCGCCTCGATGTCCTCCAACTACAACACCCGGCCTTTGACCGCCGAGGTACTGGTCGATGGCGGCCAGGCCCGCCTGATCCGCCGTCGCCAGACGGTGGAAGAACTGCTGGCGCTGGAGTTGGGGCTGTAAATCCGCCGGCGCGCTGACCACCGGTCAGCCAGCGGGTAGGCCAAGCCCTGCGCCACGGCGCAACCCAGGCGCACACGGGGCGCGGGCGCACGCCGGTAAGGTCAAGGCATCACTTTGTCGAGGAGATGGTGATGCCTGTCATTCTGTGGTTGCTCGGAGTACCGCTGTCTGTGCTGCTGTTGCTGATGCTGTTTGGCGTATTCTGAAAACGCACCGGGGGCGCCGGTCAGCAGCGCCCCGCCCGATCAGCGCAGTTCGGAACCCGGATCGCGCCCCATCAGCAGGCCTACGGCATCGGTCGGGGCCAGGCGGCCATCGAGCAGCGCCACCACCGCCTGGGTGATGGGCATGTCCACACCGAGCCCGGCCGCACGCTGGGCCACGGTGCGGGCGCAGTACACGCCCTCGGCCACATGGCCCAGTGAATCCACCGCCTGCTGCAGGCTTTGGCCCTGCGCCAGCAGCAAGCCCACACGGCGGTTGCGCGACAGGTCGCCCGTGGCAGTGAGTACCAGGTCGCCCATGCCCGACAGCCCCATGAAGGTGTCGGGCCGCGCGCCCAGCGCCACGCCCAGGCGGGTCATTTCGGCCAGGCCGCGCGTGATGAGGGCCGCGCGCGCATTCAATCCCAGGTTCAGCCCATCGCACAGGCCGGTGGCAATGGCCAGCACGTTTTTCACCGCACCGCCCACCTCCACGCCCACGATGTCGTCGTTGGCATACACCCGCAGGCTGGGGCTGTGAAAGGCGGCCACCAGCGCATCGCGCACCACGGCGTGCCGGCTGGCCGCCACCAGCGCCGTGGGCTGACCGCGCGCCACCTCTTGTGCAAAGCTGGGGCCGCTGAGCACGCCAGCTATCAAACCAGGAGCAACCTGCGCACACACCTCGTGCGCCAGCAGCCCAAAAGCCCCTGCATCGGTGGATGCCACCGCTTCGAAACCCTTGCACAGCCAGGCCACGGGGGCCGTGCAGCCGCGCAGGGCACGCAGCATGGCGCGCAGCGCCGCCATGGGCGTGGCCACGATGACCAGATCGGCCGAGCGCGCCAGCGCCAGCGGGTCGGCACCCGATACCGCGAGCGCGGGGGGAAAAGCAATGCCCGGCAGGTAGCGTGCATTCTGGCGCTGCGCCTGCATGTCGGCCACCTGCTGGCCATCGCGCGCCCACAGCGTGACGGTGTGATCGACCGCTTGCTGGGCAGCCCCCATGGCCAGTGCCGTGCCCCAGGCACCTGCACCAAGTACGACTATGTTCATAGCTGCTTGCGCTTATGCATCAAGCGCCAGAGGCCAAAATGGCCTCTGAACCGCATCACTGGGTGATGATGGGCGAAGGTTCGCCGGCGGCCTGGGCCTGCTGCTGCTCGTACATGGCCTGGAAGTTGATTTCTGCCAGGTGCACGGGCGGGAAGCCCGCGCGGTTCACGATGTCGGCCACGTTGCCGCGCAGGTAGGGGTACACGATCTGCGGGCAAGCGATGCCCATGATGGGGCCCATCTGGTCTTCGGGGATGTTGCGGATCTCGAAAATTCCGGCCTGCTTGGCCTCGACCAGGAACACGGTCTTGTCCTTGACCTTGGTCTGCACCGTGGCGGTGACGGCGACTTCAAAGATGCCTTCGGCCACGGGGGTGGCTTCCACGCCGAGCTGGATGTCCACGCTGGGCTGCTCCTGTTCGAGCAGGATGCCGGGCGAATTGGGCTGCTCCAGGGACATGTCCTTGAGGTAGACGCGCTGGATCTGGAACACGGGGTTTTCTTGATCGGCCATGGTGAAGTCTCTCTGCTCTAACAAAATTTCAGCAAAACAAAACCCGCCGGGGAGCAGCTCCCGCAGCGGGCACATGGGCTTGCATTATGCAGCGCCCGGGTAACCGATCAGGCGGCGCCCAGCAGGGGCATCAGCCCGCCGCGGCCGTCGAGCGCCACCAGATCGTCGTGCCCACCCACATGGGTGTCACCGATGAAGATCTGGGGCACCGTGCGGCGGCCGGTGATCTCCATCATGTGGCTGCGTGCTGCGGGGTCGGTGTCGATGCGGACCTCTTCGATCTGCTCGACGCCCTTGGCCTTGAGTATCTGCTTGGCGCGGACGCAATAGGGGCAGACGGCGGTGGTGTACATCTTTACGGGTTGCATGGCGGTCCTTCCTGTTTTTTCCTGTAGGGCAACAAAACCAGTCAAAAGCCTGTCGGCTATCGCATAACTGGGGGCAATTCAGGATTTTTCTACCGGCAGGCTGGCCTCGCGCCAGGCCTTGAGGCCACCGGCCATGGCCTGGGCGTTGTCGTAGCCGAGCTTCTTGGCCATGGCCACGGCACGGTTGGCGCGGGCGCCGCTGGCACACACCAGCACCAGCGGCAGGGCCTTGTTCTTCACCAGCGTGGGCAGGCGCTCTTCGAGCTGGCCCAGCGGCACATTCTTGGCGCCGCCCACATGGCCGGCAGCGAACTCTTCGGTCTCGCACACGTCGATGACCACGGCTTTCTCCCGGTTGATGAGCTGCACGGCCCGCGCGGGCGTGAGCGATCCACCACTGGCGTTCTTGAGCAGCGGCCACAGCAACATGCTGCCCGAAGCGAGTGCCACGAGGACCAGATACCAGTTGTCGATAACGAATTTCACGAAGATTCCTTGGGTTGGCAAACCGCGTAATTCTAAAATGTATGGTTTTGACCCGCTTTCCCTAGGGACACCATGCACAAACTCGTTCTGATCCGACACGGCGAATCCACCTGGAACCTTGAAAACCGCTTCACCGGCTGGACAGACGTTGACCTGACGCCCACCGGGGTGTCGCAGGCCATGTCGGCCGGCAAACTGCTCAAGGCCGAAGGCTACGAATTCGACCTGGCTTTCACCAGCGTGCTCAAGCGCGCCATCCACACCCTGTGGTACGCGCTCGATGAAATGAACTGCACCTGGCTGCCCGTGGTGAAGGACTGGCGCCTGAACGAGCGCCACTATGGCGCCCTGCAGGGCCTGAACAAGGCCGACATGGCCAAGCAGTACGGCGACGAGCAGGTGCTGGTGTGGCGCCGCAGCTATGACACGCCCCCGCCAGCACTGGAAGCCACCGACCCCCGCAGCGAGCGCAGCGACCGCCGCTATGCCGGTGTGGCGGCCGAGAGCGTGCCCCTGACCGAGTGCCTGAAAGACACCGTGGCCCGCGTGCTGCCGTTCTGGAACGAGGCCATGGCGCCCGCCATCCGCTCGGGCAAACGGGTGGTGGTGGCGGCGCACGGCAACTCCATCCGCGCGCTGGTGAAGTACCTGGACAACATCTCCGAGACCGACATCGTGGGCCTGAACATTCCCAACGGGATTCCGCTGGTATATGAGCTGGACGCCGACCTCCAACCCATCCGCCACTACTATCTGGGCGATGCCGAGGCCGCTGCCAGGGCCGCGGCCGCCGTGGCTTCACAGGGCAAGGCGTAAAGTCGGCGTAAAGCCGGGCAAAAACCCGAAAAATCCTGCGAAAGCAAGTACCCGCGCGGAACTGCAGCGGGCGCGGCCCTTCCAAAGTTGTATATTGAAACGAAGCGGTAAAGGTGTTCTATGGGCCACAAACTCAAAATTGCAGGGTGGGTGTCGATCGGCGTGGTGGCTGGAGCGCTGACCACGGTGTCCCTGCAGACGGTGGCGCGCGGCGCCATGGCGCCTCTGCCGCTGGAAGAAATCCAGCAGCTGTCCGCTGTGTTCGGCCTGGTCAAGACCGATTACGTCGAGCCGGTGGATGACAAAAAGCTCATCACCGACGCCATCTCGGGCATGGTCGCCAGCCTGGACCCGCACTCGCAGTATTTCGACAAGAAGTCCTTCAAGGAATTCCGCGAAGGCACCTCGGGCCGTTTTGTGGGCGTGGGCATCGAGATCACGCAGGAAGACGGACTGATCAAGATCGTCTCGCCCATCGAGGGCTCTCCCGCCTTTCGCGCCGGGCTCAAGACCAACGACCTGATCACCAAGATCGACGAAACCGCCGTCAAGGGCTTGTCGCTCAACGACGCCGTCAAGAAGATGCGCGGCGAGCCCGCCACCAAGGTCACGCTCACCATCTTCCGCAAGGACGAAAGCCGCACCTTTCCCGTGACCATCACGCGCGAAGAAATCAAGACCCAGTCGGTCAAGGGCAAGCTCATCGAGCCGGGCTACGGCTGGGTGCGGCTGTCGCAGTTCCAGGAACGCACGGTGGATGACTTCGTGCGCAAGGTCGAGGAAATCTACAAGCAGGACCCGCAGCTCAAGGGCCTGGTGCTCGATCTGCGCAACGACCCCGGGGGCCTGCTCGATGCGGCCGTCGCCATCTCGGCAGCGTTCCTGCCGGCCAACGTCACCGTGGTCAGCACCGACGGCCAGCTGGCCGAGAGCAAGGCCACCTACAAGGCCACGCCCGAGTTCTACCAGCGCCGCGGCAGCGGCAGCAGCGATCCGCTCAAGCGGCTGCCCGCAGCGCTCAAGACGGTGCCGCTGATCGTGCTGGTGAACGAAGGCTCTGCCTCGGCCAGCGAGATCGTGGCCGGCGCGCTGCAGGACCACAAGCGTGCCACCATCATGGGCAGCCAGACCTTCGGCAAGGGCTCGGTGCAGACCGTGCGCCCCCTGGGTCCGGACACCGGCCTCAAGCTCACCACGGCCCGCTACTACACACCGAGCGGCAAGTCGATCCAGGCCAAGGGCATCGTGCCCGACGTGATGATCGATGAGTCGGAAGAAGGCAATGTGTTTGCGGCGCTGCGCATGCGCGAGGCCGATCTCGACAAGCACCTGGGCAGCGGCCAGGGCGAGGAACAAAAGGACGAGGCCCGCGAAAAGGCCCGCGAAGCAGCCCGCAAGCGCCTGGAGGAAGAAGCGAAGAAGCCGGTGGCGGAACGCAAGATCCCCGAGTTCGGCACCGACAAGGACTTCCAGCTGACGCAGGCCCTGAACCAGTTCAAGGGCCGCCCCGTGCTGGTCAGCAAGACGCTGACCGAGCGCAAGGAAGAAAAGAAAGAGAACTGAGACAGTTCTGCTGCCACCGGGGCCGGGCTTCCCACGGAGCCCGGCCTTTTTCACGCGCCACGCTCCTGCCTACACCATGACCGATGACCAGCTCCTGCGCTACTCCCGCCACATCCTGCTCGACGAGGTGGGCATCGAGGGACAGGAGCGCATCCTGGCCAGCCATGTCCTGATCATCGGCGCGGGGGGCCTGGGCTCGCCAGCGGCGCTGTTCCTGGGATCGGCCGGTGTCGGACACATCACGCTGGTCGATAACGATGTGGTGGACCGGACCAACCTGCAGCGCCAGATTGCCCACACCACCGCCCGCGTAGGGCAGCCCAAGGTGGCGTCGGCGGCGCAGGCCGTCACGGCCATCAACCCGGAGGTTCGGATCACGGCGCTGCAGGCACGCGCGGACGCCGCCCTGCTCGACACGCTGGTGCCACAGGCCACCGTGGTGCTGGACTGCAGCGACAACTACGCCACGCGCCACGCGGTCAACGCCGCCTGCGTGCGGCATGGCAAGCCCCTGGTGGCCGGTGCGGTGATTCGCTTTGATGGCCAGATCACCGTGGTGGACCCGCGCGATGCGGCCTCGCCATGCTATGCATGCGTGTTCCCGCCCGAAGCCGCTTTCGAAGAGGTGCAATGCTCGACCATGGGGGTGTTTGCGCCGCTGGTTGGCGTGGTGGGGGCCATGCAGGCCGCCGAGGCGCTGAAACTGCTGTCCGGCGCGGGGCCCTCGCTGGCGGGGCGCCTGCTCATGCTCGATGGTCGCGCCATGGAGTGGAGCACCATGCACCTGAACCGGCACCCCCACTGCCCGGTGTGCGCGGCGTTGAAGTAAGAAACGTCCTACGCCCTCAGCCTGTGGTGGCTGGCAGAATTGCCGCACCGCCCCCGTTAAATTAACGGCTCGACCCCAGCACATCCGCACCGGTCGCACCCCCATGGATCAGGCTGTGAAACTGCGTACCTACATTGTTGAAGACAACGCCACGATTCGGGAAAATCTGATCGGAACGCTGGAGGAACTCGCCTGCGTGGAGGCGGTCGGCGCCAGCGCCACCGAAGACGAAGGCAAGGAGTGGCTGACCGCCCACAGCGCTCAGTGGGATCTGGCGATCGTGGATCTGTTCCTGCGCCAGGGCAGTGGCCTCGGTGTGCTGGCGGCATGCCGGGCCCGCCAGCCGGGCCAGAAAATGGTGGTTCTGAGCAACTACGCCACCCCCGATGTGCGCATGCGCTGCGCGCAGCTTGGCGTGGATGCGGTGTTCGACAAGTCCAACGAAATCGACGCCCTGGTGGACTACTGCATCGAGCACAGCAGCAAGGCACACAGCGCAGCGGATCAGCAGCCCCGGCCGGACATGCCGTGAAGCCCCTTGCCCTGCGCAAACCGTGCCGGGGCGGCGTTGACAAGGCACGGCCACCGCGGGACCAGCGCTGCCCGCGCAGCCAACGGGGCCGGGGGACCCGCCCTTCAGTCGATCAGCCGGTTTTTCAGCGCGTAATAGGTCAGATCGCTGTTGGACGAGAGCGCCATCTTTTCCATGAGCCGCGTGCGGTAGGTGCTCACGGTCTTCACGCTCAGCGACAAGTCCTTGGCGATGTCTCCGGCGGTTTCGCCCTTGGCCAGTTTCAGGAACACCTGGAATTCCCGCTCCGACAACTGCTCATGCGGCGGCGCATCGTCCTTGCGGTTCAGTTGCTGCGCCAGCAGCTCGGCAACGGCGGGCGTGAGATAGCGCCGCCCCAGCGCAATGGTGCGAATGGCCTCGACGATCTCGGAAGGCTCGCACTCCTTGTTGAGGTAACCGCTGGCACCCTGGCGGATCAGGTTGATGGCGTAATGCTCTTCGGGATAGCCACTCAGGATGAGAATGCCCATGTCGGGCGCCTTCGCACGCAGCATGGCCAGCGCATCCAGCCCGCTCTGGCCCGGCATGGACAGGTCCATCAGCAACACGTCGATTTCATGGTTGCGCACGAGATCGATGGCTTCGCGGCCGTTGCCCGCCTCGCCCTCCACGCGAAAGTCGACATGCTCCGACAGAAACTGCCGCAGCCCGGTACGAACAATCGCATGGTCATCCACAATACCGATCTTGATCATGAGCTTCTTTCAGGGAGCGGCCATGCCACGTCCAGGTCGTTGTTGTTGCACAGGCTTGCGCCGCCACCTGCACCGCAGGCGACAGCGTAGCAGTTCCCCGCGATTATCCGAGCACCCCGCATGACGTTCAAAGAAAACTCCCGGCACTGGCTCAGAAAAAGCCGCACGATGGCCTTCAGCCTGCCTTTTGCCTTGCTGGCTGCGCTGGTGCTGATCGGCATCAACGAAGCCGGGCACATGCGCTCGCAGGAAGCCGTGGAAGCCATGAACGAGGGACAGCAGACCCGCAATGCGGTCAACCGCCTGCTGCAAAGCATGCTGGACGCCGAAACCGGCCAGCGCGGCTACCTGCTGACCGGCAACGAAACCTACCTCGAACCCTACGACAAGGCGGTTGTCACGGTGCAGACCAATCTGGACGAGTTGCGCAACCGGTATCTGAAGTCGCCCGATGAACTGCAGCAGTTTGCCCATCTGTCGCGCGAGGTTTCGCGCAAGCTGGCCGAGATGGAGCTGAGCCTGCGCCTGCGCCGGCAGGGCAACGAGGATGCCTGGAAATTCATCCTGTTCACCGACGTGGGCAAGGAGCACATGGAGTCGATCCGCAAACAGGCCCATGTGCTGATCGATCGCAGTGCCCAGAGGGTGCAGGAGAGCCGCCGCCAGATTGTGCAATCGCTGATGCTGTCGCGCATCGGCATTGCGACCGTGACCGCCGTCGGCCTGCTGGCGTTCTACATGTACCTGCGCCAGGCCCGCACCCTGCAACAGGTGAACCAGCGCGAACAGGAAGTGCTGGAGCGTGAGCGCGAGCGGCTCGAAGGCCTGGTCCGCGCGCGCACCGCCTCGCTGTCCGAGCTGGCCAGCCACCTGCAGCAGGTGCGCGAGGACGAACGTGGCTACCTGGCGCGCGAGCTGCACGACGAACTGGGCGCCTTGCTGACCGCCGCCAAGCTCGACGTCGCCCGGCTCAAGTCGAAGATCGACCACCAGGCCCCCGAAGTTGCCGAACGCCTCCGGCACCTGACCGAGACGCTCAACAGCGGCATTGCCCTCAAGCGCCGCATCATCGAAGACCTGCGCCCGTCCTCGCTGTCCAACCTGGGGCTGGCGACGGCCCTTGAAATCCTGACCCGTGAACATGCCGAGACCGCCGGGATCGAGATCGAGACCAGTCTGGAGTCCGTGCAGCTGACAGAGGCCACCCAGCTGACGGTCTACCGGCTGGTGCAGGAAGCCCTCACCAACATCAGCAAGTACGCCAAGGCCACCAAGGTGCTGGTGACCGTGCACAACCACCCTACCCATGTGACGGTGCAGGTGCGCGACGATGGCGCAGGCTTCGACCCGGCCAGCGTGGGCATTGCGTCGCATGGACTGGCCGGCATGCGCCACCGGGTGGAGGCCGCCGGCGGGCGGCTGACCATCACCTCCCGCCCGGGCAACGGCACCCTGGTGTCGGCCGTTCTGCCCAAGGCCCGCTGAATCACCCGCACCCCGGCACCGCTGCGTGCCCCGGCCTGCGCGGAGCGTTCAGGCGGGATGGCACCGTCGGCTGTGTCCTACAAGGCAGCCCTCCTGGCGCCGACAAGGGGGAGCGCCAGCCACCGGCATGCGTGGCGGCCCGCTCTGCCTACAGTACATCTCAGGCGCTCAATTCCTGGCGCCACCTCACTTACGGCAACACCGACCTTCAAGGAGATGGAAATGCTGCACTACGCCGTTGTCTTTCTGGTTATCGCGCTCATCGCCGCTGTGTTCGGTTTTGGCGGCATTGCGGCAGGCGCCGTAGGCATCGCCAAGATCCTGTTCTTTGTGTTCGTGATCATGGCCATCGTGACGTTCGTGCTGGGCCTGCTGAAAAAAGGCTGATCCCCTCGCACCCCACCGCCCTGCGACAGCCCTTGCGTTCCCCAACCCTTTACATCTTCGGAGAGTACCCATGAATACCGAATCCACCACGACCAAAGTTGCAGACGGGGCGCGCAGTCTCGCCGATAACGTGCTGCAAAGCGCCCAGGACGCCGTACAGACGACACGCGACAAAGCCAGGGAATCCCTGGACAAGGCCGAATCCGGTGTGCGCGAACTGCGCCGTGAAGCCAGCCCGGTCATCGATGATCTGGCCGCCCGCGCCCACGACCTGGCCACGCGCAGCATCGACTTCTGCGCCGAGAGCAGTGCCCGCGCACGCCACCAGGTCCAGCAGGCTGCTGACGCCACCACACGCTATGTCACGCAGCAGCCGGGCAAGTCCGTGGCCATTGCCGCCGCTGCTGGCGCCGCCGTGACCGCCGCTGTGCTGCTGATGTCACGCCGCCGCAACCCCTGAACGACCACGGAGCTTTTCGCCCCATTGAAAGTGTCTCCATGAACAAACTCAGCCCTCTGCCCTCCCATGCGGCCGGCATGGAACTGGACGAAGCAGCCCTGAAAGCCGCGGCCACCAGCCATCTGGATGAGGGTGCGGTCACACCCGCCTTCAGCCCGCATCGCGACGACATCGTGCGCCTGCTCAACGACGCCCTGGCGACCGAGCTGGTCTGCGTGCTGCGCTACAAGCGCCACCACTTCACCGCCCACGGCATGGCCTCACCCGCCATTGCGGCGGAGCTCATGGTGCACGCCACCGAAGAAGCGGCCCACGCCGACCTGATCGCCCGGCGCATCGTGCAGCTGGGGGGCAAGCCCGACTTTGCGCCCGACACCCTGCTCGCCCGCAGCCATGCCGACTACGACACCTCGTCGGACCTCCAGGCCATGGTGAAAGCCAACCTGGTGGCTGAACGCATTGCCGTGGAGGCCTACCGCCAGATGATTGCATTGATTGGTGACAAAGACCCCACCACCAAACGCATGCTCGAAGGCATACTGGCCGACGAAGAAGAACATGCCGACGAACTCAAGGATTTGCTGGAAACCTAGCCCGTTCCAGCGCCACGACAGCCAGCCGGTCACGGAGGGTGCAACAAGCCGGCAAGCTGTGATTTTCCCTCGCACCCGCGTCTCCACTCTTTGAAGGAATACACCATGAAATACGCACGTGCCCTTGCCTTTGCCGCAGCCACAGCCATCACCGTCGTCACCGCCACGGGCTGCGCAGTGGCGCGCAACCAGCAAACCGCTGGCGCCTACATCGACGATGCGGGCATCACCACCGCCGTCAAGGCCAAGATGGCGGAAGACAAAACGGTGTCCGCTACCGCCATCAGCGTCGAAACGCTCAACGGCACGGTTCAGCTGTCGGGTTTTGCCAAGTCGCAGGCCGAGAAGAACCAGGCGGAAGCCATTGCCCGCAACACCAAGAACGTCAAGGAAGTGCGCAACAGCATTGTTGTGCGCCCCTAAGCGTGCGCGCCCGATCCCGCCGGTAGCGGCGCAAGCCGTGCGGCGGGGCGTGGCAGGAAAAGGGCGCCAGCACCGAACCATCTGGTTCGGTGCTGGTGCCCTTTTTGACTGGCCGCCACGCTTTCTCTTCTGCCCGCGGCGCGCCCGACCGCAGGGGGTTAAGCTGCCACACCATGCGGGTATTCAATTGCGACCATTGCGGTCATCTGGTTTTTTTTGACAGCGTGCAGTGCATGCATTGCGGCAGCACGCTCGCCTTTGTGCCCGAGCTGCTCTGCATGGCGGCGTTGGCCCCGGCCCCGCAGGACGGGCCAGACCTGTGGCGCCGCATGGGGCTGCGCGGCAGTGCGGACTGCAGCGGGCGGCTCTATCGCCTGTGCGCCAACCACGCCGCCTACGACGCCTGCAATTTCGCCCTGCCGGCGCACGATTTCTCCCCGCTGTGTGTGTCGTGCCGCCAGACGCGCGTGCTGCCCGATCTCTCCGAACCCGCCAACCTGGGCCGATGGAAGCAGATCGAAGCGGCCAAGCGCCAGCTTTTCTACACGTTGGCCCGCCTGGGGCTGGAGCCCGCGCCGGGCCGGTCCGGACCGGTGTTCGAGTTTCTGGCGGACTGGCCCGGCGGGCCACCCGTTCTCACCGGTCACCATGGCGGCACCATCACCCTCAACGTGGCCGAAGCCGACGACGGCGAGCGCGCGCGGCGGCGCGTGGCGCTGGGCGAGCCCTACCGCACCCTGATTGGCCACCTGCGCCATGAATCGGGCCATTTCTACTGGGACCAGCTGGTGCGCGACGGCCATTGCCTGGAGGCCTTTCGCAGTCTGTTTGGCGATGAGCGCCTCGATTACGCCGCCGCCCTGCGTGCCCACTACGCCAAAGGCAGCGACACGGGCGACTGGCGCCCGCACCATGTGAGCAGCTACGCAGCCTCGCACCCCTGGGAGGACTGGGCCGAAACCTGGGCGCATTACCTGCATATGGTGGACCTGCTCGAAACGGCGGCCAGCTACCAGACCAGCCTGTCCGTGCCCGACCCGCATGCCGCCCAGCACCACCAGGTGACCGACCCCTTTGCCAGCCCGCGACCCGCGTTTGACAACATGGTGCGCCAGTGGGTGCCCCTGACCCTGCTGCTCAACAGCCTGAACCGCAGCCTGGGGCAGAGCGATGCCTACCCCTTTGCCCTGTCGCCCGGCGCGCTGCGCAAACTGCGCTTTGTGCACGACTTGCTGATGCAGACCTGCGCAGGCTGAAAGTCTCAGCCTCTCAGGCCGACGCTGCACGGTTCAGCTTGCGCATCAGTTGCGCATGCACCCCGGGCGAGACGAACTGCGCCACGTCGCCGCCCAGCGTGGCGATTTCGCGCACCAGCGTGCTGCTGATGAACTGGTGCCGGCTGCTGGGGGTGAGGAACACCGTCTCGATGTGCGGCACCAGTGCGCGATTCATGCCTGCCAGCTGGAATTCGTAGTCGAAATCGGTGCCCGAGCGCAGGCCGCGCAGCATGGCCGTGCCGCCGCGCGCAGCGGTGAACTCGGTCACCAGGCCGTCAAAGGGCTCGACGCTCACCTGCGGGCAGTCGCGCAGCGCCTCGCGCGCCATGTCCATGCGCTCGTCCAGGCTGAACAGGGTCTTTTTGTGGTGGGCAATGGCCACGGCAACGATCACCCGGTCGAACAGTTTCGCCGCGCGGCGCACCAGGTCTTCATGGCCCAGCGTGATGGGATCGAAGGTTCCGGGGTAGATGGCGAGCACGTTGTGGGTCATGGGCTAGGGTCTCCTGGTGGGCAGATGGATTTGGGGCCCGGCCCACAGGGGCCGGCCGGGCCGCCTGGGCGGATTATGCAGCGCACTGCAACGCGCAGGAGGCGCAGTGCATGCCCCCTTTTTTTCAAGAAAATAAGACTCTGGCGTTTATACAGAAAGCGCAATAGGCTACTATTTTTATAGCTATCGAGTACTGTACCGTCAGCCCGCCAGGCGCTGCTGGAGCAGGTGCGCATGCACCGCACCCGCCTTCAGGTGGCGGTGCACCACCAGCCCGAACGGGGCCAGTGCCTCGTCGGTCCAGGCCTGCGGCGCCTCCAGGTAAACGAAGCCGTCTGCCGCCACGGCCTTGGCGGCGGCCTGCAGGGCCGGCTCGAACCAGGCGCCGTCAAACGGCGGGTCGAGCAGCACCAGGTGCAGGCTGGCCGGCGCTACCTGCCGGAGCGCGGCAATGCCGTCGCCGCGCTGCACACGCACGGCCGTGGCCGCCAGGCGGGCCTGCAGCTTGTGCAGCTGGGCCACCAGGGTGGCGTCGTTTTCCACCAGCTGCACGGCGGCAGCGCCGCGCGAAGCCGCCTCCAGCCCCAGCGCGCCAGTGCCGGCAAATGCATCCAGGCAATGCCAACCGGTCAGGTCCTGGCCCAGCCAGTTGAACAGGGTTTCGCGCACGCGATCGGGCGTGGGGCGCAGGCCCGGGCGCTGGGCCACGGGCAGGCGGGTGCGCTTCCACTGGCCGCCGATGATGCGGATTTCGCCCGCAGCCTGGGGGGCTGCGTCTTTCCGGGCGCTGCTCTTGGCTGCCTTGGTGTTCTTGGACTCCTTGGCGTCGTCGGGCTCGGCCGCGGGGACGTTCCTGGCCGGACGGGCCAGGCGGCCACCGGGCAGGGTTTCCAGGCGCAGGCTGGAGCGGCTCATGGCTGGCCTCCCACGACCACGGTGACCATGCGCTCGGGTTGCAGCTTGCGTGCCATGGCGGCGCGGATATCGGCCACGGTGAGCGCCTCGACGCGTGCCGTCCAGTGCTCCAGGTAGTCGAGCGGCAGCCCGTTCCAGGCGATGTTGGCCACGTTGCCCAGCAGCTTCTTGTTGCTGTCGATGCGCAGCGCAAAGCCGCCGATCAGGTTGTCCTTGGCGGCGCGCAGCTCGGTCTCGGTGGGTCCTTCGCGCACGAAGCGCGCCAGCACATCGCGCGAGACCTGCACGGCCTGCGCTGCCTGGTCGGGCCGGGTCTGCAGGCCGATGCTGAACGCGCCCGCATGCAGGCCGGGCGCAAAGCTGCTGTACACACTGTAGCTCAGGCCGCGCTTCTCGCGCACCTCGTTGGTCAGGCGCGAAGTGAAGCCCCCGCCGCCCAGGATGTGGTTGCCCACCAGCAGCGCCAGAAAGTCGGGGTCGCGGCGCGCAAAGCCGGGCTGGCCGATCAGCACATGGGCCTGGGCCGAGGCAAAGGGAATGCGCTGCTCGGCCGGCGCGCTGAGCGCGGCCACCTCAGGCACGTCCGGCAGCGGCGCGCATTCTGCAGCCGTGCGCGCCGGCAGGCGCGACAGCAGCGTAGCCACCAGGGTCTGCGCCTGCGCGCGGTTGACGGCGCCCACGATGCTCACGCGCGCGCGGCAGGCGGCCACGGTGCGCGCATGGAAGGCCTGCATGTCGGCCACCTCGATGCGCGCCAGCGTGTCTTCGGTGGCGCGGTAGCCGTAGGGGTGGCTGCCATACACGGCGGCGGCAAAGGCTTCGCCCGCCACGGTGGCGGGGCGGGTGCGGGATTCCTTGATGCTGGCGCTCCAGCGGGCGCGTTCGCGCTGCCAGATATCGGCCGGCCAGCTGGGCTCGCCCATCTGGCGGGCGGCCAGCAAAGCGGCGCGCTGCAGCAGCGCGGGGTCGGTCAGCGAGCGCAGCGAATAATGCAGTCCATCGCTGCCGGCGCTGGCGTCAAAGCTGGCTCCCAGGTCGGCCCAGGCCTCGCCCAGCGCGTTTTCATCCAGCGGCGCACCCTCGGCAACACCGGAACCTGCGGCCATGCCCAGAACGCCTTTGGAGGCCATGGAAGCCACGGCACCGGCCAGGCCCGCCTGATCGGCCGGGTCGCGGCGGCTGCCACCATCAAAGTCGAGCTGCACATCCACCATGGGGATGACGGGGCTTTCCACCAGCCAGACCTGTGCGCCGTTGGCCTCGGTCCAGTGCTGGATGGGCAGCAGCGCCCAGGCTGAATTGGCCACAAGAAGGGCTCCCGCGCTCATTAAAGCGCGGGCAGCTATTTTTTTCATAGTCATCATGCAATGCCTCGGGGTGCGGATTCAGTGGCGTGGGGCACCCGCGGCCGGTGCGGCGCGCCGGGGCTTGGTATCCAGCGGCTGCGGCAGCAGCGTAGCCACCGTGAGCTGGTCGTCACCAAAATACCGGGCCGCCACCTGCTGCACCTGCTCGGGTGTCACGGTGCGCAGCAGGGCCAGCAGGCGCTCTTCCGCATCAAGCGGCAGCCCCTGCACCCAGTTGCTGCCCAGGTCCTGGGCCTGCCCGTGCACCGAGTCGCGCTGGTACACGGTCGAGGCAATCCACTGGGTCTTGACGCGTGACAGCTCGGCCTCGCTCACGCCCTCGCGGGCCACGCGGGCGACTTCGGCGCGCAGGGCGTCTTCGACCTGCTGCGCCGTCTTGTCCTCGGCTGGCACGCCGCTGAGCAGGAACAGGCTGGGGCCGCGCCCGGTCACCATGGCCGAGCTGCTGGCGCTGTCGGCCACGCGCTGCGGGCCCTGGCTGAGGGCGCGCTCCAGGCGGGCGCCGTCGTAGCCACTGAGCACGGCCGACAACACCATCAGCGCCAGGGCATCGCGGTCGCCGTCGGTGAGCGCCTCGACGCGCTCCATGCCGGGCACGCGAAACGCCAGGGCCACGTAGGCCTGCTCGGCAGGTGCCTTGACGGCAATGCGGCGAAGCCCCTGCTGCACGGGCTCGACGCGCGGCTTGCGCGCCGGCACGGCGCGGGCGGGCAGGCGGCCATAGTATTTTTCGGCCAGGGCACGCACCCGGGCCACGTCCACATCACCGGCCACCACCACGGCCGCGTTGCCGGGCACATACCACTGGCGGTGGAAATTGCGCACATCCTCGGGCGTCAGGGCATCGAGGTCGCTCATCCAGCCCACCACCGGGCGGCGGTAGGGCGAGGCGATGAAAGTGGTCGCAAAAAGCTGCTCGGCCAGCACGGCGCGGGGCTGGTCTTCGGTGCGCATGCGGCGCTCTTCCTTGACCACCTCGATCTCTTTCTTGAACTCGGCGTCGGGCCACTGGTTGTGGGCGAAGCGGTCGGCCTCCAGGCGCATCACGTCTTCGAGCCGGCTGGAGGGAATCTGCTGGTAGTAGCCCGTGTAGTCGCGGCTGGTGAAGGCGTTTTCCTGTCCCCCCAAGGCCGCCACGCGGCGCGAAAATTCGCCCGGCGGCACGGTCTTGCTGCCCTTGAACATCATGTGTTCGAGCACATGGGCCACGCCCGAGGTGCCATCGACCTCGTCCATGGAACCCACGCGCAGCCACACCATGTGCATCGCCGTGGGCGCCCGCCGGTCGGGCTGCACGATGAGCTGCATGCCGTTGGCCAGCGTGAATTGCTGCGCCCCGGAAGCCGTGGCCGTGGGGGCCGCTGGCAAGTGCGCGGCAGGGGTGGTGGATACCGGGGATTGCGCCCCGGCACTCAGGCAGGCCAGCAGGCCCAGAAGGGTGAAAGCACGTTTCATAGAATGGAGTGATTCTAAGTACCCGCCAATGTTCAGTTTTTTCAAGAAAAAACCCGCCCCCACGCCCGCGCAGCCCGCTGCGGCTGCGCCTGCAACCCCTGCTGCACCGGCTGCCGTGCCCGCGCCACCGCCGGTGATGCCACCCGCCGGACAGGCACCCGCCGCCCCGGTCACGCAGTCCGCGCCATTGCCAACGCCCTCCGCAACCACCCTGCCCCCACCGGCCCCGCCGGCGGCCAGCGGTGGCCTTGGCTGGCTGCGCAACCCGTTTGCCGCCAAACCACCTGCCCCCGCAACGAAAGCAGCCCCTGTGGCCGCACCGCCGCCGGCCGAGCTGCCGGTGCCGGCGCCCGTGTCCACCCCCGTTTCGCCCATGGTGGCGGCCGCACCCATCGCCGTCGCCGTGCCGCCCCTGCCTTTGGCGCCCATGGCCACCGAGCCGCCGCCCACGCCCGCCGAACGCAAGGGCTGGCTCGACCGCCTCAAGGCCGGCCTGCGCAAGACCGGCTCCAGCATCGCCACCGTTTTCACCGGCACCCAGATCGACGATGCCCTGTATGAAGAGCTGGAAGAAGCCCTGCTGATGGCCGACACCGGCGTCAAGGCCACGCAGCACCTGCTGGAAGACCTCAAGCGCCGCGTGAAAGACAGCAAGACCACCGACCCCGCCGCCGTCAAGGGCCTGCTGGCCGATGCGCTGGCCGATCTGCTGCGCCCGCTCGAAAAGGCCCTGGTGATTGGCGAGCACCAGCCCACCGTGATCATGGTGGCGGGTGTCAACGGCGCGGGCAAGACCACCTCGATCGGCAAGCTCACCAAGCACCTGGCCAGCGAAGGGGCCAGCGTGCTGCTGGCGGCGGCCGATACCTTCCGCGCCGCCGCGCGCGAACAGCTCGGGGTATGGGCCGACCGCAACACCGTCGAGATCGTCAGCCAGGAAGGCGGCGACCCGGCCGCCGTGAGCTTTGATGCCGTCACCGCCGGCAAGGCGCGCGGCAAGGACGTGGTGCTGGTGGATACGGCCGGCCGCCTGCCCACGCAACTGCACCTGATGGAAGAGCTGAAGAAGATCCGCCGCGTGGTCACCAAGGCCGACGCCACGGCGCCCCACGAGGTGCTGCTGGTGATTGACGGCAACACCGGCCAGAACGCGCTGGCCCAAGTGCGCTCGTTCGACGATGCGCTGCAGCTCACCGGCCTCGTCGTGACCAAGCTCGACGGCACGGCCAAGGGCGGTGTGCTGGCCGCCATCGCGCAGGAGCGCCCCATTCCCGTGTACTTCATCGGTGTGGGCGAAAAGCTCGAAGACCTGGAAACCTTCAACGCGCGCGAATTCGCGCAGGCTCTGCTGACCTGAACCTCACACCCCGGAGGCCACCTCGCCATCCACCCAGCGCACATAGGCCGGCGTGGCCTGCAGCGCCTGCACCACCAGCTGCGGCAGCGCATAGGGGTGCAGCGCCTGCAGCAGCGCCAGCAATGCGGCGGTGGCGCGCGGCATGGTCTTGCAGTCCAGCCGCCACTCCGATGCTTCCTGCAGGGCGCCCTGCCAGTGGTAGTGCGAGGTGATGGCCTGCACCTGCACACAGGCCGCCAGCCGCGCCTGCATGACGGCCTGCGCCAGCCGGCGCGCGTCTGCCGCGCTGGCCACCGTGGTGGTGACCATGCTGATATCCGCCGGATCAACGCCTGTTGCCATGGAACTCTCCTGCCTGCAAAAGGAACAGAGGGCAGTGTAAACAGGTCTTCAAATGCTCATCTATTCATAGCTATTAGCGCTGTATTTTATTGCGCTCAATGCCAATTTAATGAAGATTTCAGAATCAGAAAATTTGTAACAACCAGACGGGAACTCCGGACTTAGCACTCCCTCCAACAGAGTGCTAACATGAAGGCTTAGAGGAAAGGATTCCCGGAATGACACTGCCATCTGGAACCGCAACGACGACCCTGGCGCCCGCCAATCCCTGGGCGCTGGTGCCGCCCTTGGGCAACCTGGACGCCTATATTTCGGCCGTCAACCGCCTGCCCCTGCTCACCCATGAAGAAGAGCAAATCTACGCCCGCCAGCTGCGCGATCACAACGATGTGGACGCCGCTGGCCGGCTGGTGATGTCGCACCTGCGCCTGGTGGTGTCGATTGCACGCCAGTACCTCGGCTACGGCCTGCCCCATGGCGATCTGATCCAGGAAGGCAACGTGGGCCTGATGAAGGCCGTCAAGCGCTTCGACCCCGACCAGGGCGTGCGCCTGGTGAGCTACGCCATGCACTGGATCAAGGCCGAGATCCACGAATACATCCTGAAGAACTGGCGCATGGTGAAGGTGGCCACCACCAAGGCGCAGCGCAAGCTGTTCTTCAATCTGCGGTCCATGAAACAGGGTTTCAAGGCCGACGCGGCGGCAACCGATGCCAGCACGCACCGCGACACCCTGTCGGACCGTGAAATCGACTCGGTGGCGGCGCAGCTCAATGTCAAGCGCGAAGAAGTCATCGAGATGGAAACCCGCCTGTCGGGTGGCGATGTGCTGCTGGACCCCGCTCCGTCGGACGATGGCGAGCAGGCCTTTGGCCCCATTGCCTACCTGGCCGATGCCTCGCATGAGCCCACGGCCATGATCGAGTCGCGCCAGCGCGATGCGCTGGCCACCGATGGCATTGCTGCCGCCCTGGCCAGCCTGGACGAGCGCAGCCGCCGCATCGTGGAAGAGCGCTGGCTCAAGGTCAACGACGATGGTTCGGGCGGCATGACGCTGCACGAGCTGGCCGCCGTGTATGGCGTGAGCGCCGAGCGCATCCGCCAGATCGAAGTGGCCGCCATGAAGAAGATGAAGGCCGCGCTGGCCGAATACGCCTGATACGGTTTTGCCTTCAAACGTATAACTTCGTTGGTTCGCCTTGCCGTGCTAGAGCACTGTCTGCGGCTTCCCGCCTAGTTATCCGCTTGAATGCAAGACCGTATGAGCGGTGGCTGCTCGCAGATGCGGACGGCAAGGATAATTGGACGCGCAACCTGGTTGCGCGTTTTTTTTGAGGTGTCGGCAACGCGCTTGATACCCGCCCCTGACCGGAGATTTCTCGATGACCCCGTCCCCCCTGCGCCGCGCCGCGCTGGCACTGGCCCTTGCCGCGGCCTGCAGCCCCGCCCTTGCACAATCCAGCGCGGCCCCGGCGACACCGGGCTGGCCCAGCAAGCCCGTCAAGCTGGTGGTAGGTTTTCCGGGCGGATCATCCCCCGACCTGGTGGCGCGTACCCTGGCCGAGCCGCTGGCCAAGGCCCTGGGGCAGCCGGTGATTGTGGAAAACAAGGTGGGCGCTGGCGGCAACATCGCCGCCGATGCCGTGGCCAAGGCCAGCGATGACCACACCCTGGGGATCATGATCAACGGCAACCTGACGATTGCCAAACTGATCAACCCCAAGATCCACTACGACCCGCTCAAGGACCTGGCCCCGATCAGCCTGATTGCCACGGCCCCACTGGCCCTGGCCGCACCGGCCAACGCGCCGGGCGCCACAGCGCAGGAGTTTTTTGAGGCCGCACGCGCCAGCGGCGACCGCTGGAGCTATGGCACTCCGGGCGTGGGCACGGTGGCCCACATCGGCATGGAACTGCTCAAAGGCAAGGCCGGCCTCCAGCCGGTGCATGTGCCCTACCCGGGCAATCCGCAGGTCATCAACGCCATCATCGGCGGCCAGATCCAGCTGGCCCTGCTGCCCCCGGCCATGGCGGCCGCGCAGGCCCGCGCGGGCAAACTGCGCGTGATTGGCATCACCTCCAGCGGGCGCAGCACGCTGGTGCCTGAATATCCCAGCCTGGCCGAAGCGGGCGTGAAGGACTTCAACCTCGAAATCTGGAACGCGGTGGCCGCCCCGCGGTCTCTGCCCCGGCCGGTGGTGGCGCGCCTGTCGGCGCTGTTCAGCGAAATCGCCCGCAGCCCGGACGTGCGCGCCAAGCTGTTCCAGCAAGGCTGGCAGGTGACCGGCACCACCGCCGAAGGTCTGGCCCAACGCATACAGACCGATGCGCGCGTGCTGGGCGCAGTGATCAAATCACAAGGCATCAAGGCCGAATAAGGCGCCAGCCAAGGGAATTGGCGCGGGCGGCGCGCCTGGCGCTTTTACCCGGCTTCCTGCAGCAGGGCCTTCACGTCGGCGCCCAGCGCCTGCGCGCCGCTGCCGTAGCGGTTGTAAACGCGCAGGCGGCCTGCCGTGTCGTACACGTAGCTGCCGGCCGAATGGTCCATGGTGTAGCTGGTGGGGGTCTTGCCATCGACCTGCTTGAAGTAGATCTTGAAGTCCTTGGCCACGGCGGCGATCTGCTCGGGCGTGCCGGACAGCGCCAGGAAGCTGGGATCAAAGTTGGCCATGTAGGCCTTCAGCACCTCGGGTGTGTCGCGCGCGGGGTCCACGGTGACAAAGATGCCCTGCAGGCGATCGCCGTCCTTGCCCAGCATCTGCTTGACCTCGGCCAGCTCCTGCATGGAGGTGGGGCACACGTCGGGGCATTGGGTATAGCCAAAGAACACCACCACCACCTTGCCCCGGAAGTCCTGCAGGCTGCGCTTTTGGCCGTTATGGTCGGTGAGCGGAATATCGCGTGCGTAGTCAGCCCCGGTGATGTCCACCCCGCGAAACTCCGTCTTCTTTTCAGAACAGGCAGTCAACAGGGCACCAGCGCCTATGGATAAAGCGCTGATAGCGATGAATTGAAGGGCATTTCTTTTGTGCATGGTGTTCACAGCGCATAGTGGTCCACCAGCAGCGCGGCAAACAGCACGCTCAGGTGGATGAGGGAAAAACGAAAGGTCTTGCGCGCCAGGGCGTCCGAGTAATTGCGCCACAGGGCAAAGCCGTAGCCACAGAATCCGGCGCTCAGCAGCACGGCGGCAACGAGGTAGATCCACGAACTCATGCCGTAGATGAAAGGCATCAGGCAGCCCGCAAAGAGGATCAGCGTGTACAGAAACACCTGCAGGCGCGTGAACTCGTTGCCGTGCGTCACCGGCAGCATGGGCAGGCCCGACTTGCGGTAGTCCTCCACCCGGTACAGGGCCAGCGCCCAGAAATGCGGCGGCGTCCACAGGAAGATGATGAGGAACAGGATCAAAGCCTCGGGGCCCACATCGCCCGTCATGGCCGCCCAGCCCAGCACGGGAGGCATGGCGCCCGATGCACCGCCGATCACGATGTTTTGCGGCGTCAGCGGCTTGAGGATCACCGTGTACACCACCGCATAGCCCACGAAGGTGGCGAAGGTGAGCCACATGGTCAGCGGGTTGACCCAGAAATACAGCAAGGCCGAGCCGGCCCCACACAGCAAGGCCGAGAACAGCAGGGTCTGCGTGTTGGACAGCTCGCCCTTGGCCGTGGGCCGCCAGGAGGTGCGCTTCATCCGGGCATCGATGCCCTGCTCGACGATGCAGTTGAAGGCCGCGGCAGCGCCCGCCACCAGCCACACGCCGGCACAGGCCAGCGCCATCTGCGAGAGCTGCCGCAGCGTGGGCAGGCCCGGCACGGCCAGCACCATGCCGATCAGCGCGCAGAACACGATGAGTTGCACCACGCGCGGCTTGGTCAGCGCGTAGAACTGAGAAAAGCGCGAGGGCGCTGAAAGGGTGGAGGCGATGCTCATGCGGAAACTCTCGATGCACGCGAGGGTGCCAAAGACTCAAGGGGTGTGCGGGCCGTCCGGCTGGACGCGGCCGTCCAGGTCAACACCACCACCAGGGCAGCGGCGCCCCCCGTGTGCAGCACGGCCGCCAGCAGGGGCCATCCCAGCACCACATTGCTCAGGCCGGTGGCCAGCTGCAGCAGGGCCAGGCCCGCCAGCCACCGCGCCTGCATGCGCAGCGCAGCGGCACGGTGCAGGCGCCAGGCCAGCCAGGCCAGCGCCAGCAGCACCACATAGGCCATCAGGCGGTGCGCATAGTGGATGGCCGTGAGGCCGGCAAAGCTGATGTGGCTACCGTCCTGCAGCAGCCCCAGCGGCCGCCAGATCTGGAAGCCCTGCGCGAAATCCATCGCCGGCCACCAGCTGCCCTGGCAGGTGGGAAAGGCCGTGCAGGCCAGCACCGCATAGTTGGTGCTGACCCAGCCCCCCAGCACGATCTGCAGCGCCACCAGGATGCCAGTGACGAGCACGCCAACGCGCAGCGGTGTGGCCAGCACGGCGGGCTGCACGCCTCTGGCCACCTGCGTGTGGCGCACCGCCTGCACGCACAGCAATGCCAGCAGAACCAGGCCACCTATCAGATGCAGTGTGACGATGGCGGGAAACAGCTTCATCGTGACCGTGAGCGCACCAAACGCACCCTGCAGGCACACCCAGATCAGGGTGAAGGTAGGCCACCACGGGCCCATCACGGGCTGTTGCGCACCGCCACCGGCCCTGGCCCGCCGCCACTGCACCCAGACAGATACGGTGAGCACGATGATCAAGACCCCGACGCCCGTGGCGAGGTAGCGGTGGATCATTTCGACCCAGGCCTTGCCGTGCGTCACCGGTCCGGTGGGCATGGCCTGCTGTGCGGCCGCGATGTCCGCCCGCGCACCCACCGGGCTGGCACTGCCATAGCAACCCGGCCAGTCGGGGCAGCCGAGGCCGGAGTCGGTGAGCCGGGTGAAGGCGCCAAACAGCACCAGATCAAAGGTCAGGAACAGCGTCAGCACCGTCAAGGCCTGCAGACGGCGCCCCAGATTGCCACCCCGGTTGCGCCAGGCCACCCACGCCAGGGGTCCGAGCGCGATCATGGTGCCCAGCAGCATCACCTGCGCCAGCGGCGCCAGGTCGTAGAGCGGTTGGGAATCCATCAGGGTTGCCCTGGCCGTCCGGCCTCATCCCAGGAGGACGACGCGCGCAGCAGGCGCTCCAGGTCGCGCTTGGCCTTGGCGGCCCCGGCAGCATCCATGCCGGCCGGAAAACGCATCATCCAGTTGCCCATGGGGTCCACGAGGTAGAGGTGCTCGGCCAGCGCATGTCCCGCTGCGGGTTCGAGCCACTGGGCCAGCGCCCCGCCATCGACCCGCAGCACCGTGGCTTTTTGCAGGGCCGCAGAAAGGTCCGCCGGCAGGGGGGCGGCATCGGTCACCAGCCAGACCCAATCCACACGGTCCTTCTCCTTGCCCACGCTTTCGCGCAGTTGCCGCTGCAGATACAGGTGCTGCTGGCACTGGGCATCGCAGGCCCCTCCTGCCACGCTCACCAGCAGCCATTGGCCCTTGAGCGCCGGCAGCTGGCCGAGCGCGCCATCGAGCGTGGCCGTGGCCAGGTCGGGCAAGGGGCGTTGCGGCTGCACCAGTTCTCCGTAATTGCGGCGGCCGTCGGGGCGCACCACGTAGTACGTGAAGTACGAGGCGATCACCGGGGCGGCGCAGACCAGCAGCACCGCCAGCATCTTCCAGCGCCCGTGGCGGGTGTTCTGGGCGTGGGCCACGGCGCTGCCCGCCTCGGGAAGCGTGTGCACCGTGAGGCCCAGGGGATGGTCCCCTCCTGCCTCAGGCGAGAGGCCGGGGGCGCGGGCGAAGGAAGCGTCGGACGAGTTGGAACCAGACATAGAGAATTGCAATCAGGCCGCTGAGCCCGAACCATTGGAATGCGTAACCGTAGTGTTTATCGACGCCGGCACCGATCACGGGCCAGTCCCGCTGCAGGCCCTCGCTGGCGGGGCCAGCCTGCAGCACCGACAGATTCATCAGCGCAAGGCCTGTCTCGGTGCGAAAGGCGGTGAGGTCGAGATTTTGCCGGATGCGGGAAGACCCCTGCGAACTGTCGGCACCCTGGAACTCGTACAGGCGCGACGGCGGCGGTGCGATGCGCCCGGCCAACTGCACCACACCTGGCGCTGTCTGGACCAGGGACAGCTGCTGGCGGTCCTGGAAGTTGCGAGGCACCCAGCCGCGCTGGACCAGCACCACCGCATCGCTGCCCTCCAGCCGCAGCGGTGTCAGCACAAAAAATCCGGGGCGGCCCTGCATCTGCCGGTTGTCGAGGTACACCGTGTGCTCCGGCACCCAGCGCCCCTGCAGCAGCACCGCCCGATGGATCAGGTCCTGCGCGCCATCCGCCTCGCCAGCATGCCCACGCAGCTGCTGGTTGTCGATGGGGGGCAAGGCGGCCCGCTGGTCCAGCAGCGACTGCAGGTCCTGTTTTTGCGCGGCGCGCGACAGCTGCCAGCGCCCCAAGGAGGCGGTCACCAGGATGGCGGCCACGGCAGCCACGGTGATCAGCCAGAAGCGCAGGCCCCAGGTGCGTGGATCGGGGGTCACGGGATAATGTGCTCCATGAAATATCTTGTCGCTGTGGCGTTTCTTGCCATTCTCGCCAGTCTGGCCTCTGCCCTTTTCTTCATGATGCGTAACGGGCGCAACGACAAGACCAAGGGCAGCCATATGGCCAAGGCCCTCGCATTTCGGGTGGGGCTCTCTATCGTTCTGTTCATCTGCATCCTGCTCGCATGGCAACTGGGCTACATCCAGCCGACGGGACTGCCCGCCACGCGGTAAGACAGACACCATTGCATTCAACAAAAAAGCGCCTTGCGGCGCTTTCTTGGATACTGCATGGCCGTCTTACATCCAGTACACCAGGATGTACAGGCCCAGCCACACCACATCGACAAAGTGCCAGTACCAGGCAGCGCCCTCAAAGCCGAAATGCTTGTCGGCCGTGAAGTGCCCCTTTTGCAGGCGCAAGGTGATGACCAGCAGCATCAGCATGCCCAGGAACACGTGGAAACCGTGGAAACCGGTCAGCATGAAGAACGTGGAGCCGAACACGCCCGAACTGAGCTTGAGGTTCAGATCGGTGTAGAGGTGGAAATACTCATAACCCTGCACGCACAGGAAGACAAAGCCCAGCAGCACGGTGGCCCACATGAACGCAATGGTCTTGCCACGGTGGTTTTCACGCAGTGCATGGTGGGCAATCGTCAGTGTCACACCCGAACTCAGCAGCAATGCCGTGTTGATCGTGGGCAGCCAGAAAGGGCCCACGGTCTGGAAGGGCTCGACGATGCCGGCAGGGGATGCCGTGGCACCTGCCGCAATGCTGGGCCACACCGCCTTGAAGTCGGGCCACAGCATGGCATTGTCCAGGCTGCCCAGCGCCGGCACCGAGTGCGAACGCGCCCACCACAAGGCCGTGAAGAAGGCGCCGAAGAACATCACCTCCGAAAAGATGAACCAGCTCATGCTCCAGCGGTACGACAGGTCGATCTTGTGGCCGTAGAGGCCGCCTTCGCTTTCACGGGCGGCATCGCGGAACCATTGGTAGAGCACAAACAGCCACCACACCAGGCCAGCGGCCAGGGAATACTTGCCCCAGTTGTGGCCGTTGATCCACTGGGCTGCGCCCAGGATCACAAAAAACAGGCCTGCGGCCGCCATCACGGGATGGCGCGACTCTGCGGGCACATAGTAGTACGGTGTTGTACCGTGGGTTGATGCACTCATTTCAGCTCCTGAATCTCAAAATCTTTGTTATGGGGTTGGCAGGCAGGCGATGGCTCAGACCACCCAGTTCACCACCGCGATCAGCGACAGCACCAGCAGGAAGATCGCCAGCAACCCCACCACGATGATGTGCAGGGGGTTGATCTTTTGCAGGTCCTGCTGGTATTCACTGCCTTTGCGCAGACCGATCAGTGACCAGGCCACCGCACGCACCGTGCGCAACAGGGAACCCTTGCGCTGCACGCCGGAATCCGAGGGATGGACGGAACTCATGAACCCTCCTGCACGGATTGAAGGGAGACGGCAGCCGTGGACTCGGGAGCCTGCGGGGTTTTTCCGCCCACCTCGAAGAAGGTATAGGACAGCGTGATGGTCGTCACATCCTTGGACAGCCGCGGATCGATCACGAAGGCCACAGGCCACTGTTTCTTCTCGCCCGGTTCCAGGATGTACTGGTTGAAGCAGAAGCACTCGAGCTTGTTGAAGTGCGCCGCCGCCTGCCGGGGCGCATAGCTGGGAATCGCCTGCGCGGCCATGCGGCGGTTCTGCACGTTCTGGAACTCGTACATCACCGTCGTCAGCTCGCCGGGATGCACTTTCACCGAACGCTGGGCCGGCTTGAAATCCCAAGGCCCGCGTGCATTGGCGTCGAACTCCACGGTGATGGTGCGGCTCGTGTCCACCTGCGTGTTGGCGGGCACCTTCACGTCCTTGCCAGCCACGCCGTTGCCCGGCACCTGCCGCTCGGACAGCGACAGGATATTGATGCCGGTCAGCTCGCAGATGTGCTTGTAGATCGGAATCAGCGCGTAGCCGAAGGCGAACATGCCCGCCGCTATCACGGCCAGCTTGCCCACCATCTTGGCGTTTTCGCGGTGAATGCTCATGGCGTGGTGCTCAGCGGGACAGCAGAACGACTTTGACCATGAACCCGACGAAGAAGACGGCAACCACGGACGCCAGGATCAGCGCCATGCGCAGATTGCTCTTTTTTTGCTCGGGTGTCATGGACATGCCTTTCAGCCGATCACGCGGGTTGCCGTGGCGTCCAGCTTGGGTGGGTTTTCAAAGGTGTGGAACGGTGCTGGCGAAGGAACTTCCCACTCCAGACCTTCCGCGCCGTCCCAGGGCTTTTGCGGCGCCTTGGCACCCTTGCCACGCATCGCAGGAACGACCACCGCCAGGAAGAAATACACCTGCGCCAGGCCGAAACCCAGGGCACCCACCGATGCGATGGCGTTGAAATCAGCAAACTGCATGGGGTAGTCGGCGTAACGGCGTGGCATGCCGGCCAGGCCCAGGAAGTGCATGGGGAAGAAAGTGATGTTGAAGAAAATCAGCGAAGCCCAGAAGTGGATCTGGCCACGGGTTTCGGAATACATCACGCCAGTCCACTTGGGCAGCCAGTAGTACACGCCGGCAAACATGGAGAACAGCGAACCGGCCACCAGCACATAGTGGAAGTGGGCCACCACGTAGTAGGTGTCCTGCAGCTGGATGTCGATAGGCGCCATGGCCAGGATGAGGCCGGTGAAACCGCCCATGGTGAACACGAAGATGAAACCCACGGCAAACAGCATGGGGGTTTCAAAAGTCATGGAACCGCGCCACATGGTGGCCACCCAGTTGAAGATCTTCACGGCCGTGGGCACGGAGATCAGCATGGTGGCGTACATGAAGAACAGCTGGCCGGTCACGGGCATGCCGGTCGTGAACATGTGGTGCGCCCAGACGATGAACGACAGGATGGCAATCGACGAGGTGGCATACACCATGGAGGCGTAACCAAACAGCTTCTTGCGCGCAAAAGCGGGCACGATCTGGCTGATGATGCCGAAGGCCGGCAAGATCATGATGTACACCTCGGGATGCCCGAAGAACCAGAAGATGTGCTGGTACATCACCGGGTCGCCGCCGCCGGCGGGGTTGAAGAAGCTGGTGCCGAAGTGGCGGTCGGTCAGCGTCATGGTGATGGCGCCAGCGAGCACGGGCATCACGGCGATCAGCAGGTAGGCGGTGATGAGCCAGGTCCAGGCGAACATGGGCATCTTCATCAGTGTCATGCCGGGGGCGCGCATGTTCAGGATGGTCACGATGATGTTGATCGAGCCCATGATGGAGCTGGCGCCCAGGATGTGCATGGCGAAAATGCCGGCGTCCATGGAGGGGCCCATCTGCAGCGTCAGCGGCGCATACAGCGTCCAGCCGGCAGCGGGTGCGCCGCCGGGCATGAAGAAAGAGCTGACCAGCATCAGCGCGGCAGGAATCATCAGCCAGAAGCTGAAGTTGTTCATGCGCGCGAAGGCCATGTCCGACGCTCCGATCTGCAGCGGGATCATCCAGTTCGCGAAGCCCACGAAGGCCGGCATGATGGCGCCGAACACCATGATCAGGCCATGCATGGTGGTGAGCTGGTTGAACAGCTCGGGGTTGACCAGCTGCAGGCCTGGCTGGAACAGCTCGGCACGGATCAGCAGCGCGAGAACGCCACCGATCATCAGCATGGTGAACGAGAACAGCAGGTACAGCGTACCGATGTCCTTGTGGTTGGTGGCATACACCCACCGGCGCCAGCCGGACGGTGCATGGTGGTCGTGGCTGTCGTGTGCGTGCCCGTGGTTGTCGAGAACTGCGCTCATTTTGAATTCCTCAATGCTCTGGGGCGGTGATTACTTGCCACGCTGGGCCACGATTTCCGCTGGCTGCACCAGCTGTCCGGTCTTGTTGGACCAATTGTTCTTGGTGTAGGTGACCACTGCAGCGATATCGGTGTCGCTCAGTTGCGCCCATGAGGGCATGGCACCGTTGTTCGCCCCCTTGAGCAGCACCTGGATCTGTTTGGCATGGTCGGCATCCAGCACGATGGCGGAACCATCCAGCGGCTTGATGGCGCCAGCGCCCTTGCCGTTGGCCTGGTGGCAGGCTGCGCAGTTGGCGGCATAGATCTTTTCACCACGCTTGAGCATGTCGTCCAGTGCCCACACCTTCGCAGGGTCGTCCAGCTTGGAGGCCGCCTTCTTCTTCTGGTCGGCCACCCACTGGCTGTAGTCCTCAGTAGACAACACCTTCACATGGATGGGCATGTAGGCATGCTCCTTGCCACACAGCTCGGCGCACTGGCCGTAGTAGTCACCCACCTTCTCGGCGCGGAACCAGGTGTCGCGCACGAAACCGGGGATCGCATCCTGCTTGATACCGAAAGCCGGAACCATGAAGGCATGGATCACATCGTTGGCGGTGGTGATGATGCGGATCTTCTTGCCCACCGGCACCACCATCGGGTTATCCACCTTGAACAGGTAGTTGGCAGGTGCTTCGCTCACGTTGCCGCTGTCGGACATGGCGCGGTGGCTGCTGTCCAGCGTGGAGATGAAAGCCAGGCCCTCACCTTCGCCCGTGATGTAGTCGTAGCCCCATTTCCACTGGTATCCGGTGGCCTTGATGGTCAGGTCGGCATTGGTGGTGTCCTTCTGCGCCACCAGGACCTTCGTGGCCGGCAGGGCCATGAGGATCACGATGATGAAAGGGATGACGGTCCAGACCACTTCCACCGTGACGGACTCGTGGAAATTGGCCGACTTGGCGCCCCGGGATTTGCGGTGCTTCCAGATCGAATAGAACATCACGGCAAACACCGCAATGAAGATCACCGTGCAGATGATCAGCATCATCCAGTGCAGGAAATGCTGCTCTTCGGCGATCTTGGTGACAGGAGGATGCAGGTTCAGCTGATTGACCGCAGGGCCGCCGGGCAGGTCTTGAACGGCATGGGCAGCGGTGCCCATCCATGCACCGGCAGTCAGCAGCAGAGAAGCCAGCTTGTTGGAAATGCTCTTCATAGTTCTCACTTACTTCTAAGCCTCAATTTAACCAATCACTTGGCGCACCTGCTTGAGGTCAGGCAGCGCGCAAGGCCATGCGGATCTCCGATGCCAGGGCCTGGCGAAGCTCGGGGCGCACGAAGCGCCCCACATCGACCGACCGACCCTGCGCAGACAGCCGGATCAGCGAACGGTCTGCGGTTTTGGGCTCGACCCGAACCCGGCTCCGGTCAAACTCGGCGCGCTCCAGCCTGCCTGCTGTCTCCCTCTCCACCACCAGGCGCGAGCCTTGCAGCCAAATTCTGTCGCCATCCGCTGCATGGCGGCCGTACCGGACGAACACCGCCCCTGCCGCAACAGCGGCCAACCAATCCAAAGGCATGTCCCACCGGTTGCCAACCATCCAGAAAAGCAGGACCATTGCCAGCAGCAAGGTGCCCTGCCACATCCGTTCACGTTCCGCCAAGCCATTGCGGGCCAGTTGCCAGTCAATTCGTTGACCAGACACCGTAGCAAAACGAAAAATCAGACTTGTCAACGCAACTGCCTCGCAAATGGCCACTGCACCGATACGGCGCGCCAAGGACATCAATCCTCAAACGTCGAGAATTGTAGCGCCCCTTGCGCCAGATCATTGACAAGACGCGACGAATCAACTCCTCATGCCGCCTTCACGCAGCATGGAGCGCATGTCCTCCAGGGAGACTGCGCTGCTGGCACTCACCCGCACCCGGGGCCTGGGTTTGTAGGCATGGCCATAGATGATTTCGAACGTCAGCGCCAGTTGCCCGTCGTGTTCCGCATCCCCCAGCTGGTCCTGCAAGACTTCATGCAGGCGGCTGCGCCAGTGGCGTCCGCGCAACGCAGGGAAACGCTGAGGATGCAGGTTGCACCCCAGTTCCGCCAGCTCCTGCAACAGGCGCTGCGGCGTCGCAAAGGTCAGCCGGATGCGTTCCATGTCCATCACCGGCTCGGCAAAGCCGGCCTGCACCAGCATGTCGCCCCAGTCGTGCATGTCGGTGAAGGCATGGCCGGCGGGCGGCCAGCCGAGAGCGGCATACACCGCGTGCAGCTCCTTGGCCGTGTCCGGTCCCAGGCACGAGAACATCAGATAGCCGTCCACGGCCAGCGCGCGATGCCATTGGGCGATGAGGGCCTGCGGATCGCTCGCCATGTGCAGTGCCATGTTGGCCCAGAGCATCTGCACGCCCCCCTCCTGCGGCAGGCCGAAACGCGGGCGCCCCGCACTCCACCGCGTCGGACTCCACCAGGGCCGGGCCAGTGCCTGCATTGCGGCAGGAACGCAGTGCGGCGATGTTTCCGTCACCTGGCAAAGCGCCTGGGGATAACGGGCACTGACCAGGGCATGGCCTTGCAGCCCCCCGCGCACCGCATCCCAATGGCACCAGGCGGCGGGAGCCAGGCGAATCCACTGCAAGCGGTCGTCCATGCGCCGGGCCACCTCTTCATGCAGCCAGGGAGATTGGGCCGGCGCTGCGGCGTGCCAGCGGGCGGCCGCAACGGGATCGATGGTGGGAGGATGCTCGGTGGACATGGTGGCAAAGATGGGCAGACGAGTATATTGACCCCATGCTTCACAAGATGCTGGCAGGGACATCACGGCGTATCGGCGCGCTGGTCGGGCACCTGCCCAGCCAGTGCGCCGTGTGCCACGCCTGGCCGGCCCGGCGCGTGTGCGATGGCTGTGCCGCCCGGTTTGCGCAGCCCCGCGCACGCTGCACGCGCTGCGCCTTGCCGGTGCCCGATGGCGTGTCGGAATGCGGTGCCTGCCTGCGCGAGCCACCAGCGCTGGATGCCTGTTTGGCCGCAGTGGACTATGCCTACCCCTGGGCCGGCGCCATCGCCGAATTCAAGTTCCGCGGCGATCCCGGCTGGGCTGCGGCGCTGGCCACGCTGCTGCGCAGCACGCCCTGGGTGGAGCCGGCGCTGGAAGCTGCCGACCGGGTATTGCCGGTGCCCCTGTCGCGAGCGCGCCTGCAAGAACGTGGCTTCAACCAGGCCGCCCTGCTGGCCCATCACCTCGCCGCCCCAAAGATGGACGCCACGCTGCTGTTGCGGCTGCGCGCCACCGAGGCGCAAAGTGGGCTGCCACGCAGCCAGCGCCTGCGCAACCTGCAGGGCGCGTTTGCCGTCGAGTCCACCCGCGCGGCCACCCTGCAAGGACAGCGCATTGTTCTGCTCGACGATGTGATGACGACCGGTGCCACGCTGAATGCGGCCACCCACGCACTGCGCCAGGCGGGTGCGGCACACATCACGGCCCTGGTGGTGGCGCGCACCGAACAGGCCTGAAACCTTTGTTTACGAGGGCGCTGCGCAGATCCGTGCGTCCGCAGGACAATACAGGCCATGTTCCATATCGTCCTGGTCGAACCCGAGATACCGCCCAATACCGGCAATGTGATTCGCCTGGCGGCCAACACGGGTTGCACGCTGCATCTGATCGAGCCCCTGGGTTTTTCGATGGAAGACCGGCTGATGCGCCGCGCCGGGCTGGATTACCACGAATACACCCAGGTGCAACGGCATCCGGGGTGGACCGCCTTCCTGCGCAGCGCCCAGCCCGACCCCACGCGCATGTTCGCCCTGACCACGCACGGCAGCCAGAGCGCCTTTGACACCTGCTTTCTCCCCGGCGACTGGCTGGTGTTCGGTGCGGAAACGCGGGGCCTGCCCACCGCGTTGCGCGAAACCTTCCCGCCCGCGCAGCGCGTGCGCCTGCCCATGGTGGCCGGGCAACGCAGCCTGAATCTCTCCAACGCCGTCGCAGTGACCGTGTTCGAAGCCTGGCGCCAGAACAGCTTCGGCATGCCCCGCGTGACGGCCGCAGCCGCGCTGGAATCATTGCTCTGACACCCTGCCGCCTTCAGGGCGCGAGGACGCCAGATGCTGCGCGTGCTCGCTGACAAAATCAAGAAACACCTTGGTGCGGGCCGGCACCATGCGGCGCGACGGCAGCGCGGCATACACGGCGTAGCGGGAAAAAATCCAGTCAGGCAACACATGCACGAGCGCACCGCTGGCCAGATGGGGGCCCGCCAGCAACCGCGACATCACGGCAACGCCCATGCCGTCCACCGCGGCGCGCAGCAGCACGCCTGCGCTGACGGACTGCAGCACCACCGGCACCTTCACCTCCTGCGCCGCGCCCGCGCCCTGCACGGGCCGCAACCGCAACCGTTGCGCGATGCCGCTCCGGGAGCGAACCAGCTGGCCTGAATAACGCAGGTATTCGTGGTGCTGCAGATCGCCGGGCTCGGCAGGCACACCCATGCGCTGCAGATAGGCAGGTGCAGCAATGACGATGGCCTCCCAATGGGCCATGGGCCGGGCCACGATATTGCCATCGTAGTCCTCCCCAGCCACCATGAAAGTGACATCAAACTCGTCCACCCGCGACGCAGGCAACGCATCCACCAGGATATCGAGCATGAGCGTGGGATACAGCACATGCCACGACGCCAGCAGCGGTGCAAGAAAGTGCGTGGCCAGCAAGGGGGCCGCCAGCACGCGAATGGTGCCGCGCAAGTCGCGGGTGCTCGACGCGGCGGCGGCCTCTGCGTCGTCGATTTCGTGCAGGATGGCGCGCACGCGCTGCAGATAGGCCTCGCCGGCATCGGTCAAGGCCAGCTTGCGGGTGGTGCGCTGCAACAGCCGCGTGCCCAGGTGCTGCTCCAGATCGGCCACCAGCCTGGTCACGACGGGGGGCGACAACTCCATCAACCGTGCCGCAGCAGCAAAGCCCCCCTCTTCGACGACGGCCTGAAACACACGCATGGTCAACAATCTGTCCATTTTGGCAACAAAGTGTTATTCGAGCATTGATTATTTCATTTTTAAGAACCATTCATTGCCCGCATTGCCATTTCACCAAGGGATACCCCTCTATACAGTGGCTTTCATCGATGGGTTGCACATGCGCGGGCGCTCACCGAGGCCGGACAAGACCGGGGCAAAACCCGGCCTGGCCCGCAGCAAATGGCTCCATTTTTGAAGGAAACGTCATGAATGCATACCCCACCCTGCCCATCGCCGCCGCCCTGGCCGTCGGCGCGCTGGCCGCCCAGGCGGACTCCGCACTGCCCGGCGATAGCGAATGGTCCAACTATCCCTTGACCACCACGAGCACGCTGACCCGTGAGACCGTGATTGCCGAGCTGGTGGCAGCCCGCAAGGCAGGCACGATGCCCAGCGACCGCGAGTGGTACAACATACCGGCGCCACTGGGCAACACCCCGGGCCCCGTGCAGGCAGAGGCGATGCCCGCAGCGACGACCAACTCCGTTGTCACCGGTAACCAGTGATGCCGTGGCGCGGCAAGACTGCCGGCCGTCTGCCGCGCTGCACCCCGCAACGACAAGGCCTGCCGGCGCGCACCGGCAGGCCTTGTGCTTTGAGAGCCTGTTCACGATCTCGCAGGGGATCGCGTTGGAGCGCAATCGGGATGAGTGGATGCTTCGGGTGCGCCGCATGGGCTCGTGCCCATGCAAGCGGCCGGGGCGGCCTTGTCGCCCGATTTCGCTCCAACCCATCGGGCAGTGGTCTTTGCGGGCGGTCTGCGGCGTTGCGGCGCTTGTGGATAGCCGGGCTATCCACTGCACACCGCGCCTTGCATCCCATCGCGCAAAGACCGCTGCGCGACCCCTGGGAGATCGTGAACAGGCTCTGAGGGCCGCTCCAAATGACCGGAGGTGAAACCACCTCAAGGCGCTGCGCCGTAACTGCGCGCCAATGATTCGGCCACGCACGCCGGCTTGTCCCCGCCCTCGCGCTCCACGGTCACCAGCCAGGTCATCTGCAGCCCGTCGGGCGCCAGGGCTTCGGTGGCCTGCAGCACCAGGCGCGCACGCAGGCGGCTGCCCACAGGCACGGGCGCCGTGAAGCGTACCCGGTTCAGCCCGTAGTTCACCCCCATGCGTGCACCTTCGATGCGCAGCCCCTGCTCAAAAAAACGCGGAATCAGCGACAGCGTGAGAAAACCATGTGCGATCGGCGCGCCAAACGGCCCGGCCCGGGCACGCTCGGGGTCCACATGGATCCACTGGTGGTCGCCCGTGGCCTGGGCAAACAGGTTGACCTGTTCCTGCGTGATGGTGATCCAGTCGGTCACGGCGACCTCCTGGCCCACGCAGGCGCTGACTTCAGAGTAGGAGCGAAAGGTTTTCATGCAGCCAATGTAGCGCTGCGGCCCGCGCAGGGCGTGTCGGACAAGCGACAGCAAGGCACCGCCGCTGCGGGCTGGCTTTCAGGCGTCCAGCCAGGAACAAATCCCTTGCCACTGCTCCAGGTCGCGCGCCACGCGTGCGGGCGCCACATCGAACAGCGTGAGCCCGTGCGCCGCCAGGTGCACATAGTTCTGCGTGTCGCGCAGATAGCCCAGCACGGGAAAGCCCAGGCTGTCGACAAAGTGGTGCAACTGCTCCGCGGCCTTGGTGCGGGCGTCCACCCGCATGCCGACAATGCCCACCTGCACGCCCGCGCCATGGCGGTGCTCGGCCAGCTGGTCCAGGAAAGCGCGCGTGGCGAAGATGTCGAACACGCTGGGCTGCAGCGGCACAATGATGCGGTCGGCCAGCTTGAGCACATCGCTCAGCCGCCGGCCATGCAGGCCCGCCGGGGTGTCGAGCACCGCGTGCGTGCTGCCCTTGGGCGGCTTGGTGATCTCGTCGGCGCTGGCGTCCCAGGCGCCTATGGGGCGTGCGGCGGGCGGGCGCAGGCCCAGCCACAGGCGGGCGGACTGCTGGCGATCGGTGTCGCCCAGGATCACCGGATGCCCCTGTCGGGCGTAATAGCCGGCCACATTGGTGGACAGCGTGGACTTGCCCACGCCGCCCTTGGGATTGGCGACAACGACCACTGGCATGGCACATCCTCCCGGGATCACAGGTTGAAAAACAATTGGAGCGAAAAATTCCTCTGGCGCTCATGCATCCAGCGCGCACAGCGATCCAAATAAAAGCAACCGCTCCGCTCAGGCATGCTGTCCGCCGCGCTTGACGAAGAACAGCCCCGCACCCACCGCCATCAGCAGCCCGCCAAACACGCGGTTCTGGGTGCGCACCGCGCTGGCGCTGCGCATCAGGCGGCGCAGCGCGCTGGCCCCGGCAGCGTAGCCGTGCATCACCGTCACGTCCACCGCCACGGTGGTGGCGGCCATGACCAGCAGCTGCATCCACAGCGGGCGGCCATCGGTCATGAACTGGGGCAGCACGGCCACCATGAAGATGATGCCCTTGGGGTTGGTGGCGTTGGTCAGAAAACCCGTCAGAAAACGCTTTTGCCACGGGCCGGCAGGTGCCGCCTCGTCCCCGTGCAGTGGCGAGGCCTCGCCCGCGCGCCACTGGCTCCAGCCCACATAGATCAGATAGCAGGCGCCCAGCACCTTCACCACGCTGAAAGCCAGCTCGGACGCCAGCAGCAGCGAGCCCACGCCCGCACCGGCAATCAGCAAGATCATCAGCAGTCCGGCCTGCAGCCCGGCGATGGTGGCGCCCGTCTTGCGCACGCCATACGACAGGCCATGGCTCATCGACAGCACAGCCCCCGAGCCCGGGGACACCGCAATCAGGCACGATGCCGCAAAAAATGCCAACCAGATCTGCAAGTCCATGAAGAAGCCCTACACAAGAATGGCAAGCATCTTAGCAACCGGCTGCACGGCCCCATGGATATGAACGAAAATACCCACCAAAGCTTACCCCACAAGCGCTACAAGCTACTATAAAAATAGCAATCAACACAGGTGCCAGAATCAGTGCCAGACTCTGCGCTGACAGGCCGCCACCGCACACACCCCATGGAACACGCACCCACCTGGCTCACCTACGGCTTTCTGTACCTGGGCGCTGCGGTGCTGGCCGTTCCCATCGCCAAGGCGCTCGGGCTGGGCACCATCATTGGCTACCTGGCGGCGGGCATCGCCATCGGCCCCTGGGGCCTGGCGCTGGTCAGCAATGTGCAGGACATCCTGCACTTTGCCGAGTTCGGCGTGGTGCTGATGCTCTTTCTGGTGGGTCTGGAGCTGCAACCCAGCCGGCTGTGGGCGCTGCGCCGCCCCATCTTTGGCATGGGCAGCGCGCAGGTGCTGGGCTGTGCGGCCTTGCTGTTTGCGCTGGGTGCGCTGGCCGGCCTGCCCTGGCGCGTGAGCCTGGTGGGCGCCTTGGGCCTGGCGCTGTCGTCCACGGCGATTGCGCTGCAGTCGCTGGCCGAACGCAACCTGTTGCGCACACCCGGAGGGCAGGCAGGGTTTTCCATCCTGCTGTTCCAGGACGTGGCGGCCATCCCCATCCTGGCCCTGCTGCCGCTGCTGGGCGCGGCCGGGGCTGCCGGCGCCACACACTCTCCCGGCGATCTGGCGCTGGAGGCCCTCAAGATCGTCGGCGTGATCGGCGCCATCATCCTCGGCGGGCGCCTGCTGCTGCGCCCCGTGCTGCGCTGGATCGCCAAGAGCAAGACGCCCGAGATCTTCACCGCCGCCGCGCTGCTGCTGGTGGTGGGCATGGCCTACCTGATGGTGCTGGTGGGCTTGTCGATGGCGCTGGGCGCATTTCTGGCGGGCGTGCTGCTGGCCGACAGCGAATACCGGCGCGAGCTGGAGGCCGACATCAAGCCCTTCAAGGGCCTGCTGCTGGGGCTGTTCTTCATCGCCGTGGGCATGGGCATCGACTTCGGCGTGATCCTGCGCTCACCCGGGCTCATGGCGGCCATCCTGGCCGGCTTTCTGGCGGCCAAGGCCATCGTCATCTACACGCTGGCCAAGCTCGTCAACATTCCCTACCAGGAGCGCCCGGTGTTCACGCTGCTGCTGGCGCAGGGCGGCGAGTTTGCGTTCGTGGTGTTCCAGGCCGCTGCGGGTGCCAAGGTCTTCGCGGCCGAAACCGCCTCGCTGCTCATTGGCGCCGTGGCGCTGTCGATGCTGATCAGCCCGCTGCTGCTGGTGCTGCTGGACCGCGCGCTGCTGCGCCGCCATGCACATGTCAAGGCCCCGGCGGCAGAGGAAATCTCCGAACCGCAGGAAGCGCCCATCATCATCGCGGGCTTTGGCCGCTACGGGCAGATCGTCTCGCGCGTGCTGCTGGCCCAGGGCATTCCCACCACCGTGCTGGACCACAGCGTGGAGATGCTGGAAGTGGCACGCACCTTTGGCTACCGCGTGTTCTATGGCGACGCCACACGCCTTGATTTGCTGCGCATTGCCGGCGCCGAGCACGCACGCATCCTGGTGGTGGCGGTGGACGACCCCGAGCAATCCCTCAAGATCGCCAAGCTGGCGCGCGGGCACTTCCCACACCTTCAAATCGTGGCTCGCGCACGCGACATCACCCATTGGAACAATCTGCGCGACGCAGGCGTGACGCTGGTGCAGCGCGAGCTGTTCGAGTCGAGCCTGCAAAGCGCCCACACGGTGCTGGAGCTGATGGGCCTGCCGCCCGCAGAGGCCACGGCCATCACCCAGCGCTTTCGCACCCACAACATCGCACTGGTCGACCGCATGTACCCCCACCACAAGGACCGCACCAAATACATCGCCGTGGCCCGCGAAGGGCGCAGCCAGCTGGCCGATCAGATGGCCAAGGAGCGCCAAGAGCGCCGCACGCCCGATGCCGCCCCGGCCAAAGGCCCCGCCCCCGAGGGCTTGCCACGGGAGTCAAGCCAGGATGGCCTCTGATGCTTTAGAAAAAAGCGCCGACAGCTATATATTCAATAGCTAATTCACTCAGAACCGCCACCGCACCATCCCCCCCCCCCATGGACCTGCCAGAAACCCCGTGGATACACACCCTGCGCTTTGTGCTGGAAGTCGCGGCCACCGTCGCTTTTGCGCTGTCGGGCGTGATCGCCGCCGCGCGCCAGCGCATGGATGCGGTAGGGGTGTGCGTGGTGGCCTTCGTGGCCGCCTTTGGCGGCGGCACGCTGCGCGACCTGCTGCTGGACCAGCGGCCCTTCTTCTGGGTGCGCCACACGGGCTATGTCTGGGGCATCCTGGCACTGTGCGTGGGCACCATGCTGTTCATGCGCCAGCGCCACTTCCAGCCCACCGAGCGCGCCATGCTGCTGCCCGACGCGATTGGCCTGGGCCTGTTTGCTGCCATCGGTGTGGATGCGGCCATGGCGTTGGGCATGCCGCCGCTCATTGCCGTCATGATGGGCCTGATCACCGGGGTGTTCGGCGGCGTGCTGCGTGACGTGCTGTGCAACAAGGTGCCCCAGGCCTTCAGCGACCACCGCCCCTATGCGCTGTGCGCCTTTGCCGGCGGCTGGGTCGATGTGGTGCTGCGCCAGTTCCAGGCGCCCGAATGGGCCGCGCTCTTGGCCTGCGTGCTGGTGACGGCCGGGCTGCGCGGGCTGGCGCTGTGGCGCAACTGGCAGCTGCCGGCGTGGCGGGTATGAGCGCGCGGCGCGTGCGCCAGGCGTTTTGAAACAAGAATAGCTGCTGGCGCACCATGCATGTGCGCCAGCAGCTATCCATTTCAAAGCAACCGGGTTGCGGTCAGTCCAGACTTGCGCCCGACTCCTTGACCACCTTGCCCCACTTCGCCGATTCCGACTTGATGAAGGTGGCAAACTGGGCCGGGGTCTCATTGACGGGCTCGCCACCCTGGTCAGCAATCTTTTTCTTCACCTCGGGGTTGGCCAGCACCTTGGCCAGCGCGCCGGTGAGCTTGTCCAGCACCGGCTTGGGCGTGGCGGCTGGCGCAAACATGCCAAACCACGACATGGCCTCATAGCCTGGCACACCGGCTTCGGCGATGGTCGGTACATCGGGCAACTCCGCCGAGCGCTTGGAAGTGGTGATGGCAATGGCGCGCAGCTTGCCCGAACGCACATGAGGGATCACCGATGGCATGTTGTCAAACATGATGGCGATCTGGTTACCCAGCAGATCGGTCACAGCCGGTGCGCTGCCCTTGTAGGGGATGTGCGTGAGATCCACCTTGGCCAACGACTTGAACAGCTCACCCGAGAGGTGTGGCGAAGCGCCGTTTCCGGGGGAGCCGAAGTTGATCTTGCCGGGGTTGGCCTTGGCATAGGCGATCATTTCGGGCACCGTCTTGAACGGTTGCTTGGGGTTGACCACCAGCAGGTTGGGCACATTGGCCACGCGCGTCAGCGGTGCGAAGTCCTTGATGGGATCAAAGGGCATCTTCTTGTACAGGCTGGCGTTGATGGCGTGCGTGCCCACGGTGCCCATGAACAGGGTGTAGCCATCGGCTGCGGCCTTGGCAGCATATTGTCCGCCGATGTTGCCACCTGCACCGGCCTTGTTTTCCACCACCACTGGCTGGCCCAGCTCAGTCGAAAGGTATTGACCCACCAGTCGTGCCAGGATATCGGTCGTGCCGCCGGCCGAGAAAGGCACAACGATAGAGATGGGCTTGGTGGGGTAGGCCTGTGCCAGGGCGGCGCCCGGCAGGGCGGCCGTGCCGGCGGCCAGGCTGGCCAGGACAGCCAGGGCCTGGCGGCGGCCGGCCAGGAAGGTGCGGCGGGTGGAATGGGTCATGGTGATTTCCTCTGTCTTGCTCGGGAGAATGGGGCCTGCTGCAAAGGGCGTGTGCGCGCCCCGGCGCAACAGGCAGGGTCAAGGCCTCACAGATGGGGCCGGATCAGGATGGCCGCGATGCAGATCGCGTCCACCAGGAACGGGTTCACCAGGGTGCAGCCCATGGTGTTCTTCGACAGCAGGCGCTGCCATGCGGTCAGACCCCTGCCACGCCGACGGTCATGCCACCGCAGACGTACAGGACCTGCCCCGTGACGAAGCCGCTGCGCGCGTCCAGCAGGTAGCTGGCGGCATGGGCCACATCCGCGGGCGTGCCGATGCGCCTGACGGGCACGGACTCGACGATGGCGCGCGGTGCGTCGGGCGGATTGGCGCGGTCGAACAGTTCGGTGCGGATGGGGCCGGGACCGATGGCGTTGGACGTGATGCCATGCTGGCCCAGCTCCAGCGCCCACACGCGGGTCATGCCGATCAGGCCGGCCTTGGTGGCGGCGTAGGCGGTGCGCAGCTCCTTTCCCAGCGCAGCGCGCGAGGACATGTTGACGATGCGCCCGAAGCCGGCCGCTTTCATGCCCGGCAGCAGTGCCTGCATGCACTGGAAGGCGCAGCGCAGGTTCAGCGACACGGCCAGGTCGAACTCGGCCATGGTCTGGTGCTCGGCATCGGCTGGCACCACCACGCCCACGTTGTTGACCAGGCGGGTGATGGGGCCGCCGGCCAGTGCCTCTTGCAGGGCCCGCGCGGTGTCTGCCGCATCCGACAGGTCGGCGCGCAAGCCGCCGTGCACGCCATCCACCATGCGGTCGATGACAACCGGCAGGTAGCCTTCGGCGCGGCAGCGCTCGGCAATGGCGGCGCCGATGCCGGCGGCGCCACCGGTGATCAGCACGCGCTCCGGCGCGCCTGCGGGGCTGGTGTGGGGGTAGCTCATGCGAGTTCCGGTACGTTGCGCGCGCGGGTGGCTCAGGCCCCCGTGGCCAGAAAGGCCGCCAGCGCATCGTCGAACGCGGCGGGAGCTTCCAGGTTGGACAGGTGCGAGGCAGACAGCTCGGCCAGGCGCGCGCCGGCGATGGCGCGCTGCATGGCCTGGGCGTCGGCCACGGTGGTGACCGGGTCGCTGGCGCCGGCAATCAGCAGGGTGGGCACGCGGATGGCGCTGATGGCACCCCGCAGATCGGCCTGCGCCAGGGCTTCGCAGCAGGCGGCGTAGCCCTCGGGCGCGATGCCGGCAATCCAGCCTTGCGCACGGGCCACCAGCGCGGGCTGGGCCGCGATGAAGGGCTCGGTGAACCAGCGGCCGGGCGACGAGGCGGCCAGCTCGGCCATGGCCGCCGTTCCCTGGTCGCGCACCAGCACGGCGCGGGTTTGCCAGCCTTCGGCCGTGCCAATCTTGGCGGCGCTGTTGCACACCACCAGATGGTTCAGGCGCTCGCCTGCATGCACGCCCAGCCACAGGCCGGTGAGGCCGCCCATGGAGATGCCGCAAAAGCTGGCCTTGGCAATGCCCAGCGCATCCAGCAGCGCCACCACATCGCCGCCGAGCTGGTCGAAGCTGTAGGGGCCGGGCGATACCACGCTGCCACCGTGGCCGCGCGTGTCATAGCGCAGCACGCGGTGCGTCTGGGCAAAGCGCTGTGCCTGTGCATCCCACATCTCCAGCGTGGTGCCCAGCGAGTTGGAAAACACCAGCACGGGTGCATCGGCCGGGCCGTCCAGGGCAACGCGAAAGCGGCCAGCCGCAGTGTCAATGGTTTGCATCGACATGGCTTCAGACCCGTTCGAGGATGACGGCAATGCCCTGCCCCACGCCAATGCACATCGTGCACAGCGCGTATTTGCCGCCGTGCTCGTGCAGGCGGTTCACGGCGGTGGTCACCAGGCGGGCGCCGCTGGCACCCAGCGGGTGGCCCAGCGCAATGGCGCCGCCCCAGGCGTTCACGCGGGCGTCTTCGTCCTTCAGGCCGAGGGCGCGCAGCACGGCCAGGCCCTGGGCGGCAAAGGCTTCGTTGAGCTCGATGACGTCCATGTGGTCGATGGTCAGGCCGGTCTGGGCCAGCACCTTCTGCGTGGCGGGCGTGGGGCCGAAGCCCATGATGCGCGGCGCCACGCCGGCCGTGGCCATGCCCACCACGCGGGCGCGGGGCTTGAGGCCATACTTGGCGGCATTGGCTTCATCGGCCAGCAGCAGCGCGCAGGCACCGTCGTTCACACCCGATGCGTTGCCGGCGGTGACGGTGCCGTCAGGCCGCACCACACCCTTGAGCCTGGCCAGCGCTTCCAGGCTGGTCTCGCGCGGGTGCTCGTCCTGGCTGACGACGATGGCGTCGCCCTTCTTCTGGGGAATGGTCACGGACACGATCTCGCGCGCCAGGTGGCCGGCCTGGATGGCAGCCACGGCGTTGAGCTGGCTGCGCAGCGCCATGCGGTCCTGCGCCTCGCGCTCGATGCCGAAGTCGGTGGCCACGTTCTCGGCGGTTTCGGGCATGGAATCCACGCCGTACTGCGCCTTCATCAGCTTGTTGACGAAGCGCCAGCCGATCGTGGTGTCATACACCGCGTTGTTGCGGCTGAAGGCAGTCTCGGCCTTGGGCATCACGAACGGGGCGCGGCTCATGCTTTCCACGCCACCTGCAATCATCAGGCCGGCTTCGCCCGACTTGATGGCGCGCGCGGCCGTGCCCACGGCATCCAGGCCCGAACCGCACAGGCGGTTGATGGTGGCGCCCGGCACCTCAATGGGCAGGCCCGCCAGCAGGCTGGACATGCGGGCGACGTTGCGGTTGTCCTCGCCGGCCTGGTTGGCGTTGCCATAGAGCACATCGGTCACGGCGGCCCAGTCCACGCCGGGGTTGCGCTCCATCAGCGCCTTGAGGGGGATGGCGCCGAGGTCGTCGGTGCGCACGCTCGACAGCGCGCCGCCGTAGCGGCCAAAGGGGGTGCGGATGGCGTCACAGATGAAGGCTTGGGTCATGGGTGTGTTCGGTGGTGTGGAGGGAAGATTCAGGCCTGGATGGGCAGACCGACCAGGCGTTCGAGTTCGGCGTGTTCCAGCCCCTCGACCTTGTCGATGAGCTGGAGCCCCTGCGGCGTGCAGGCCAGCGTGGCCAGGTCGGAATAGATGCGCTTGACGCAGCCGATGCCGGTGAGCGGGTAGGTGCAGCGCTCGACGATCTTGCTGGCGCCCTGCTTGGTGAGCAGGTCCATCATGACCCAGGTCTGCTTGGCGCCGATGGCCAGGTCCATGGCGCCGCCCACGGCGGGAATGGCGCCGGGCTCGCCCGTGCTCCAATTGGCCAGGTCGCCCGTGGCTGACACCTGGAAGGCGCCCAGCACACAGATGTCGAGGTGGCCGCCGCGCATCATGGCAAAGCTGTCGGCATGGTGGAAGAACGCTCCGCCCGACAGCAGGGTGACGGGCTGCTTGCCGGCGTTGATGAGGTCGTAGTCTTCACTGCCCGCTGCCGGCGCCGGGCCCATGCCCAGGATACCGTTCTCGCTTTGCAGGATGACCTCGCGGCCCTCGGGGATGTGGTTGGCCACCAGGGTCGGCTGGCCGATGCCCAGGTTGACATAGGCGCCGTCGTGGATGTCTTGCGCCACCCGTTGGGCCAACTCTTCTTTACTACGTTTTTGATAGCTGCTCACGCTCGCTCCTTTTGCGCCAGAGGCCTGATTCATGCAGATTTCTTGAAACCACCGGCCTGCGTGGCAACGCGGGCGATCTTCACGACGTGGCTCACATAGATGCCCGGCGTGACGATGGCTTCGGGGTCGAGCGCGCCCAGCTCCACCACCTCGTGCACCGTGGCGATCGTGGTCTTGGCGGCGGTGGCCATCACCGGGCCGAAGTTGCGTGCCGACATGCGGTAGGTGAGGTTGCCCCAGCGGTCGCCTCTTTCGGCCTTGATCAGGGCCACGTCGCCGTAAATGGGGTACTCCAGCACGTAGTGCTTGCCGTTGATTTCGCGGGTTTCCTTGCCCTTGGCCAATTCCGTGCCATAGGCCGTGGGGCAGAAAAATGCACCAATGCCAGCACCGGCGGCGCGAATGCGCTCAGCCAGGTTGCCCTGCGGCACCAGCTCCAGTTCGAGCTTGCCGCTGCGGTAGAGGCCATCGAACACATAGCTGTCGGCCTGGCGCGGAAAGCTGCAGATGACCTTGCGCACCTGGCCCGCCTTGAGCAGCGCCGCCACGCCCTGTTCGGCGTTGCCGGCGTTGTTGTTGACGATGGTCAGGTCGCGTGCGCCATGGGCAATCAGCCCCTCGATCAGCTCGTCGGGAATGCCCGCCGTGCCAAAGCCGCCAATCAGCACGGTGGCCCCGTCCTTCACACCCGAGAGGGCTTGCGCCACCGAGTCCGCTATCTTGTTGATCATGGAAAGTCTTCCGGGAAGTAGCAAAAAAATCGCCCGCATTTGTTCTTATAATGAACAAATGTTCGCATAAAGAATTATATGCCGAGCACTCCATGAACACCAATACCCCTCCTGCCAGCCCCAGACCAGGCGACAGCTACGTGCAGTCCTTCGCGCGCGGACTGGAAGTGATCCGCTCGTTCAGCGCTAGCGCGCCGCAGCAGACCCTGAGCGAGGTGGCCGCACAGACCGGGCTGACCCGCGCGGGCGCCCGGCGCATCCTGCTCACGCTGCAGACGCTGGGTTATGTGGAAAGCGATGGCCGGCTGTTTCGCCTCACCCCGCGCATCCTCGATCTCGGGTTTGCCTACCTGTCGTCCATGCCCATCTGGGACCTGGCCGAGCCGGTGATGGAAGAACTGGTGGAGCAGGTACGCGAGTCGTGCTCGGCGGCCGTGCTCGACGGCCTCGACATCGTCTATGTGCTGCGACTGCCCACCCACAAGATCATGCGCACCAATCTGGGCGTGGGTTCGCGCCTGCCTGCCGCCTGGACATCGATGGGGCGGGTGCTGCTGGCCGGCCTGCCCGACGACGCATTGCAGGCGCGGCTGCAGGGCCTGATCCCGCAGCGCTTCACCCAGCACACCGTGATGGACATGCCCACCCTGCTGGAGCGCATCCGCCAGGCACGCACGCAGGGCTGGTGCCTGATCAATCAGGAACTCGAAGAAGGGTTGATTTCGATTGCCGCACCGCTGACCAACCGCGCGGGCCAGACCGTGGCCGCCCTCAATATCAGCGGCCAGGCCAACCGCTCCAGTGCCGAGGTCATGCAGGCCACCATGCTGCCCGCCCTGCTGCGGGCCGCGCAGTCCATCTCGCGCATGCTGGGCACCCAGCACGGCTGACCGCCCTGCGTGCAGCGGGAGCACGAGACAGGCCCGCAGAACGCCCGCTCAAGGCTTGCGAAAGCCCAGCACCAGCACCACCGCGCCCAGCGCAATCGCGCCCAGGCTCAGCCACTGGGGCACGTTCACCGTCTCTTTGTCCTTCACGGTCAGTTCCAGCGGGCCGAGCTTGGCCTGGGTGGTCTCTTTGGTAAAGCTGAAACCGCCGGTAAAAAAGCCGGCCAGCCCCAGCACGATCAGGACCACTCCGGTCAGGCGCAGTGCATTCATGGCCTATCTCCCACATCCGGGGCTGTTGGACAAAGGCACGGCATTGCCCCCGGTTTCCCCGCCTGTGCCCGGCCACTGTAGGCCCGCGCAGCAGCGGCGCGTGTAGGACGCCACCGCAAGGGCGCGCGCCGGCGCCCTGCTGCGCCGGCCTATCTGCGTGCTACGCTCAGCGCCATGTTCAACCCGTCCCAAGCCGACGTGCGCCGCTTCCTCTGCGCGGTGCACGCCAAGACCCTGAGCGGCCAGCCCATGGAGGCCATCGAAACCCTGGCCAGCCTGTGGATCGCCGAGCACCCCGAATACCACGCCGAGCTGTCCGATGCCGACGCCGCCGTGGCGCGCAACTACGACGAAACACCAGAGCAGACCAACCCGTTCCTGCACCTGTCGATGCACCTGTCGATCAGCGAGCAGTGCAGCATCGACCAGCCGCGCGGGATCCGCCAGGCGGTCGAGCTGCTCACGGCACGGCTGGACTCCCTGCACGACGCCCACCACGCCACCATGGACTGCCTGGGCCAGATGCTGTGGGAGAGCCAGCGCGCAGGCCGCCCGCCGGACGGCGATGCCTACATCGCCTGCGTGCAGCGCCGCGCCACACGGGACTGAGCGCGCCAGCGAAGGCGTCAGGCAGACACACCGGAAACCGCGCGCCTGGGCGCCGCCATGCGCCCTTGCTGCAGCGCATAGTCGCGGGGAAACACCAGGACATCGCATTGCACGCCGCCCACCAGCCGCACCGCAACGCTGCCCATCAACCACGCAAAGGCTGCCCAGCGGCGTGTATGGCCGACGGCAATCAGATCGGCACCAGAAGCCTGGTGCTGCACCGCCAGCTGGCACGCAGGATCGCCAGCCCCGATGACCGTGGCGACCCGGTTGCGGCGGGTGTCAAAAGCGGTGGCCAGCGGCAGCATCTTGCGGCGTGCGTGCTCCCGCACTTCTGCGCGATAGCTCTGAATGGCTTGCATCGATGCCTCGGCGCTGCGCAGCCTGGCCTCGTCGCGGCGGTCAATGGCGTGGTAGAGCTCCAGCCGCGCCTCGGCTTGCACCCCCCCGGCATACCGCACCAACGCCCCTGCGGCCTCGGAGAAATCCACCGCAACCAGCACATGCTGGTAGGCACCCTTGGGCGTGTTCTGCACGATCAGCACCGGACAGCGGCTGCCGCGCAGCACCCGCGCCCATGGCGAGCTCCGCAGCAGGTGCATCCAGCTGCAATGCGCACGCCGGTCCATCACCAGCAAGTCAGCGCCCGCCGCTGCGGCCAGCGCATCGGTCACCACGTCGCCGGTGCCCCGCCCTCCTGCAACGACGGCAATGCCATGGCGCCGGGCCAGTTGGCGCGCCCGCTGCTCCAGCCGCGCGTGCGGATCGGTGAACTTGGGGTCGGGCATGTCGGTGCCGTAGAGGATGCGCAAGCGCGCATGGTGGCTGGCTGCGACCATGGCGGCACGGTCCATCGCCTGTTCGGCGGCGGCAGAAAAATCGGTGAGGGCGACAATGGATCGGAGGTGCATGAAACTTCCCGGTAAGCGTACGAACGGCCGGCGCAGGGCGCCGCGCTGGGTTGCGCCATCCATGCGCCCACGCCACGAAAAACCACGGAACGTGAGCGGAGGGAAGCCGGAAGCTCCATCGCGGCAGCACGACATGCGCGCGCGCTGGTCCGGCAACACTGCCCGGCGGTGGTTCGATGACGCTCTTGGGAAGAAGAAACCGCCGGGCCTAGGAATCTGCGGCCGGCGAAGCTGGTTTCTGAACACCCGTCCTTTGCACGGCGCGTGCGGGCAGCGCAGCCGTCTTGGACGACTCGGCGGCACGGACACAGGCGGGAAAAACCAGAATATGCATAGGGTCACTTTACCAACGAGACCCCCAATGGGCAACCAAGCCCCTGCGCAGCGTGCCAGATAAACCGGCAGCTGCGATTGCCGGCACCCTGCCTGCCGGCAGAAACAAAAGAGCCCGCTGGCTGCGGGCTCTTGGCGAATGGCGTGGGTCGGCGGAGCCAGACCCTGAGGTGCTCAGCTCAACGGAAGCGCGATTGCGGCACGGTGTGCAGGTCGCCATCCAGCGAACCCACATAGCTTGCCAGCGCCTTCAGTTCGGCGTTGGTGAACTGCTTGGCGATGCCGCCCATGATGGCGTTGCCACGGCCCACATGGGCGTTCTTTTCCACCTTGTACGACTTGAGCGCCACAAACAGATAGTCGGCATGCTGGCCCGCGATCTTGGGATAGGACGGGTCGATGGGCTTGGCGAAGTTGTCGCCGTGGCAGGACACGCAGGCGCCCTTTTTCAGCAGCTCGGCCACTTGCACGCTGGGTTCGCGGCCTGGCTTGGCGGCCACTTCGGCGCCGGTCTTGCCGTGCTGCTCATAGTAGGCCGACACATCGGCAATGTCCTGCTCGGTCAGCGAATCGGCAATGCCGCGCATGGTGGGGTGCTTGCGCTCGCCCTTCTTGTAGGCGGTGAGCGCGGCAGCAATGTACTTGCCGCTCTGGCCCGAGATCATGGGCACCTTGTGCACTTCGGGAAAGCTGGACTGGTAACCCGGAATGCCGTGGCACCCGATACACATCGCAATTTTCTGCTTGCCGGCTTCGACATCGCCTTTGGTTTCCTGGGCTTGGGCAATCGCCGTCACGGAAGCGACAGCCAGGGCGAATATCGTGGTCAACGTCTTGTTCATTTTGCGCGCACAATCGTGTGAAGGTTCAGCTCGGGGCTCTGATCAGTCGGCGATTATAGCCAGCGCTTGTCAAGCCCATCCATCAACATTCCGGTGTTTCGTTCATGAAATTTCAAGGCTCCCAGAACTACGTCGCCACCCAGGACCTGATGCTCGCGGTGAACGCCGCCATCACGCTGCAGCGCCCCCTGCTCATCAAGGGCGAGCCCGGCACCGGCAAGACCATGCTGGCCGAGGAGGTGGCCCAGGCGCTCGACATGCCGCTGCTGCAGTGGCACATCAAGTCCACCACCAAGGCGCAGCAGGGCCTGTATGAATACGACGCCGTGAGCCGCCTGCGCGACAGCCAGCTCAATGATGGCGACAGCGCCGAGCGCGTGAAGAACATCCGCAACTACATCGTGCAGGGCGTGCTCTGGCAGGCCTTCACGGCCGACCGGCCCGTGGCGCTGCTGATCGACGAGATCGACAAGGCCGACATCGAGTTTCCGAACGACCTGCTGCGCGAAATCGACCGCATGGAGTTCTACTGCTACGAAACGCGCGAGCTCATCAAGGCCAAGCACCGCCCGCTGGTGTTCATCACCTCCAACAACGAAAAGGAGCTGCCCGACGCGTTTTTGCGCCGCTGCTTCTTCCACTTCATCAAGTTCCCCGAAGCCGACACGATGCGCCAGATCGTCAACGTGCACTTCCCCACGCTCAAGAGCGAGTTGCTCGGCGTGGCGATGAAGACGTTCTACGACGTGCGCAATCTGCCGGGCCTGAAAAAGAAACCCTCCACCAGCGAGCTGCTCGACTGGCTCAAGCTGCTGGTGGCCGAAGACATACCGCTGTCGGCGCTGCAAAGCGCCGACAACAAGGTGGCTGTGCCCCCGCTGGTGGGCGCGCTGCTCAAGAACGAGCAGGACGTGAGCCTGTTCGAGAAGCTGGTGTTCATGAACCAGCGAAACCGATGAGCTTCGCGCACCACAGCCACCCCCTACTCAATTTATTGCATGACTGACACCAAACGACTGCTGATGGAAGGCGCATCCGACGCCGTGGGCTTTGTCGGCGGCGCGCTGGCAGGCTTCTGGCTGGGCCGGTGGCTGGGTTTCGACATCTTTGCCGCAGGCTACGGCACCGCCAGCCTGGCGGGCATCGCGCTGGTGGGCCTGGGCGGGGGCCTGGGCCTGCATGCGGCGCGGCGCTGGCGCGCCAGCCGCCGCACGAAATCGGAGCAGTGACCATGGCGCTGGTGGAACCCGTCATCCTGCGCGACCGTGGCGTGCGCCTGGAGCCGCTGGCACTCGTCCACGCAGCGGGCCTGGCCGCTGCGGCGGCCGATGGCGAGCTGTGGAAGCTGCGCATCACCTCGGTGCCCGAGCCCGAGGGCACGCGCGCCTACATCGAAAGCGCGCTCGCCATGCGCGAGCAGGGCAACCGTTTTGCCTTTGCCGTGGTCGAAGACGCCACGGGCAAGGTCCTGGGCTCCACCAGCTACCACGACATCGTGCCTGCGGTGCGCCGCGTGGAGATCGGCTGGACTTGGTACTGCCAAAGCGTGCAGCGCACCCATGTCAACACCACCTGCAAACTGCTCATGATGGGCCACGCCTTCGACACGCTGGGCTGCCATGTGGTGGGCTGGCGCACCGACAACTACAACTTTGCCTCGCAACGCGCCATCGAGCGCCTGGGCGCCAGAAAGGATGGCGTGCTGCGCGGCCACGCGCTGCGCCGCGACGGCACCATCCGCGACACGGTGATGTACAGCATGCGCGCGGGCGAGTGGCCCGAGGCCCGGGCACAGTTGCTATATCTTTTAGAGCGTCATGCGCTTACCCGGTAAGTGCCGGAGGCCAGAATCATGCTGATCGACTTCTTCTACACCCTGCGCGCTGCCAAGCTGCCGGTTTCGGTCAAGGAATACCTCACCCTGCTCGAAGCCCTGCAGGCCGGCGTGGTGGGCCCCAAGTCGGACGATGCGTGGAGCCTGGACGACTTCTACAACCTCTCGCGCCTCACGCTGGTCAAGGACGAGAAGCACTACGACAAGTTCGACCGGGCGTTCGGCGCCTACTTCAAGGGCGTCGAAATGGTGGCCGACTTCACCAAGGAGATCCCCGCCGATTGGCTGCGCAAGATCCTGGAGAACGAACTCACGCCCGAGCAAAAGGCCGCCATCGAAAAGATGGGCTGGGACGAACTCATGGAGACGCTCAAGAAGCGCCTCGAAGAACAGAAAGAGCGCCACGAGGGCGGCAGCAAATGGATCGGCACGGGTGGCACCTCGCCCTTTGGCCACGGCGGCTACAACCCCCAGGGCATCCGGATTGGCGGTGCTGGCAAGAACAAGAGCGCCGTGAAGGTATGGGAGCAGCGCGCCTACAAGGACTACGACGACCAGCAGGAACTGGGTACGCGCAACATCAAGGTGGCCCTGCGCCGCCTGCGCAAGTTCGCGCGCGAGGGGCATGAGCTGGAGCTGGACCTGCCCGACACCATCCGCAGCACGGCAGCCAACGCCGGATACCTGGACATCAAGATGGTGCCCGAGCGCCACAACAACGTGAAGGTGCTGCTGCTCATGGACGTGGGCGGCACCATGGACGAACATATCCAGCGCGTGGAAGAACTGTTCAGTGCCGTGAAGACCGAGTTCAAGCACCTGGAGTTCTATTACTTCCACAACTGCGTGTACGACTTCATGTGGAAGAACAACCGCCGCAGGTTTGCCGAAAAATTCCCGACCTGGGACATCATCCGCAAGTACAACAAGGACTACAAGCTGATCTTCGTGGGCGACGCGACCATGAGCCCCTACGAGATCCTGCAGCCCGGCGGCAGCGTGGAATACAACAACGAGGAAGCCGGCGCCGAGTGGATCCAGCGCCTCACGCACGCTTTCCCCAAGTTTGCCTGGATCAACCCCGAACCCCAGGGTGTGTGGCAGTACCGCCAGAGCATCAGCATCATCCAGCAGCTCATCGGCAACCGCATGTACCCTTTGTCACTCAAGGGGCTGGAAGAAACCATGCGGCTGCTGTCAAAATAAGCACATGCCCATTGCGCCTCCAACGCCGGCCCGATGGCCGGCGTTGCTGTTTTTCTGCGTGGTGTGCCTGCAAGGCTGCAGTCTCCTGCCCCGGGGCGAACCAGATGCCGCCGCAGATGCTGCCGCCATTCCGGTCACTGACAGCTCCGCCTTGTCTGCCTTCACGCTCGAAGTGAACGCACCCGATGGTGTGCGCGAGACCCTGGAGCGCCATCTGGAGCTGCAGCGTTTTCGCAACCTCACCGACCTGCAGGACGGCGAGCTGCAGCGCCTGCTGGCCGCCGCCGACGCCAACGCGCGCGAACTGCTGGGCACGCTGGGCTACTTTGCGCCCACCATCACGGTGGTGATGACCGACACCCCGGCCAGCAGCGCCGCCTTGCACGCCGTGGCGGTAACGGTAGAGCCCGGCCCGCAGACCCGCATTGCCAGCACCCGCATCACCGTGGCCGAGCGCACCGACGAAGACACCGACAACCGCGCACGCCGGCAAGAGAGGTTGCAGCGCAACTGGTCGCTCCAGCCCGGCGAGCCCTTCACCCAGTCGGCCTGGGACAGCGCCAAGACCGACGGCCTGCGCCAGCTGCAGGTGCGGCGCTACCCCACGGCCCGCATTGCACAAAGCCGGGCAGAGGTGGATGCCGACACCCACCAGGCGGCGCTGAGCGTGACCTACGACACCGGCCCGGCCTACCGCTTCGGCCCGCTGGTGGTTGAGGGCAGCGAACGCTACGACCCCGATGGCGCACGGCGCCTGGCCCGCCTGCCCACCGGCGCTTTCTATGACGAGGCCGCGCTGATGGACACGCAGTTGCGCCTGGCCAGCAGCGGTTATTACGACGCCGTGTTCCTCACCCTCGACACCGAAGGCGCCGACCCGCAATCAGCCCCCGTGGTGGCGCAGGTGCGCGAGGCGCGGCTGCAAAAACTGGTGTTTGGCGCCGGCCTGTCCACCGACAGCGGCCCGCGCCTTTCGATGGACCACATCCACAACCAGCTGCCCGGCGTGGGCTGGCGTGCGGTCAGCAAGCTGTCGCTGGACCGCAAGACCAAGCTGGCAGGCACCGAGTGGACCGATCTGCCCGACGAGAACGGCTGGCGCTGGTTTGCCTCGGCCCAGGGGCAGCGCGAAACCACGGGCGACTACGAGGTCAACAGCGCGCGCCTGCGCACCGGCCGCAGCAAAAGCAGCACACGCATCGACCGCAACTATTTTCTGCAATACGACTACGCCAACAGCCAGGGCCTGAACGCTCCGTCCTCGGCCACGGCGCTGACCCTGAACTACGGCTGGACGGGCCGCTATTTCAACAGCACCGTGGCACCCACGCGCGGGCACGGGCTGGCGGTGGAGCTGGGGGCGGGCACCACGTTCACCCCGGAGCGCGACCCCTTTGTGCGCACGCTGCTGCGCTGGCAAGCGTTCCTTGCAGCGGGCCGCGTGCAGGCCGAAACCGGTGGCGCACGCAATGCCCGCGTTGCCCTGCGTGCCGAAGCCGGCGCCGTGCTGGCACGCCAGGCCGCGCAGATCCCGGTGACCCAGCTTTTCCTGACCGGCGGCGACACCACCGTGCGCGGCTATGGCTACCGCGCCATCGGCGCCCGCACCGAGAACAAACAGCTCTTTGGCGGCCGCTACCTGGCCCTGGCCAGCGCCGAATGGCAACGCCCCATTGTTTACAACGGCGCCATGACCGACTGGGAGAGCGCGCTGTTCATCGATGCCGGCGCCGTGGCAGACCGCGTGGGCGACATGGCCCCCCGCGTCGGCGTGGGCGCCGGTGTGCGCTGGCGCAGCCCGGTGGGCCCGCTGCAGGCCGACCTGGCCTATGGCGTGCAGGCAAAGCAGCTGCGGCTGCATCTGCGCCTGGGGTTCAGCTTCTGATGCGCCACAAGCCACCAGCCCGGCGCGCACCCCCGGCAGACTTTTCGGCGGGCGGTGCCACGCCATCCACTGCGCCCGCGCGTGGCCTGTGGGCGCACCAGGCACTGCGCCTCACGGGCTGGCTGCTGGTGTGCCTGTGCGCCCTGGTGCTGGCAGCCGGCACGCTGGCCTGGTGGTGGTCGGGCCGCGACAGTTCCCTGGCGACCCTGCTGGCACGCGCAGCCCTGTACCTGCCCGCCGGCCAGACGCTGGAAAGCCGCGAGGTGAGCGGCTCGCTGCGCAGCGGTGGCCGCATCGGCTGGCTGCGCTGGAGCAGCCCCGCACTGCGCGTGGAAGTCAGCGATGCCCGCGTGGGCTGGCAACTGGCGCCCTTGCTGCAGCGCCGCCTGGAACTGGGCGAGGTGCATGCCGCCCACCTGGCGATCACCCCGCTGGGCCCGCCGAGCGCTGAACCCCCGACCCCGCTCGACACACTGCTGCTGCCGCTGCAGATCGGCCTGCCCTTTCGCATCGACCGCCTGCAGTGGGCTGGCACACCGGCCGTCGATGCAACGGGGCTGGTGGGCGACTACCGCTTTGACGGGCGCCAGCACCACCTGGCGATAGGCGAGGTGGCGCTGGCCCAGGGCCGCTACACCGCCCGCGCCACCCTGGACGCCCAGGCCCCCATGGCGCTCGACGCCACGGTGGATGGCAATGTGTACCAAGCCGTCCCCGGCAGCGGCACCTGCGTGCAGGTGCAGGCCCACGCCACGCTCAAGGGCACGCTGTCCGGCCCGGCGGCGCAATTGCAGCTGGAGGCCCGCCTGCGTCCCCTCACGCAGACAGCACAGCCACCACAGCCCGCCGAAGCCGCCACGCCCGAAGCCATGCAGGCCGACCTGCAGGCCACCCTGGCCCCGTGGGCGCCCCAGCCGGTGCGACAGGCGCGCGCCACGCTGCATGCCGTCAACCTGGCCACGCTGTGGCCCCAGGCCCCCGCCACGCGGCTGCACGGCACGCTGCAGGCCGGCCCCACGGTGGCGCCGGCGGCCTCGGGCTGGGCCGTGCAAGCGCAGATCCAGAATGCGCTGGCAGGCCCGTGGGACCAATCGCGCCTGCCGCTCACTGCCCTCGCGGCCAGCGCCACCTGGGATGGCACGCGCTGGAGTGTTCCCGGCGCCACGGCCAGCGTGGGCCAGGGCACGGCCACCCTGCAGGGCCACTACACACCCGCCACCGGCGCCATCGACGCGCAAGCCCAGCTGCGCCAACTGCCCCCCGAGGCACTGCACTCGGCACTGGCCGCCGCGCCCCTGTCCGGCAGCGTGGTGGCGCAAACCCAGGGCAAGGGCGGCATGGCCTTCACGGCCGACATCGGGGCCGGCCAGGCCCGCGCGCCGCGTGGCCCTGCACTGCGCATCAACACCCTGCAGGCCAGGGGGCAATGGCAGGCACAGGAAGGCGGCGGCACCGTGCGGCTGGATCGCCTGCTGGTCGATGCCATGCAGGCGCGGCTGCAAGCCACCGGGTTGCAGGTGGCGCTGGGCGCCATCGCCGTGCAAGGGCAAATGCAGCTCACGGTGCCCGGCGCCAGCGCCCACGCCCAGGGGGCTCTCGCACCCCGCACCGGCGCCGGCGAGCTGCAGCTGCAGTGGACCGACGCCGACCGCACCCAGCGCTGGCTGGCCCAGTTGCCGGGCCTGGCCGCCGCGCTGCCAGGCGTTGCGCTCAAGGGCCAGGCGCAACTGGCCGGCCGCTGGACGGGCGGCTGGCAAAGCCTGGCAGAGCAACTGCAGGCCGCCCGGGAGGGCAAGTCGCCGCCTGCGGACAAAGCCCCGTTCACGCTGCAGGCCACGCTGTCAGCCCCGCAATTCGACCTGGCCCTGCCGCCAGGCAACGGCACCACCGCAGTGCCCACCTCCGTGCAGATGCAATCGCTGCAGGCGCAGCTGTCGGGCTCGCTGGCGCAGGCCACGCTGGCACTGGACGGCCAGCTGCGCACGGGCCCGCTGCAGACCACACTGCACGCCCGCGTGGCGGGCGGGCTGGCATCCGCCGGGCCATGGAAGGCGCAGGTGCACACGCTGCGGGTGCAGGTGCAAGACACCCGACGCCCCGGCCCCTGGACCCTGGCGCTTGCCGAGCCCCTGGAACTGACGGCGCAGTTCGGCCCCGTCGCCGGCGCACCCGGCAGGGTGGCACTGCAGGCGGCGGCCGGTCTGGCCCGCCTCACCGGCCCGCTGCCCGGCAGCGTGGCGCTGCAATGGCAGCCCCTGCGTTACCAGTCAGGGCCCGGCCCGGCAATGCGCCTGCAAAGCCAGGGCCGCCTGCAAGGCCTGCCCTTTGCCTGGCTGGATGCCCTCGGGCTGGAAGGCGCGCCGGCCGTGGCCGGCCAGCCGGTGCAGCCGCTGCTGGCCCGCCTGGGCCTGGGCGGCGACATGCTGCTGGAAGGCCAATGGAACGTGGATGCCGGCACCACCCTGCGCGCCCAGGCCAGCCTGCGGCGCACCAGCGGCGACCTGCACATCCTCACGGGCGAAGCCACCCCGGTCACGGTGCTGCAAAGCAGCGGCCAGGGTACCGGCGCGGGCAGCCCCACTGCCATCACCGCCCCCCCGCCCGGCAACCGCGCTGGCGTGTACCAGGCCGAGCTGACGCTGGAGGCCGAGGACCAGGCCCTGCGCGCACGCCTGCTCTGGGCCAGCGAGCGCGCCGGCGAGATCGACGCCAGCGCCAGCACCCGCCTCACCCTGGGCGAGTCACTGGCGGATGCCACCTGGGCGCCCGACGCACCGCTGGCCGCCAGCGTGCGCGCCCGACTGCCCGACGTGGGCGTGTGGTCGGCCCTGGCCCCGCCAGGCTGGCGCGTGCGCGGCACCCTGGATGCCAACGCCACCCTGTCGGGCACGCGCAACGCCCCCCACTGGGCTGGCACGCTGGGCGCCGATGGCCTGGCCGTGCGCTCCGTCGTCGATGGGGTGGATCTGCAAAACGGCCAGTTGCGCGCCACGCTGCGGGGCAACCAGCTGGAGCTGACCGAATTGCGCCTGCAGGGCGGGCGCGGCAGCAACGCGCGCATTGCGGGTTTCAGCGGCAACCGCACGCCCGCGCCGCAAGACGGCGGCACCCTCACCGGCTCGGGCCGCCTTACCTGGGGTGAGCCCGGCGCAGGCCTGTCGGGCATGGCCATGGACATCACCGCCGAGGCCCGCGCGCTGCAGGTGCTGGTGCGCGCCGACCGCCAGGTCAGCGTGTCAGGCCAGGTGCAGGCGCAGTTGCAGCAAGGCCAGTTCAGCCTGCGCGGCAAGCTCACCACCGACCGCGCGACCGTCATCCTGCCCGACGAATCGGCGCCCCGCCTGGGCTCGGACGTGGTGGTGCGCTCGGCCGCGAAAGACCGCGAAGCCCAGGCCAAGGCCCAGGCAGCCGGCCGCGCCCACCAGAAAGCGGCGCAGGCCGAAACCACCCGGCCGCCCGCCGTGGCCATCACCCTCAACCTGGGCCGCGACTTCGCACTGCAGGGCCAGGGCATCACCACCCGCCTCACCGGCGAGCTGGACATCCGCAGCAGCACCGTGCCCGGCGCCCCGCCCCGCGTGACCGGCGAGGTGCGCACCGACGCAGGCCGCTACCGCGCCTGGGGCCAGATGCTGGACGTGGAGACGGGCCTGATCCGCTTCAACGGCCCCTACAACAACCCCGCGCTCGACATCCTGGCGCTGCGCCCCAACATCAGCGTGCGCGCCGGGGTGCAGGTCACCGGCACGGCCCTGGCGCCACGCGTGCGGCTGTATTCCGACCCCGAACTGCCCGACGCCGAAAAGCTCTCCTGGGTGGTGCTGGGCCGCGACGCGGCCAACGGCGGTGCCGAGGCCGCCGTGCTGCAGCAGGCGGCCCTCGCCCTGCTGGGCCGCGGCGGAGGTAGCGGCAACCCCACCGCCCAGGTGGCCAGCCGCCTGGGGCTGGACGAGATCGGTTTCAAGGGCCCAGGTGCCGGCGAAGACGCCGCCACCGCCGCCCTGACCTTCGGCAAGCGCCTGTCCAAGGACATGTACGTGACCTACGAGCGCAGCCTGTCGGGCACGCTGGGCACGCTGTACATCTTCTACGACCTCTCGCGCCGCCTCACCCTGCGCGGCCAGACGGGCGAAAAAAGCGCGGTGGACATCATCTACACCGTGCGCTACGACTGATCCGGGCGCCGCTTTACAAGCCCAATACGCTCTTGACGCCCATGCGGGAACCGCTACCAGCTATCAATACAGAAGCACCGGAACGCGTACAATCCGCGCCTGCTTGCTCCTCATAGTTCAATGGATAGAACGAGTGCCTCCTAAGCCAAGAAAGGGCAGTCAACAGCCACTCTAAGTTGTTGATTTTTATAGAAAATAGTCCTACCCAATCCTCTAAAATCTACCTTATTCCAACCTACTCTTGGAACAAATTTGGCACAGGATAGAGGCAAAACGGTAGGCCAGAAACGACAACAGGTAGCACATGGCTACCTGTTTTTCTATATGGTGCTTGATATGGCTTAGCTATCACAAAGCAAATGGTGATAGTGGCGTCCCCACCAGGAATCGAACCTGGATCTGATTCTTAGGAGGAACCTGTTCTATCCATTGAACTACAGGGACGCAAGCCCGCTACTATAGCAGCAGCACAGGGCCTTAGACAAGAAAACGGATAAGAGATGGTTGATCAGCAACTGATTGATTATTTGAAGGAAAGAACCAAAGGCAGTTTGCTCATGTCTCCCGAACAACTGGCTGAAAAAATTGGCATACCTTCTAAACAGCGATCAAAGCTCAGGAAAGAAGGCAGGTTTCCTGTCCCCTTCAAAAACATAGGAAGGCTGATCTACTACTCCGTCTATGATACGGCTGATTTCCTGCTCAATGGTGAAACAGCACCAACCAACCCCATTGCAGAGCCAGAAGCCACACCACTACCCAAGAAAAAGCCTGCCAAGAAGACTTTTTCAGAGGTTCAGGACTTGTCCCATATCTTCATGCTGAGAGCTTTTGCACAGTCTTTGGAAGAACGGGCTACAGCAATGCTTTCTTTGGCAGAGAACGTGAAAGACTATGCCAACAAGAAAGAAATGATGGAGAGCTTCAGCAAGAAGTTCCCACCAAAGGGTTTAAATGAGCCCGTAGTGAAACATTGACACTACACCTCTGCACAACAGTGGCAACGGCCGCAACAGTTGCCGTACCATTACAAGTAGACAACAACCCTTACAGATACGGTGGTGACGGATGCGAATCGCACTGAGGACAAGTGGAGGCAGAGGCGAATATGAAGTGGCAGGGAGCCATGAATCCATTCACGTTCATGACGTTTTTGACCGTCAGATAGTTTTAGAGCTTCTTCCAGGGGTTAGATTTTCTACGAACAATTTTGTTCGCCATACCCAAGGCAAGCCTCGAATTAGACTTCTTGACCAGTACAGTGATTCACATGCCTATCTGATCTTGGCAGCAATTCTTTTGCTACCCAAGCCCAAGCGAGAAAATGCAGCAACACCGGGAGGCAAGCTTCAAATCTACAAAGATAATTTCTCAGGAGCCTGTCAGAAAGTTTGTGTGTGAGGCATAGCATGTCAACAAGGAGCATGAATGCCACGCAAGACGAAGACCACCGCATCAGCGGACAAGGCGGCGCAGCCGCAATTCTCAGCCGAGCTGCTTGAGCAACTCATTCCCGGGCCAGTCACGCCAGCCGAGCTTGAGGGCATCTTCCAGCAGTTCAAGAAGTCGGTGCTTGAGCGCGCGCTGGGCGCGGAGATGAGTCACCACCTGGGCTACGCCCCCGGCCAGGCCAAGCCCGAAGGGGCTGCGGCCAATCACCGCAACGGCAAAGCGCCATGCGGTTGCGCACCTCGTATGCAAAACCGTCTGCGCCGACCAGTTGCACGCCGCCACGCAGCCCTATGGGCCCCGAGCAGGCCATGGCCGGGTCTTCGATCAACACCACCGACGGCGCGTACTGCGGCTCCACCGGCTGGCCGGTGGCGTTGTCCCAGGCCACGAGCCGCCCCGAGGGGCAATCGCCGCACTGGCGCGCAAAATGCGCGCGCGCTGCCGGCGCCTGCGATTCGCGTACCAGCTGCCACACCTTGCCATGGGGATCGCAAAAGCGGGCCGATGCACACAGTGCCTCGACATCGGTCAGCGACATGGCCGGGCCTGGTATGCGCCGGGCCTGTTCCAGATAGGGGCGACGGCTGGCGGTTTCCGTGCCGTCGAAGCCCACCCTGGCATGGCTGCCGTCGCAAAACGGCTTGTTGCCGCTGTGCCCGCAGCGGCACAGCGCGTATTGCATCTGTTCGGGGTAGGCCACCGCCGCGACCCATTCGACCGACTCGCCTTCGGTATTAGTGCCTATGGTCTGCTTGCGCAACGGCAGCTTGCCCGCGACGAGATAGGGACCATTGCTGGTGATGCGCACCTGCGCGCCCGCGGGTTTTTCGGAATCCATCGGTGGCCTCCTTGTGGCATGTGCGTCCGGCAGAGGATGACGGATCGGCGCCGTGCTGCTACTGTAGCCATTCGCGGCGCCAGCACAAGTCGTGCCCCTGTTACGGGCCGGGCCGACGCCATCCTGGAGGTCGCCATGGCTGATTCATCCCCCCCCACGACTGCCTGGGTGCTTGCCGGCGGCGGCAGCTTCGGCGCGATCCAGGTCGGCATGCTGCACGCGCTCGTCGCGCATGGGCTGAGGCCCGATCTGGTGGTGGGCTCGTCGGTCGGCGCGATCAATGGCGCCTACTTTGCCGGAGCGCCCGATGCGGACGGCCTGCAGCGACTGGCCGCCATCTGGTGCGGGCTGCGCCGCAGCATGGTGTTTCCGATCGCGTGGCGCAATCTGCTGGCCCGCACCGGCAGCGGCGGGTTCGCGGTCGATCCGTCGGGGCTGAGCGGCCTGCTCGAACAATGCCTGCCTTTTCGGTTGCTGGAGCAGGCGCGCGTGCCGGTGCATGTGGTCGCCACCGACCAGCTAGGCGGTGGAACGGTGGCGCTTTCGCGCGGCCCGGCTGTCGCAGCCGTACTGGCCAGCAGTGCGATCCCCGCCGTATTCCCCGCGGTGCGCATCGAGGGGCAGTTTCTTATCGACGGCGCAATTGCCAGCAATACGCCGATCAGCGTGGCCGTCGGACTGGGCGCGCGGCGCGTGATCGTGCTGCCCACGGGCTTTGCCTGCGCGCTCCAGACGCCGCCGCGCAGCGCCATCGCCAATGCCTTGCATGCCGTCACCCTGGTCATTGCACACCAGCTGGCCGACGAATTCGAGCAGTACCACACGCAGGCAGAGATCATCGTCGTGCCACCGCTGTGCCCGTTGTCGGCCTCGCCCTACGATTTTTCCCAGGCCGCCACATTGATCGAACGCGCCACCGCGCAGACCCGGCGCTGGCTGGAAACCGGTGGGCTGCAACGTTCGCAGTTCGCGCCGGCATTGCTGGCGCACGGGCATTGAGTGAATGAAAGAAATTTGGGGTATTTCGGCTCAAACTGCCCGCCCATAAAGCACTGGCAGCTCTTGTTTCAGGAGTACTACAGCTGAAAACCCACCGCCCGCACCACGCCTTCGGCGATGTCGCGCAGCCACGATGGCTGGCGCGCCGGGTGTCGGCGGGCACCCGCGATCTGGCGGGCGCACCAGTCGGACAGCCATTGCACCTGTGCACGCTCGTAAAAGGCCGTCATGCTTTCGTAGTTGAGGAACAGGCTGCGCGCATCCAGATTCAGCGAACCGGTGAGCGCCATGCTGTCGTCGATGAGCACCGCCTTGGCATGCACCATGCCGGGGGCCAGCCACACCTGCGCGCCCGCGGCGGCCAGCTGGCGCAGGGCGCGTTCGCGGGCCCAGTCGGCAAGGCGGTGGTTGGAGCGGGCGGGCACGATCAGGTGCACCTGCACCCCGCGCCGGCAGGCAATGCACCAGGCGTCGAGCAAGGCCTCGTCGGGCACGAAATACGGGGTGATCGCCACGATGCGCCGCTGCGCGTGGTAGGCCGCCGTGAGCAGCAGGGCATAGGCGGTGTCATCGGGCTGGTCGGGGCCGCTGGGCACCCACTGGGCCAGCGCACCGCCGGGCGGGCCGACCAGCGCATGGCGCGGAGGCGGCAGGTGGCGGGTAAAGCGCACGCGGCCCGTGGCCGCGCGCCAGTCGGCCCGGAACTGCGCCTGGGCCAGCGCGGCCAGCGGGCCTTCGACATCGAAGCTCAGGTCCAGCCAGGCGGGCCTGTCCGGGCGGTCCACAAAGTATTCGCTGGCCAGGTTGCGTCCACCGCTCCACAGGCGTGCCCCGTCGGCCACGGCCATCTTGCGGTGGTTGCGCAAGTTGGTGCGCCCGCGCATGGGGTTGTGCAGCATGGGCATGAAGCGGCGCACCTGCACGCCCTGGCGGCTGAGCTGGCGCAGCATGGCGGCTGGGGTGCGCCAGCTGCCCACGGCATCCAGCAGCAGCCGCGTGGCCACGCCGCGCTGGGCGCACCGCGTCAGGGCCTGGGCCACGCGCGCGCCCACCGCATCGTGGCCGAAGACAAAGGTGCACACATCCAGGCTGTGCTGGGCGGAATCGATGAGCGCCAGCAGGGCTTGCAGCGCCTCGGGGCCGTCTTCGTGGAAGTGGACACGGGCATTGCGCACGGCGGGCGCCAGGTCCATGCCCGCCAGCAGGCGCGTGGCCCAGGCCGGGCCCTCACCCGTCGCCGCAGGGCCGGCCACCGCCCCATCGCCAGGCCGATGGGGCAGGCGCAAGGGCCGCGCAAACTTGCGCGAACCCACCAGCAGGAACAGGGGCAGCGCCACATAGGGAAAAGCCACGATGCCCACCACCCACGCCAGCGCCGCCGAAGGATGGCGCCGCTGGTGGTCGATGCGGGTCAGCATCACATACACCAGCAGGCCCGCAGCCACCACGATGGCGTGCCCCAGACCCGACAGCAGCACCAGGCCGGTCATGCAACACCCAGGAGCCCGCGGGCCCATGTGGCAACGCAGGCGAAACGCAGCCAGTGGCCCCTTGCGACGCTGCGCGAAAAATCATCGGATGCAAGCAATCCCATGGCACCCGAGCATAGTGGGCGCGCAGGGCGGGCGCCATGCCCCGGCTCCCGGCGTGCTTCAGGTGCGGGCGCGCAGCGTGCGGCTGAGCAGAATCACCGGCACCAGCCCCACGGCCACCAGCGCCAGCGAAGGCAGGGCCGCCTCGCCCAGGCGTTCATCGCGCGCCAGCTGGTAAGCCACCACGGCCAGGGTGTCGCTGTTGAAGGGGCGCAGCACCATGGTGGCGGGCAGCTCTTTCATCACGTCCACGAACACCAGCAGCGCCGCAGCGGCGGTGGAGCGCCGCAGCAGCGGCCAGTGCACGCGGGCCATCAGGCGGGCGCTGCCCGCGCCCAGCATGCGCGCAGAGTCGTCCAGGCTGGGGGGAATGCGCGCATAGCCGCTTTGCACCGACTGCAGCGCCACCGCGCAAAAGCGCACCAGATACGCCCACACAATGCCCACCGCCGTGGTGGTGACCAGCGCGCCCACGCCCCACTGCGGCACGCGCGCCTGCAGCCAGCCCACCGGCAGCAGCAGGCCCACCACGATGACCGCGCCCGGCACGGCGTAGCCCACGCTGGCCAGCCGCACCACGCCGCGTGTCAGCAGATCGGGCTTGCGGCGCACGGCAAAGGCCAGCGCCAGGGCCACGGCCACGGCCAGACCGGCGGTGATGCCCCCCAGCCACACGCTGTTCCAGGCCCATTCGAGAAAGCGGTCCCAGGGCAGCACCGACCAGTCGGACGCCAGCGGCCGCAGCATGAAGGCCACCGGTGCCACAAAGCCCATGAACACGGGCAGCGTGCACACGCCCCAGGCCAGGCCGCGCGCCAGGCCGCGCAGTGGCACGGGCTGGGCCTCGGTGGCGCCCGCGTGGCCGGTGCCCTTGGCGGTGAAGCGCATGCGCCGCTCGGCGCGGTGCTCCAGCCACAGCAGCAGCAGCACCAGGGCCAGCAGCATGGTGGACAGCTGGGCAGCGGCAATGCGGTTGTCCATGGACAGCCAGGCCTTGATGATGCCGGTGGTGAAGGTCTGGATGCCGAAGTAGCTGGTCACGCCAAAATCGGCCAGGGTTTCCATCAGCGCCAGTGCCACGCCAGCCGCCACGGCCGGGCGGGCCAGCGGCAGCGCAATGGTGGCGATGCGCCGGGACAGCGGCGCGCCCAGCAGGCGTGCCGCCTCCATCAGGTGCGCCGCGCGCTCGCCCAGCGCCGTGCGCGCCAGCAGATAGACATAGGGATAGAGCGAGAAGGTGAAGACCCAGATGGCGCCCCACAGGCTGCGCACCTCTGGCAGCAGGCGCCCCTCCAGCCCGAAGGTCTCGCGCAGCGCCACCTGCAACGGCCCGCTGAACTGCAGAAAGTCGGTGTAGGCATAGGCCGTGACATAGGCCGGCATGGCCAGCGGCAGCAGCAGCAGCCACTCGAACGTGCGCCGGCCCGGAAAATCAAACAGCGTGACCGCCGCCGCCGCCGCGGTGCCCACCACGGCCGCGCCCACCCCCACCCACAGGCCCAGCCACAGCGTGGTCCACAGGTAGCGGGGCAGCACGGTGCTGGCCATCTCGCGCAGGATGGCGCCGGTATCGGCCTGCACCCCGCCCCAGGGCAGCCACGATGCCAGCAGCGCCAAGACGGGCAAGGCCAGCAGGCCCACCAGCAGGATCAGCGGCAGGGTCGATAAAGAAAAGCGGGTGCGGGGCAAGGCAGGGGCTCGGCAGATGAAGGAATGGCACTACCGACCCACAGGGGCGTCCAGGAATGCAAATGCGAATTTTAAGCATTCGCCCCGCCCCACTAGAATCAAGCCATGTTTCTTGAGGTTTCCCAACTGGAAGTGCGTTACGCAGGCCGTTCCCAGGCGGCTGTCCAGGGCGTCACGCTGGGGCTGCATGCGGGCGATATCGGCGTGCTGATCGGCCCCTCGGGCTGCGGCAAGACCACGCTGCTGCGCGCCGTGGCGGGGCTGGAGCCGGTATCGGCCGGCGAGATCCGCCTGAAGCAACAGCTGGTGGGCAGCGCGCACCTGAACGTGCCGCCCGAATCGCGGCGCATCGGCATGGTGTTCCAGGACTACGCCCTGTTTCCGCACCTGAGCGTGGAGCGCAACGTGGCCTTCGGCATCCACCAGCTGCCCCGGGCCGAGCAGGCCGCCCGCGTGGCCGAGGCCCTGCAACTGGTGGGGCTGGAAGGCAGCGGCGCGCGCTTTCCGCACGAGCTTTCGGGCGGACAGCAGCAGCGCGTGGCGCTGGCGCGGGCCCTGGCCCCGCGCCCGCAGCTCATGCTGCTGGACGAGCCGTTTTCCAACCTCGATGTCGATCTGCGCGAGCGCCTGGCGCACGAGGTGCGCGACATCCTCAAGGCCGCCGGGGCCACGGCGCTGTTCGTCACGCACGACCAGTTCGAGGCCTTTGCGATCGGCGATGTGATTGGCGTGATGCACGAAGGCCATCTGCACCAATGGGACGATGCCTACACCCTCTACCACCGGCCGGCCACGCGCTTTGTGGCCGACTTCATCGGCCACGGCGTCTTCACCCCCGCCACGCTGGTGCAGCGCGGCAACAACGTGGTGGCGCAGACCCCGCTGGGCGATCTGACCGATCTGGCCGAATGCCCTCTGCCCGCCAGCTACCCCGGCGGCGAATGCGATGTGCTGCTGCGGGCGGATGACGTGGTGCACGACGACCATGCGCCCGTGCAGGCGCAGATCCTGCGCAAGTCGTTTCGCGGCTCGGAGTTTCTGTACACGCTGCGCCTGGCCAGCGGCCAGACCCTGATGGCCCATGTGCCCAGCCACCACAACCACGCCGTGGGCGAGTGGATTGGCATCCGGGCGCAGGTCGATCACGTGGTCACGTTTGCGCGCGACTGATGAGCTTTTGGATCAAATAGGCAGATAGCGCCTATCTGGAAAGCGCCAGCAGCTATCAAAATAGCAGCGAATTACACCGCGACAACACGGCGAGCGTGAGAATGGTGAATCCGCCTCAAGCCTGGCGCAGGCGGTCCACGGTGTCGTGCAGGTGCTGCGTCCACTCGCGCCGGTCCCGGCCGCCGGCCTGCTCGGGCACGCCGTAGTGCACCACCGCCTCGATGGCGGGCGCACGCAGGGTGCGCCAGATGGAACCCACCAGGGTTTCATCGCCGATGTAGCTGGGCGCGAAACTGGTCGCACCCCGCACCTTGTCGACAAAGCGCAGGCCCACCGGCTGCACGAAGGCGTTGGCCGTCACCGCCGCCTGCAGCAGATTGGCATGGAACGGCAGCATGGCCCGCCCGTCGCCCGTGGTGCCTTCCGGAAACACCGCCAGCACCTCCCCGCGCCCCAGCGCCTCGTGCATGGAGCGCACCATGCGCAGCGCATCGCGGCGCGAGTTGCGTTCGATGTACAGGGTGCCCGCGGCGGTGGCCAGCGTGCCGACCAGCGGCCAGGCCTGCACATCCGATTTGGAGACAAAACGGCAATGCCGCGCCGCGTGCATGACCGGGATGTCGAGCCATGAGAGGTGATTGGCCACCAGCATCACCGGCCCGCCCACGGGCGGTGTGCCCAGAATGCGCAGCGACACGCCCGCACGGGCCAGCAACTGCATGGACCAGGCCTGCACCCGGGCATGCTGCTGGTCGGGCGACAGCGCCGGAAAGCGCACCGCCACGATCACCAGGCCCTTGAGAATGTGGCCCAGCACACGCAGCAGGCGCCAGCAGGCGCGCAGATCCCTCATGTCACCTCAGCTCCGTTCAAATGCGACTTGCCCGCCCACCAGCGTGGCGCGCACCTGGCCCGGCAGCTCGTAGCCGGAGAACGGCGTGTGCTTGCCCTGGCTGCGCAGCGCGTCGTCCTGCACCGTCCACGCGGCCTGGGGATCGAAGATGCACAGGTCACCCACGCCACCTTCGACGATCTGGCCCACGCTGGCCTGCAAGGTGCCTAAAGCGCTGCCCAGCACCCGCGCCGGCTCGGAGGTGACCGTGGCCAGGGCGCGCACGAACGGCACGCCGCTGTCCTGCGACCACTTGAGCGCCAGGCTCAGCAGCAGCTCCAGTCCGGTGGCGCCGGGCTCCGCCTCGGCAAACGGCAGGGTCTTGGCGTCTTCATCGACGGGCGTGTGGTCGGACACCAGCGCATCGATGGTGCCGTCGGCCAGCGCCGCGTTGAGCGCATCGCGGTCGCGCTGCTGGCGCAGCGGGGGCGACAGGCGGGCGCGGCTGTCGAAGAAGCCGATATCCACATCCGTGAGGTGCAGCGAGTTGATGCTCACGTCGGCCGTGACCTTGAGGCCCTCGGCCTTGGCGCGGCGCAGCAGTTCCACGCCGGCGGCGCTGCTGATGCGGCACAGGTGCACGCGGGCGCCGGTGGTCTTGAGCAGCTCGAAGATGGTGTGCAGCGCAATGGTCTCGGCCGCCACGGGCACACCCGACAGGCCCAGGCGCGTGGCCAGTGGGCCGCTGGCGGCCACGCCCTTGCCCAGGTGCATCTCTTGCGGGCGCAGCCACACGGTGTAGCCAAAGGTGGCGGCGTATTGCAGCGCGCGCTGCAGCACCTGCGTGCTGGCCAGCGGCACCTCGGCCTGGCCAAAGCCCACGCAGCCCGATTCGGTGAGCTCGGCCATCTCGGTCAGCACCTCGCCCGCCAGGCCGCGCGTGAGCGCGCCCAGCGGGAACAGGCGCGACTGGTGCAGCTTCTCGGCGCGGAACTTGAGCATTTCCACCAGGCCGGGCTCGTCGAGCACGGGGTCGGTGTCGGGCGGGCAGACCAGGCTGGTCACGCCACCGGCCACGGCCGCCGCCATTTCGGATTCGAGCATGCCTTCGTGCTCGTGGCCGGGCTCGCGCAGGCGCGCGGCCAAGTCCACCAGGCCGGGCAAGACGATGCAGCCTGCGGCATGGATGGTGCGGTTGGGCGCAAAGTCGGGTGGCACGCGGTTCACCCCGACGATGCGGCCCGCTGCCAGCGCGATGTCGCAGGTCTGGTCGAAGCCCGAGGCGGGGTCGATCACCCGGCCGTTCTGGATCAGGATTTTCATGATTTCAAGCCAAATTGGCTGCTAATTCTCAGAGGGCAAGCGCTAGCAGCTATGAAAACAGGAGTATTCATTCCACGCGTCACGCTTCGTTCCCCGCGACGATGGACATGACCGCCATGCGCACCGCAATGCCGAAGGTGACCTGCGGCAGGATCACGCTCTGCTTGCCATCGACCACGGCGGAGTCGATCTCGACGCCCCGGTTGATGGGGCCGGGGTGCATCACGATGGCATCGGGCTTGGCCAGTTGCAGCTTTTCGGGCGTGAGGCCGAAGCTCTTGAAATACTCCTGGCTGGAGGGCAGCATCGCGCCGCTCATGCGCTCGTTCTGCAGGCGCAGCATGATGACCACGTCGGCGTCCTTGATGCCTTCTTCGAGCGTGTGGCATACGCGCACGCCCATCTGCGCCATGTCGGACGGCACCAGCGTGCGCGGGCCCACCACGCGCACCTCGGGGCAGCCCAGCGTGGTCAGGCCATGGATGTCCGAGCGCGCCACGCGCGAGTGCAGCACATCGCCAACAATGGCCACGGTGAGGTTGCTGAAATCCTTTTTGTAGTGGCGGATGGTGTACATGTCCAGCAGCCCCTGCGTGGGGTGGGCATGCCGGCCATCGCCCGCATTGATCACATGCACATGGGGCGCCACATGCTGGGCAATGAGGTAGGGCGCGCCCGATTCGCTGTGCCGCACCACAAACAGGTCGGCCGCCATGGCCGAGAGGTTGGCGATGGTGTCGAGCAGCGACTCGCCCTTGGCTGCCGAGCTGCGCGCGATGTCGAGGTTGAGCACGTCGGCCGACAGGCGCTTGGCCGCGATCTCGAAGGTGGTGCGCGTGCGCGTGCTGTTCTCGAAGAACAGGTTGAACACGCTCTTGCCGCGCAATAGCGGCACCTTCTTGACCTCGCGGTCGTTCACGCTGACGAAGTTGGCGGCCGTATCGAGGATGTGCGTGACGATGTCGCGCGGCAGGCCTTCGATGGACAGCAGGTGGATGAGTTCGCCGTTGTCGTTGAGTTGGGGGTTGCGCTTGTGCAGCACGGTCAGGCCTCTTTGACTTGGAATTGGAAGGTGCCGCTGTCGTCGCGCGCCAGGGCCAGCGACTGGGCTGCGGGCAGGGCCACGCGCGCGGCAGCAAAGTCGGCCTGCACGGGCAGCTCGCGTCCGCCCCGGTCCACCAGCACGGCCAGGCGCACGCTGGCAGGGCGGCCGTAGTCGAACAGCTCGTTGAGGACAGCGCGGATGGTGCGGCCGGTGTAGAGCACGTCGTCGAGCACCAGCACATCAGAGCCGTTCACGTCGAAGGGCAGCGCGGTCTGCGCACTGGCCGACAGGCCGCGCTGGGCAAAGTCGTCGCGGTGCATGACCGAGGACAGCACGCCGTGCGGGCCTTCCAGGCCCAGGTCTTTCTGCAGACGCTCGGCCAGCCAGGCACCGCCCGATGCGATGCCTGCCAGGCGCGTGGTGGGAGTGAGCATGCTGCGCACGCCGCGCAGCAGCTCGCGGTACAGCGCCTCGGCGTCGAGCACGAGGCTGCCCCCGCTGGCTTGGGAGGGAGTGGTCATGGAAGATTCCTCAAAAACTGTTCCAGGATGATGCAGGCCGAAGCAGCGTCGGCGTCCTTGGCACCGCCCGCGATGGCCTCGGTGGTGCTGTAGCGCTCGTCCACCTCGAACACCTGCAAACCGAATCGCCCGCGCAGCTGGCGGCCGAACTTGAGCGCGCGCTCGGTGTTTTCGTGGCTCGCGCCATCAGGGTGGTACGGCACGCCGATCACCAGGGCGTCGGGTTGCCATTCCTTGATGCGCTGCGCCACCTGCACAAAGCGGGCATCGCCCTCGGCCTTGATGGTGGCCTGCGGCGTGGCGCTCTTGAGCATCCGGTTGCCCGTGGCCACGCCCGTGCGCTTGAGGCCGAAATCGAAAGCAAGAAAGGTCTGAAAATGCGCAGGAACAGCGGGCTGAACGGGCAAGCCGGTCATGCGTGCCCCGCCTCGGGCGACAGCATCCAGGCCTGCAGGCCCAGCAGCGACAGGGCCCGGTCGTAGCGCTCGGGCACGGGGGTGTCGAAGATCACCGACAGATCGGCCGCCACGGTGAGCCAGGCGTTTTCGGCCAACTCCGACTCGAGCTGGCCCTCACCCCACGACGAATAGCCGAGCGTGATGAGCACGCGGCGGGGGCCTGCGCCGGTGGACAGGGCTTCGAGCACATCCTTGGAAGTGGTCATCTCCAGGCCGCCAGGAATGGTCATGGTGGAGGCATAGGCCGACTCGTCGGTTTCGGCCTTGTCCATGAGCATGGGCTCATGCAGCACAAAGCCGCGCTCGGTCTGCACCGGCCCGCCCTGGAACACCGGTTCCCGGGTGAGATCTTCGCGCCGCAGCGACAGATCCACCTTGTCAAAAAGGCTCTTGAGCGTGATGTCCGAGGGCTTGTTGATGATGAGGCCCAGCGCACCGCGTGCGCTGTGCTCGCACAGGTAAATGACGCTGCGCGAGAAAGACTCATCCTCCAGACCGGGCATCGCGATCAGGAAGTGATGCGTCAGGTTGATGGGCGCAGAATCGAAAGACATATTCCAATTTTAACGGCGAACATGGCGCCCTCCTCCGAGCCTTCTTACCCCAGCGGTCTTGTCTGGTTCCGGCGCGACCTGCGCGCGCACGACCAGGCGGCACTGTACCGCGCTCTCACGCAGTGCCAGCAGGTGTATTGCACCTTTGTTTTTGACCCCGAGATCCTGGATACCCTCCCGCGGGCGGACCGGCGGGTCGAGTTCATCCGCGCGTCACTGGTCGAACTCGATGCATCACTGCGCGCGCTCTCTGGCCACACGCAGGGGGGCCTGATCGTGCTGCACGCAGTGGCCAGTGACGCCATTCCGGCCTTGGCCGAAAGCCTGGGCGTGCAGGCCGTGTTTGCGAACCACGATGACGAGCCCCAGGCCCTGGAACGCGACAGCCTCGTACGCACGCGGCTGGCCGCTGCCGGACGGGCTTTCCACACCTTCAAGGACCACACCCTGCTGGAGCGCAGCGAGGTGCTGACACAGACCGGCAAGCCGTACAGCGTGTTCACGCCCTACAAAAATGCCTGGCTCAAGAAAATCGACGCTTTCCAGCTGAAAAGCTACCCTGTGGAGCGCCATGCGCACCGCCTAGCAGCTCGCCCGCTGGAACACGGCCAACCTGTCCCCACGCTGGCGTCACTGGGGTTCGAGACCACCGCCTTGTCACAGCGCCAACTGCCCCCGGGTGCCAGCGGCGCGCAGCAGTTGTTCGACGACTTTCTGGAGCGCATGGAGCGGTACGACGACACGCGCAACTTCCCGGCCATCAAGGGCCCCAGCTATCTCAGCGTGCACCTGCGTTTTGGCACCATCTCGCCCCGGCTGCTGGCGCGCACCGCGCACCGCTTGATGCAGGAAGGCAACCCGGGCGCCACCACCTGGCTGAGTGAGCTGATCTGGCGCGACTTCTACTTTCAGATCCTGCACCACCATCCCCATGTGGCGGGCCACAGCTTCAAGCCGGCCTACGACGCCATCCAGTGGGAATCAGGCCCCGAGGCAGACACCCTGTTTGCCGCCTGGTGCGAGGGCCGCACCGGCTACCCGCTGGTGGATGCGGCCATGGCCCAGCTCAACCAGACGGGCTACATGCACAACCGACTGCGCATGGTGGTGGCGAGTTTTCTGGTCAAGGACTTGGGGCTGGACTGGCGCCGGGGTGAGGCCTACTTTGCCGCGCGACTCAATGACTTTGACCTGGCCGCCAACAACGGTGGCTGGCAATGGGCCAGTTCCAGCGGCTGCGATGCGCAGCCCTACTTTCGCATCTTCAACCCGGTCAGCCAGAGCGAGAAGTTCGACCCGGAGGGCAAGTTCATCCGCCGCTACCTGCCGCAGCTGGCACGGCTGCCGAACGCGGCCTTGCATGCCCCCTGGCTGGCCCGCCCGCTGGAACTGGCGGAGGCCGGCGTGGTGCTGGGCCAGACCTACCCGCAACCGGTGATCGACCATGACACGGCCAGACTGCGCACGCTGCAGCGCTATGCAGTCGTCAAGACGGGATGATTGCCCATCGTGGGCCCACCGTGGCCGGGGCCATCACAATGGGCCTCGGGTGCGTTGGGGCGCATCCTCGATCTTCTGCTCGCTCATGCGCATCCCGTCCATCTCCAGGGGCGTGCCCGAGGCCAGGCGCAGGCGCAGCGTGACATCGGTACGGTTGTCGGCATGGGCCACGGCTTCGTCCGGCGAAATGATGCCGCGTTCATACAGCTCGAACAGCGACTGGTCAAAGGTGCACATGCCCTGCTCACCACTGCGCACAATGGCAGTTTTGAGCTCGTCCACCTGGCCTTTCTGGATCAGCTCCGACACATAGGGGGTGAGCAGCATCACCTCCATGGCAGGCACCACCGAGCCCTGCACGCTCTTGACCAGCCGCTGTGCCGCCACCGCCTGCAGGTTCAAGGACAAATCCATCAGCAATTGGCGGTGGGCTGGCTCGGGAAAGAAATTGAGGATGCGCTGCACCGCCTGGTTGGCGTTGCTGGCATGCAGGGTGGACACGCACAGATGCCCCGACTCGGCGTAGTGCAGGGCATGCTGCATGGTGGCCCGGTCGCGGATCTCGCCGATCATGATCACGTTCGGCGCCTCCCGCATGGCGCGCCGCAAGGCCTCGTCGTAAGACGCGGTATCCAGCCCCACCTCGCGCTGCGTCACCAGCGATTTCTTGTGCGTGTGCAGGTATTCGATGGGGTCTTCCACCGTGAGGATATGGCCCGCAGTGTGCTCATTGCGGTAGTCGAGCATGGCGGCCAGCGTGGTGGTCTTGCCCGAGCCTGCCGCCCCCACGGCAAGCACCAGCCCGCTTTTCAGAAACGCCAGCTGTTTGAGCACGGGGGGCAGCCCCAACTCGTCAAGGCTGGGAATCCTGGCCGTGACATGGCGCACGACCACGCCCACATTGCCGCGCTGTAGATGCACATTCACCCGAAAGCGGGCCTGGTCCTGCGTCTGGAACGAGAAATCACACTCCTTCGACGCTTCAAATTCTTCGATCTGCGCCTTGCCCATGATCGAATAGACCATCGCCCGGACATCCTCTGCCGTCACCGAACCCTTGGTGATGGGCAGGAATGTCCCCTGCCGCTTGAGTGTGGGCGGCGCACCTGCCAGGAGAAACAGGTCCGAAGCGCTTTCGCGCACCATCAGTGCAAGGCAGGACAACAGACGGCTGTCCGCCTCAGGTGTTACCGAATCCATGGGGTCTCCTGATCATGCTGGCATCTTATCGGCGCTGCCAGCAAGGCTGCACCGATTGACCGGCCCCTGCGGGCCAGTCAACCCAGATCATGCCTCTGCAGTCGCCTCCAGCCGAGCGTAGTGCTGGATGAGGCTGAGCAGCTCTTCATCCGAGTACGGCTTGCCCAGATAGTGGTTGACTCCCAGTTCCATCGCATGCTCGCGGTGCTTTTCTGCGATGCGGGATGTGATCATGATGATCGGCAACCCCTTCAATGCACTGTCTGCCCGGATGTTGCGTGCCAGGTCAAATCCGTCCATGCGCGGCATTTCAATGTCGGACAACACCACCGTCGGACGCTCTTCCTGCAAGCGCTCCAGGGCCTGCAGGCCATCGGCAGCGAGCGCCACCCGATAGCCCTCACGTTGCAGCAATCGCTGCGTGACACGGCGAACGGTGATGGAATCATCCACCACCAGCACCAAAGGCACCTGGGTGGGGCCTGCGAGCATCGAAGCGGGCGGTTTGCCGGCGTCAGGACTTTCGGCTTCCAGTATGGCGGGCAGGCCGGCACTGGCTGCACGAACCTGGTCGCCATACACCGTGGACAGCGCCACCGGGTTGTAGATCAGCACCACGGCACCAGAAACCAGCACCGACATGCCGGCCAGGCCTGGCAGGCGCGACAGTTGGGCGCCCAGGTTCTTCACCACGACTTCCTGGTTGCCCAGCACTTCATCCACATGCATGGCGATGCGCTGCGACGCACTGCGGAAAATCACCACAGGCCGCGTCTTGCCGGCGGCTTCACTGCTGCGCGCTGAAGCCTGAAGCAAGGCACCGACCCAGAAAAATGGCAATGGTTCGAAACCATCGTCAAAGTAACCTGTGCGATACGCTTCCTCAAGATCTGCAGCAGTAGTACGCCGCACGATTTCAACCACGTTGGCCGGCACGCCGATGACCAGATCTCCCGCACGCAACATCACCACCTGCGTCACTGCAGTGGTCAAAGGCAGCACCATGCGGAAGGCGGCACCCTTGCCCGATTCGGTCGAGGTTTCAATCCGGCCACCCAGGGCATTGATTTCCGAACGCACGACGTCCATCCCGATGCCGCGTCCCGCCAGGCCTGTCACCTCGGATGCAGTGGAAAAGCCTGGCATGAAGATCAGGTTGGCCGCTTCGGCATCACTGATGTCCGCGTCGACCGGCACGAGCCCTTGGGCCATGGCCTTTGCTCGGATGCGCTGCAGATCCAGACCGGCGCCATCGTCCCGGAACTCAACCGATACGTCATTGCCTTCATGGCGCAAATCCACGGTGATAGTGCCCGATGCAGGCTTGCCCGCAGCCACACGGACCTCGGATGCTTCAATGCCATGCACCACGCAATTGCGCAGCAAATGCTCGAAGGCGGGCGTCATGCGATCGAGCACGCCACGGTCCATTTCGATGGAACCACCCGTGATGTCGAGTTTGATCTGCTTGCCGGTTTCCTTGGATGCCTGGCGCACCACTGCATACAGACGCTCGGCGATGCCCTCGAACTCCACCATGCGTGTGCGCAAGAGATCGCGTTGCAACTCACGCGCCTGGCGGCCCTGAGCGATCAGGTCGTCCTCGGCGCCTTCCATGGCACGCTGCAGGTTGCGTTGCACGGTGGCAACGTCGTTCACCGACTCGGCCATCATGCGCGTGAGTTCCTGTACCCGCGTAAAACGGTCGAACTCCAGCGGGTCAAATCCGGCGGCGGAATCCTTCGAGAGTGCCAGTCGCGACTGCATCTGCGACTCGGACTGCACCTCGATGTCACGCAGCTGCTGACGCAGGCGGTCCAGGTTGCCCGAAAGATCCGCCAGTGAACTGCGGAACTGACCCAGACGCGCGTCCAGACGCGAGCGGCTGATCATGACCTCGCCCGCCTGATTCACCAGGCGGTCCAGCAATTGCGCACGCACACGCACCGACTGGTTGGCCGCCACGCGCACAGGGGCCAGCTGCGAGGGCCCTGGAAGCCTTACCGAGGGCTTTGGAGGCGACACAGCTGCCAAGATGGCACCTGAACCATTCGCAGCGGTACCCAGATCGCTCGGAACCGCAGGGGAAGAGCCGTCAGCGCCAGCTGCCCCGTGCGCACCGACGGCGCGCAGGAACTCGAGGTTCGCCTGCAATCCATCAAAACTCGCAAGCAACGGTTCAATCTGGTCCGTCGTGACAGACTCCATGTCCAGCTGTTCGATGGCCGATTCGAGTCGGTGGGACATCTCTCCCAGGCGCATGGCACCGGCAAGGCGGGAACTGCCCTTGAGGGTGTGCAAGGCCCGCAGTACCTCGTTGCGCGCACCGAGATTGTCCGGACGGGATGCCCACTGTCGCAATGCGCCACCCAGTTGGGGCAGCAGTTCCGCGGCTTCTTCTTCAAAGATGGGGAACAGATCGGGATCAATGACGTCAATGGCGTCAATGTCATCATCCACATCCGACCGCTCGGAGACGCCATGGGCCATGGCATCGTCGATGGGCTGGTCATGGTCACTTCCCACCACGGAGAGCGCCGGGGCCACATATCCAGCAGCGGCCACTTCCGCCGCCTTCGCAATCGGCAGCTCCGGTACAACGAAGTCAGGACCGACGCTGGCAGCCGGTACGCCATCCTTCGGAAGAGCGATGTCATCGAACTCATCTTCCGGAGGTGGCAGGGTATTGGCCACCTCGGTTTCGAGTATCTGGCGCAGCTGCTGCAATACTGCTTCGTTCGGCTCTTTGAGGAACCCTGCCGCAAACTGGTGCAGAAGACGGCGAATATCGTCCGCGGCGGCCATGAACGCTTCGGCCTGTTCGACGGTACCACCAGACTGCAGTTGGACATGCTGCATCGCGTGCTCGACCACCCTGGCCAGGTCGGACAGTGCCGAGAACCCCACGGTAGACGAACTGCCAGCGAGCGAATGGGCCAGAGCCACTGCCATGTCCGGCAAAGGCTCATGCAACTCGAGCGCCCACTCTTGCATACAGGTAACCAGTCGCCGCGACCACTCGTCAGCCTCATTGAGGTACACGTTGTACAGGGGGATACCGATTCGCAAGGTCTCGATCACCTTGACCGCCTCATCCGTCGGCGTTTCTTCCTCGGGCTCCGAGGCTGGCACGACGCAAGGCTCAAGCCCAGCCTCTGGCAAGCTCACATCCACACCCGTGCCAGCGAGGCTGGCATCCTGTGCAGCGTCCGCCAGGAACTCCGGCACATCGCCGGACAACAACGAAGATGCGCCCCCATCGTCCGGGCCTGCAACCGTGGCAGGCAGATCGCCGGAGGCGGCATCCATGGCCACATCAGGCGCTGGCACCCAATCGGGCAACTCCAGGTCCAGAGGGATGGACTCACTCACCACCTCCGCCGTGGCCCCAGTTTCGTTCAGGGCCTCGGAGAACACGGAGAAATCGATGTCTTCCGTCACGGTCGCCGCAGAAGCATCCAACGCCAGACTTTCTGCAGCCGATTCCGCTTCCGTCTCCGCTTCGGCGCCATCCGCCAGCAATGGCTCAGGCACGGCGGCGACGGCAAGCGCTGCGTCCACCGCGTCCACGCCAGCCTGCGGTTCGGGCAGGACGGCTGTCGCGACAGCGTCTGTTTCGACTGGCGCCACGGCCGCCCCCCGCGCCATGAGCGGCAGCAAAGTGCCGTCAAGGCGCATGGCATCGGCGGAACGGCGGAATGCTTCAGCCCCCCAGACCAACGCAGATCCTGCAGAGATATCATCGGCCCAGCGGCCAAACGCCTGCAAGCCATCCGACGACAACTGCAGCAAATTGGGCTGCATGGGCTTTTGCTCGGCCAGCCAGGCGTTCAGCAATTGCTCCATGGACCAGGCCGCCTCGCCGAAATCATGGAGCCCCACCATGCGCGAGCTGCCCTTGAGGGTATGAAACGCACGACGCAAGGTGGTTTGCTCGCTCAGATTGGCTGGCTCTTCGGACAGCACTTCAATGGCTGCCAGACCTGTAGCCACCACCTCACGGGCCTCCTCCAGGAAAACGCCCAGCAACTCATCGTCCAATCCAGGCTCTGACGCGGTCGCTGATGCAGGGGTTGCGACGGAGGGAGGGACGGATGCAGCAGAAGGAAGATCCTCCGGCAACGGGAGATCAAAGAAAATATCCGCTGACAGCACTTCCGTTGCCGCCTCTGGCTGGGGACCGGCATCAGGTATCTGGGCCAACGCCGCTGCCACCGCAGCCTGCTCCTGCGCAGGAAAACGTGGTACCACATCCGGCAGAGACGGAGCCGCACGCTCCTCCATCTTGGCCGGTGCTTCTGCCACATCATCGGTGGCACGGGCGCGGGTTTTGCCCACCAGGATACGCAACTCCCCGAGCTCTTCATCGTAAACAAAGAGCTTGCGCGCCATCGTGCGCTGGTAGCTCAGCATGTCAATCAGAAATCCGAGCGCTCCCAGGCTGTTGCCCAGCTTTTCAAACGCTGGCTGTCGATCTTCTTCAGGAATGTCATTGATGAGCAAGTGCTCCACGGTGTCACGCATGCGCACCACCGCCAGCGATGCCTGCTCCAGTCCCAGAACGGACAAGACGCCACGCATCTGCGCCAGGTGGCCCGGCACTGCCGCCAACACCTCCGTATCCTGGGAATTCCGGAAAAACTGGTCCAGCGCTTTCTCGGCTTCACCCAGTGTGGAACGCAATTCATCCACCACACTGCCCATTGTCTGGTTGTCGCTGACCCGGCGGTACAGCTCTTCCATCCAGAGTTCAAGCGGCTCTGGCTCCGCGCCCGCGACCACAGCGTCCAGCCGCTGCGCCAGGCGCTCTGCACGCGACTCCATCAGTCCGTCATCCGCATCCAGCTCCTCAAACGCGGCCTGCAGGTAAAGCACTGAAGTTGCCACCTCCATTGCCAGCGCTGGTGACGGCGGTTCCCCCGAGCGGGTTGTGGACTCAAGGGCCCGCGTCAGGCCTGCGGCGAGACTTTCGCTTCCCGGATGCAGCTTGCGCAGCGAGTCGCAAACCAGACTGAACTGATCCGCTGCCGGCTTGAGCTTGTTGCGGTCTCCACCTGCCAGCGCGGACCAGGTTTCGGTGGCAGATGCGATGCGCTTGCGCGCCTGCGCCAGCAAGGCCGGGTCAAACCGGCCAAAACGCGCGATTTCATAATCCACCGGCTTGAATCGCTCCAGACCAAAGGATTTTCTGACGGCTTCGAGAGCCGGCGCCTTATCCGCCTCACCGCCCGCGAGATTCGCCTGTGAACAGAAGAAAAGCAGATCCTGGACCAAGCGATCAGCAATGGCATCGTCGCCCTTGGCCAAGGTGGCGTACTGCATCAGCACGCGCGACGCCACCCGCTTCACGTAGACGTCGGGCGCCAGCAGCCCTGCGCCAAGTGCTTCGAAGAAACCGGCACAGATCTTCCAGAAAGCCCGCGACTGGCGGTCGGACTGGGCCGCAGCAAAACCCAGGCAGATTTCGCGCATGCTTGTCGCGGCCGACTGATCGCCCGATTTGACGATTTTCAATACTGCAGAATCTAGGCGCGCCCGTGCCTCGGGGCCGTATGGCAACGGCGTGGCTGCCACGGAATCTTCCGGCTCACGGAAACGACGCTCCGCCGGCCACAGATCTGCGGGGTGCGCACGCTCGGCCCCTGCCAGCGCCTGGGCGTCTCGGTACTGAGGAAAAAGGGCGACCGCAGAAACAGCCTTGCCTCCCAGCACGTTTTCGAGATATTCGATGAGGGCGAAGCTGGCACGCTCGATCACCGCAGCAGCATCGTCTGTGCATTGCTCAGGGCGTTGCACAAACTTTTGTACGGCCGACTCCATGGCTCGCAAGACCAGGGCCGGCGAACCCATGCCCACCATTTCAAGCGCTCCGCTGGCCTGATGGAGCTGCTGGCGCGCAATACGCAAGGCTCCGGCATCCAACGAGGCCAGATCGGACTCTCGCGCCAGCTCTGCGTCCCGCACAAAACGGCGCATTGCCTTGACAGCTCCATCCAGTGATTTGCGCAGTTCGTCAAGCACCCATGCCAGAGGCCCCAGATCCTGAACGCCCTGGATTTCATCCGCGGCCGGTGCATTGTTGACATCAATAGATGGCATGAATTCGTCCCCGGCTGCAGTGAGCCGCTGGTTGATGACTGCTGGATGGTTGCGTCAGGCGATCTTGAAACGTGCCACCGACTGGCGCAGTTCTTCAGCCATGTGCGAGAGCTCGCGCACCTGTTGTGCCGTGGTACGTGTGCCCTCACCCGTCTGCTCGGTCACCGCAAAAATGTGCTGGATGTTGTCTGCCACTTCATTGGCCAGAACAGCTTCCCGGGACGTGGACGACGAAATTTGCTCGATCAGCTCCGCCAGGCGGCGCGACACACGGTCAATTTCAGTCAGTGCGGTACCTGCACTGTCAGACAGGCGAGCCCCTTCCACCACACCTTGCGTGGAACGCTCCATGGCGGCCACCGCATCCTGGGTATCGGTCTGAATGGCTTTCACCAGGGCCGAAATCTGCCGGGTTGCATCGGCGGACCGCTCAGCCAGTCGTTGCACTTCTTCGGCAACCACCGAGAAGCCGCGACCGGCATCACCCGCAGATGCGGCCTGAATGGCAGCGTTCAGGGCCAGCACGTTCGTCTGCTCCGTAATGTCCGAGATCAGCTCGGTGATTTCACCGATTTCCTGCGACGACTCACCAAGACGCTTGATCCGCTTGGACGTATCCTGGATCTGGTCACGAATCGAGTTCATACCACCGATGGCGTTCTGCACAGCCTGCAAGCCCGAGTCGGCCGCCTGCAGCGACTGACGCGCCACCGTAGCGGACTCTTGCGCCTGGGTGGACACTTCGTTGATTCGGGTTGCCATATCCAGAACGGACCGGCCGGTTTCACGAATTTCGCGCAGCTGCTCGTTGGAAGCAGCCAGCAGCTCAGTGGAGGTGCTGTCCACCTGGGCCGTCGTCTGCGCCACACGGGTGGCGGTGTTCTGCACGCTGCCCACCAGCTGGCGCAACTCTTCCACCGTGTAGTTCACAGAGTCAGCGATAGCACCGGTGATGTCTTCCGTCACCGTGGCTTCCTGCGTCAGATCACCTTCAGCAACGGATTGCAGTTCGTTCATCAAACGCAAAATGGCGGCCTGGTTGGCGTCGTTGACGCGCTTGGCCTCCTGCTCCTGGCGTTTTGCATCCTTTTGCTGTACTTCAGCGGCCACCTGGCGACCCCGGCTGTCCAGCAGCTGAACGCGGGAAATTCCGATACCGCAAAGCAGCACGAACAAACCCGCCAACGCCAGGGCAGCAAACTGCCCGGCCCCCAGGCCCGTCTGCGAAGAAAGCTTGTCCTGCAAGCCTTCCAACTGGCGACGCAGCGGCTCGCTATCGGCAATGATCGACGACTGGGCCTCCCGGGCAGAAACCAGACCTTGCAGGTTGCCCAGAATGGCACTGGCTTGCGTACGGGTCTCTTCGTAGAGTTTGATCAGGGCTTCGAGCTGTTCGCGTGTCTGCGCATCCTTGGTTGCAGCCAGCCGCAACTCCGGACTTCCATTGAGCAGGCCTTGGGCAATTTCCTTGAAGGAATTCAAGTCCTTGCCCAGCAGGAACACGGCTTCGGGGCTTACGCCTTCCATGGTCTGGAATTCATTGGCCGACTTGCCAATACGCTGGGTCAGCATCACCAATTGACCGGCGGCGGAAATCTCGGCCGCCGGAGCGTTTTGCTGCAGCTTGAGAGACGACACGGTTTCTGCGATTTCCAGCAGATCCGACGACTGGCGATTGATGGTGCGCAGTGCGTCGCCCACCTGCATAAGGATTTTCTGCTGCCCCATCACCACGCTGGCGTTGCGTTCCGCGCGCTCCATGAGCGGGTTCACGGCCTCCAGATCCGGCCGGAGCTGTTCGCCCAGGGACTGCACGCCCAGCTCACTGTCGCCAGTGCCCAGTGCGCGCACGTTGCGGGCCAGAACACCAGAGCTTTCCACCACGTCCGGGAAGGCCTGCGGACTCCCCACCAGCGCCTGCGAAACAGATTTGGCAAGCCGCTGGGACTGCATCAGCGACTGACCGGTAGCAGCCAACTGCTGGGCAGAGCGATCTGCCTGCCGCAGCACCCAACCCGCAATCAGTGCCAGCGCCACAACGCCAATGGCCAACAACGCCAGCAAGCGCCGCTGGTGGCCAGCCGCCGTGGAACGGCCCAGCAGCGGCAAGGAAATGAAGTCTTCGTCCGTTTCGTTCGCCGATGATTCCAGCGACTCGCCACCTGGATCACCTTGCACACTGTTCATGGCATCGGTCTGGTAAGACTCCCGCACCACGCTGGCCTCGACAGTTCCCGCTTCCAAAGCATTGTGCCGGCCATCCACCATGCCGGCACCCAGCACCTTGTCCGACTCCTCGGGCTTGCGATTGAACAGTTTTCCAAATTGATTCACGACGGACATGGTGCAGCCTTACAGAAAAACTCAAGCACTGATACTCAGGAAAGCAGGATTTTGGGACAGCATCTGAAGATTGATCTCCTGCCAGCGGGTCCCATTCGAATCCACATAGATGGTGCCAAAAAAGGCGGGGGCGTCCGGGGCCGGTGGCTCCGACGAGACAAAGGCATCCGTGCCCCGCAGCCCGGCAAGCCGATCCACCAAGAGGGCCGCGTTGACTTCCAGTGCAGCATTGAAAGCAAGCAGACTGGCCTCCGACAGGGCCTGCTCATTGCGCGCGATGGTCGATCCCAGCAGCCCCGCCAGATCCACCACCCCCACAAGACCACCCCGCAGATTGGCCACACCCAGAAACCATTTCTGGGTGTAAGGGACACGCTGAACCGCGATCCAGGGAAAAATTTCACCCGATTGACCCAGCGGCAACAGATAAGCCTGCCCGGCAGCCTCGACCGCCAGCCAGGAGGAAACAGATACTCCCTCACCCCTTGCCGCCTGAAGACGGCTGGCGAGACGGGTCTGGAGTTCTCGCAGTGCTTCGCGATTGGCCATGAACGCGAACCGCCTCAGTTCAGCGCATCGATCTTGGCCTGCAGCTCGGCTGAATCTACCGGTTTCGTGATGTAGCCACGTGCGCCTTGGCGCATTCCCCAGACACGATCTGTTTCCTGGTTTTTGCTGGTGCACATGATGATGGGCACATCCGCATAGAGGGGATCACGCGTAATGGAACGGGTCAGCTGGAAACCATTTTGCCCCGGCATCACCACGTCCATCAAAATCAAATCGGGCTTTTCTTCCGCCAATCGGCGAAACGCCTCTTCGGCATTTTCAGCGGTACGCACTTGCATGCCTTTTTTCTGCAGCAAGTCGGTCAGAAACATTAACTCGGTCTTCGAGTCGTCAACGACCAGCACTTTCTGAATAGGCATTACATGGCTCCTTGTTGGGAATTACCGAATTGCTGCACCGCCTGCAACAACTGGTCTTTGGTAAAGGGTTTGGTGAGATATTCCTGGCAACCGACCATGCGGCCACGCGCTTTGTCAAACACGCCATCCTTGGAGGACAGCATGACCACAGGAGTATCTGCAAAACGCGCATTGCGCTTGATGATGGCGCATGTCTGATATCCATCAAGCTTGGGCATCAGAATGTCGCAGAAAATGAGCTGCGGTTGGTAGTCATTCACCTTGGCCAAGGCATCGAACCCATCGTCTGCCAGCAAGACCTCGTGCCCTCCCTGCTTGAGAAAAATCTCGGCGCTTCGGCGAATGGTATTGCTGTCATCCACCACGAGCACTTTGAAAGTTGCGCCTGCTGTAGTCAATTGTCACTGCTCCCGATGGAGAAAAAAACAACGCCGCAGCAGATGGTGCTGAAGCGTCTCAAATCTGAACCAACTCGAAATCTTCTTTGCGGGCACCACACTCGGGACAGGTCCAATTCATGGGGACCTGGTCCCACGGCGTGTTGGGCGCAATGCCGTGCTCGGGTGAACCTTGCGCCTCGTCATATATCCATCCACAGATCAGACACATCCAAGTTTTAAAGTCAGTCACAGCTTACTGGGCCTTCACATAGAATGCAACGATTGTATCTAGTCATCACACCGGGTTGCTGCTTCTGTGCCACCCTCACTGCCGAATCCGGCCCATGACAACAAATACCCCCCCTTCTTCTGATATAGCGGACATTTCCGACCAGGCAGCGGACGATGCCAGCCCTGCCTGCGTCCTGGTGTTCAATGCCAGCGATCCCAGCGGTGCGGGTGGTCTTACCGCCGATATCAGCACCATTGCTTCGGTGGGAGGACACCCCATTGCCGTCGTTACAGGCGCTTACGTTCGCGACACCGCCGAGATCTTCGACCACTTCAGTTTTGACGACGAGGCCGTGTCCGAGCAAGCGCGCACCGTGCTGGAAGACTTGCCGGTGCAGGCCATCAAGATCGGTTTTGTGGGCAGCCCCGAGAACATCAGCGCCATTACCGAGATCACCACGGACTATGACGAGGTCCCCGTCATCGCCTACATGCCCAACCTGTCGTGGTGGCAGGACGACCTGATCGACCAGTACCTGGATGCTTTTCGCGAACTGCTGCTGCCACAGACATCCGTATTGGTCGGAAACCACAGCACGCTGTGGCGCTGGCTGCTACCCGAGTGGCGAAGCGACCGCAGCCCCACCGCCCGCGACATCGCCCGGGCCGCCGCCGAAATGGGCGTGCCTTACACCCTGGTCACGGGCATACCGCTGCCCGAGCAGTTCGTCGAGAACGTGCTGGCCTCGCCCCAGACCGTGCTGGGCAGCGGCAAGTTCGAGCTGTTCGACGCCACCTTTGCCGGTGCAGGCGACACCCTTTCGGCCGCCCTCACAGCGCTGGTAGCCAGTGGCAACGATCTGGGCGAAGCCACCAGCGAAGCACTGAGCTACCTTGACCGCTGCCTGGACGCCGGATTTCGCCCCGGAATGGGGCACATCATTCCCGATCGCATGTTCTGGGCCCAGCCCGATGAGGACGATGGCGATGAAGAAGAACCCATTGACGAAACACAGGCCCTCGAAGGCTTTGTGATGCCACCCCATGACACCAAGCACTGACCTCAACATCCCCCTGTTCGAACGCGCCAAGGCGCTCATCCCCGGTGGCGTGAACTCGCCCGTGCGGGCCTTCAAGGCCGTGGGCGGAACGCCCCGCTTTGTCAAGCGCGCGCAGGGCGCCTACTTCTGGGACGCCAATGACCAGCGCTTCATCGACTACATCGGCTCCTGGGGTCCGATGATCCTGGGCCATGGCCACCCGGCCGTGCTCGAAGCCGTGCAGAAAGCCGCGCTGGAAGGCTTCAGCTTTGGTGCCCCGACCGAGCGCGAGATCGAGCTGGCCGAAGAAATCCTGGGCCTGGTGCCCTCCATGGAGATGATCCGCCTGGTCAGCTCGGGCACCGAAGCCGGCATGAGCGCCATCCGCCTGGCACGCGGCGCCACGGGGCGCAGCAAGCTCATCAAGTTCGAGGGCTGCTACCACGGCCATGCCGATGCACTGCTGGTCAAGGCCGGCTCGGGTCTGGCGACCTTTGGCAACGCCACCAGCGCCGGCGTGCCGCCCGAAGTGGTGCAGCACACGCTGGTGCTCGAATACAACAACGTGGCCCGGCTCGAAGAGGCCTTCGCCCTGCACGGCAAGGACCTGGCCTGTCTGATGATCGAGCCCATTGCCGGCAACATGAACTTCGTGCGCGCCAGCGTGCCCTTCATGCGCCGCTGCCGCGAGCTGTGCACCGAATATGGCGCATTGCTGGTGCTGGACGAAGTGATGACCGGCTTTCGCGTGGCCCTGGGCAGCGCGCAAAGCGTGTACGCCAAAAGCATCCCGGGCTTCCGGCCCGACATCACGGTGCTGGGCAAGGTGATCGGTGGGGGCATGCCGCTGGCGGCCTTTGGCGCCTCGCGCGCCATCATGGAGCACCTGGCACCCCTGGGCGCGGTGTACCAGGCCGGCACCCTGTCGGGCAACCCCGTGGCCACGGCCTGCGGCCTGGCCACGCTGCGCGAGATCAGGAAGCCCGGCTTCTTTGACACCCTGGGCGCCAGTACCCGCTCGCTGGTCGATGGGCTGGCCGCAGCGGCGGCGGCCGAAGGCGTGCCTTTCAGCGCCGACTGCGAGGGCGGCATGTTCGGCTTCTTCCTGCTGCCCGAGTTGCCGCAGAACTACGCGCAAGTGCTGAAGACCGACGGCGCGCGCTTCAACCAGCTGTTCCATGGCCTGCTCGGCCGCGGCGTGTACATCGCGCCCGCGCTCTACGAAGCCGGCTTTGTGAGCGCCGCCCATACGGCGCAGGACATTGCCGACACCGTGTCCATTGCGCGCGACGTCTTCAGAACGCTCACAAAATAAGGGCGCATAGCGCTTCCCAGATAAGCGCCACAAGTCAAAAACGCTCATTGGCTTTCTCCCACCAACCCCGTGGCAACGCACCCCGTTGCCACGGGGTTTTTGCATGGTGCAGGCGTTCACAGCCCCGTCACAAGCGCCTGTCAGCCTTGGTGGCTTTAACCCGAGCGTTCCACCATGCACAGCCCCCACGACAAGAAGCCCCTGACCAACTTGTTGCAGCCTGCTACCGCCACGGAGGCAGCCACGGACACGGGCCGGCGCCGCTTCGTGCGCCAGATGGCCTGGGGCGCCACGGCGCTCGGCACCTTGCCGCTGGCGGCCTGCGGTGGCGGCGACGACCCGGAAGTGCGCTTTGTCCACGGCGTGGCCAGCGGCGACCCGCTGAGCGACCGTGTGATCCTGTGGACGCGCGTGACGCCGGCTGCGGGTGCCACAGCAGACATCCCCGTGCAATGGGAGCTGGCCAGCGATGCCGCCTTCACCACCGTGGTGGCCAAGGGACAGGCCACCGCCACCGCAGCCCGCGACTTCACCGTCAAGGTCGATGCCACCGGCCTGAAGCCCGCCACGGCCTACCACTACCGTTTCACCGCCTACGCGGCCAGCTCCCCCTTGGGACGCACGCGCACCTTGCCCACGGGCAGTGTCGCGCAGGTCAGGCTGGCCGTGTTCTCGTGCGCCAACTATCCGGCAGGCTACTTCAATGTGTATGCCGAAGCCGCACGCCGCAGCGACCTGGACGCCACGGTGCACCTGGGCGACTACCTGTACGAATACGCGCGCGGCGGCTATGCCTCGGCCAATGCCGAACAGCTGGGCCGCCTGGTACAGCCCGCAGGCGAAATCCTCTCGCTGGCAGACTACCGCGCGCGCCACGCGCAGTACCGGACCGACCCCGACCTGCAGGCCCTGCACGCCGTGGCGCCCATGATCGCCATCTGGGACGACCATGAGATCGCCAATGACACCTGGGCCAACGGCGCCGAAAACCACCAGAGCGCCACCGAAGGCAGCTTTGCCACACGCAAGGCCGCCGCCATGCAGGCCTACCACGAGTGGATGCCCACCCGCAACGCGCAGCCCGAGCTGATCTACCGCAGTTTTCAATTTGGCGACCTGGTGGCGCTGCACATGCTGGACACGCGCGCCATCGGACGCGAAGAGCAGCTCGACTACAACAACTACATCACCGCCAGCGGCATCGATGCCGCTGGCTTTACCGCCGCCGTGGGCAACCCCGCGCGCCAGCTGATGGGCAGCACACAGACCCAATGGCTGCAGCAGCAGATGGCTGCCTCCAGCGCCACCTGGCAGGTGCTGGGCCAGCAGGTGCTGATGGGGCGCATGAACGTGCCCGCCCCCCTGCTGCTCCATTTCAACAACCCGGCCACGGGGGTGTCGCTGTCGCAATACTCGGCCCTCGTGGCCAAGGCCCAGACTGCGCCCGCCACGCTGACCCCCGCCGAGCAGGCCATCCTGGCCCAGCCCAGCATCCCCTACAACCTCGACGCCTGGGACGGCTACCAGGCCGCGCGCGAAACCGTGCTGGGCACGGCCCGCAGCCTGGGCAAGAACCTGGTGGTGCTGTCGGGCGACACGCACAACGCCTGGGCCAACGAACTGGCCGACATGAACGGCAACGCCGTGGGCGTGGAGTTCGCCACCTCGTCGGTGTCGTCGCCCGGCTTCGAGGAATACCTGCCCAAGGAAAACCCGGCCATGCTGGCGGGCGCCTTCCAGCAGTTGATCAAGACGCTGAAATACTGCGACACCGCGCGCCGCGGCTACATGCTGCTCACCGCCACGGCCACCGAGTGCCGTGCCGACTGGGTGTATGTGAACACCATCACCAGCCGCAACTACACCGCCAGCACCGACAAGTCACTCAAGGTGCTGGCCGGCGCCAGCGGACGCGGGCACATCGTGGCGGCCTGACCGCCCCGCGCTCCGGGCAGGAACGCAGACAACAAAAAAGCGGCCGAGGCCGCTTTTTTGTTGCTCTGATCGAAACCGATCAGTGGCGGAAGTGCCGCACGCCGCTGAACACCATGGCCACGCCGCGCTCGTTGGCGGCGTCAATCACCTCCTGGTCGCGCATGCTGCCGCCGGGCTGGATCACGCAGGTGGCGCCTGCATCGACCACCACATCCAGGCCGTCGCGGAAGGGGAAGAAGGCGTCGCTCGCCACGGCCGTGCCCTGCAGGGTCAGGCCGGCATGCTGGGCCTTAATGCTGGCGATGCGGGCCGAATCCAGGCGGCTCATCTGGCCGGCACCCACGCCCATGGTCATGCCGCCCTTGCAGAAGACGATGGCGTTGCTCTTGACGTACTTGGCCACCTTCCACGCAAACAACAGGTCTTGCATTTCTTCGTTCGAGGGCTGCTTGGTGGTCACCACCTTCAGGTCGGCCAGGGCCAGCTCGTGGTTGTCGGCGGTCTGCAGCAGCAGGCCCGAACCGATGCGCTTGGCGTCCATGGCGTTGCGGCCGCGTTCCCAGTCGGTTTGGCCACCATGGGCTGGCAGCGCGATTTTCATCAGGCGCACATTGGCCTTGGCCTTGAAGATTTCCAGCGCTTCCGCCGTGAAGTCGGGCGCCATCAGCACCTCGACAAACTGCTTGCTGACCTGGGCTGCGGCCGCGCCATCGACCACGCGGTTGAACGCGATGATGCCGCCAAAGGCGCTGGTGGGGTCGGTCTGGAAGGCCTTGCTGTAGGCGCTCAGGGCATCCAGGCCCACGGCCACGCCGCAGGGGTTGGCGTGCTTGACGATCACGCAGGCGGCGGCCTCGAAGCTCTTGACGCATTCCCAGGCGGCATCGGCGTCGGCGATGTTGTTGTAGGAGAGCTCCTTGCCCTGCAGCTGCACGCCGGTGACCAGCGAGCCGGGCGCGGGGTAGAGGTCGCGGTACAGCGCGGCCTGCTGGTGGCTGTTTTCGCCGTAGCGCAGGTCCTGCACCTTGGTGAAGATGCCATTGCTCTGGCCGGGGAACTGGGTGCGGGCGGGCACGTAGGTTTCAGACAGCTTTTCGGCTTCGAACGCGACCGACGACAGGTAGTCGCTGATGGCGCCGTCGTACTGGGCGATGCGGTTGAACGCGGCCACCGACAGCGCAAAGCGCAGCTTGTCAGACAGCTTGCCGCCCGCCTTCAGTTCAGCCAGCACGGCCTCGTACTGGTCCGCCGAGGTGATCACGCCCACGTCTTTCCAGTTCTTGGCGGCGCTGCGCACCATGGCGGGGCCCCCGATGTCGATGTTCTCGATGGCATCGGCCAGCGTGCAACCGGCCTTGGCCACCGTGGCTTCAAAGGGGTAGAGATTGACCACCAGCAGGTCGATGGTGTCGATACCGTGCTCCTTGAGAGCGGCCATGTGCTCGGGCAACTCGCGGCGGGCCAGCAGGCCGCCATGCACCTTGGGGTGCAGGGTCTTGACGCGGCCGTCGAGCATCTCGGGGAACTGGGTGACTTCGGCCACCTCGGTCACGGGCAGGCCCTTGTCGGCCAGCAGTTTGGCGGTGCCGCCGGTGGACAAGAGCTTGATGCCGAGCGCGTGCAAGGCCTGGGCGAATTCGACGATACCGGTCTTGTCGGAGACGGAGAGAAGTGCGTTCATGGTGTGGATGGATAGAGTTTGAATAAAAACAGGCACTGGCGCTTACTCAACAAGCGCCAGAAGCTATAAATTAAATAGCAAATGACACCCTGGCATCAGAGCATCTTGTGCTCGACCAGCTTCTTGCGCAGGGTGTTGCGGTTCAGGCCCAGCCATTCGGCGGCCCGCGACTGGTTGTTGTCGGCCTGGAGCATCACCACCTCCAGCAGCGGGCGCTCGACCAGGCGAACCACCATGTCGTACATGCCATCGGGCGTCTCGCCGCCCAGGTCGCGAAAGTAGCCTTGCAGGCTTTCGCGCACGGATTCTTCAATGTTTTTCTTGCTCATGCAGCCATTCCCTCTTGTTCTTGTGTATTCGCATCCACATCGGTGGCGGCCGGCAGCCGGTCCATCTGTTGCGCCAGGGCATCCAGGTAGTCGGCCACCGCCTGCCACTGCGTGGTGCAGTCTTCTATCGTATTGATGTGCTGCCGCAAGGCCTCGCCGCCCGGCAGCGCGCGCAGGTACCAGGCAATGTGCTTGCGCGCGCTGCGCACACCGGTCAGTTCGCCATACAGGCGGTAGTGGTCCTGCAGGTGCTCCAGCAGCAGGCGCCGCAGCTCGGCCACCAGCGGCGGTGCCAGGTGCTCGCCCGTGGCCAGGAAGTGGCCCACCTCGCGGAAGATCCAGGGCCGGCCTTGCGCTGCGCGGCCGATCATGAGGGCGTCAGCCCCGGTGGCGGCCAGCACGGCGCGGGCCTTTTCCGGCGTGGTGATGTCGCCGTTGGCCACCACGGGCACGCGCACGGCGGCCTTCACTGCGGCAATGGTGTCGTATTCGGCCTGGCCCTTGTAACCCTGCTCGCGCGTGCGGCCGTGCACGGTGAGCATCTGGATGCCCACCTTTTCAAACTGCCGCGCCAATGCCACGGCGTTCTTGTGCTGCTGGCACCAGCCAGTGCGCATCTTGAGCGTGACGGGCACGTTGCGCGGGGCGCAGGCCTCCACCACGGCGGCGGCGATTTCCACGGCCAGCGCCTCGTCCTGCATCAGCGCCGAGCCCGCCCATTTGTTGCACACCTTCTTGGCCGGGCAGCCCATGTTGATGTCGATGATCTGCGCGCCCCGGTCCACGTTGTAGAGCGCGGCCTCGGCCATCATCTGCGCCTCGGTGCCGGCAATCTGCACGGCAATCGGCCCGGGCTCGCCTTCATGGTTGGCCCGGCGCGAGGTCTTGAGGCTGTTCCACAGGTCCTTGCGCGAGGTCACCATCTCGCTCACCGCGTAGCCCGCGCCGAGCTGCTTGCACAGCTGGCGAAACGGCCGGTCCGTGACGCCCGCCATGGGGGCGACGAACAAACGGTTCGCCAAAGGGATGTGGCCGATCTGCATGAAGGGGAAGGAATGGGCGTGCAGCGGATGCTGAAAAAGGAGGCAGCATTGTAGCTGCTCAAATTTTCAGCAAATGAAATGCACGCCCCCGCCAGATAGCGGAAATAAATGGCCGGTGCCGCCCTCCATCCGCGCCTTCTGGCGCCAGCGGACTCAGAGCCTGTTCACGATCTCGCAGGGGATCGCGTTGGAGCGCAATCGGGATGAGTGGATGCTTCGGGTGCGCCGCATGGGCTCGTGCCCATGCAAGCGGCCGGGGCGGCCTTGTCGCCCGATTTCGCTCCAACCCATCGGGCAGTGGTCTTTGCGGGCGGTCTGCGGCGTTGCGGCGCTTGTGGATAGCCGGGCTATCCACTGCACACCGCGCCTTGCATCCCATCGCGCAAAGACCGCTGCGCGACCCCTGGGAGATCGTGAACAGGCTCTCAGCGCGCGGCCAGGTCCACCTCGGCCACGGCCGATGGCGCCGCTTTCCGGGCATAACGCCACCAGGCGTCCGGCAGATTATCGAGCTGGTGGCGCGCCATGAGCGCACGCAGCCACTGGCGGTTGTGCTGCACGTCGGGTGAAAAATCTGCGCTGTGGCTAGCGGCCGCTGCGCCGCCGACGCCGGCGGGAGTGCCCATGTCCACCGCTTCGCCCTCGGCCAGCGGGCCGCGCACCACCTTGCTGGCCAGCAGGCCGTTCGCCACCTCCACCCGAACGGCCAGCGCGCCTTGCGACGCCTGGCACACGGTCTTCAGCACCAGCCCCTGGGCCTGCAACTCGCTGCGTGCACTGGCCACGGCGGCCCGCAGGCGCTCGTCCCCCGCGCAGCCCTCCTCCGCGGCGTTCCAGGCCATGTGCGCCAGAGGCGGCGTCTGCCCAGACGCCGCGGACTGCGGGCTCTGCACACAGGCCGCCAGTGAGATGCCAGCGGCCAGTGACAGCCAGTACGTACGGCAGGGAAATAGGGGCGTCGTGGGGGTGATATGCATCGCAAGCCTTCCGGTGATTGCCAAGGGCGGGAGTCAGCCCACGATACAAACCCTGGCGCACCCGCGCCGTGGCCCAACAGCGCAGCGCCTTGTAGGACGGAATCCCCAGGGCCTGCGGCGCGCGCAATGCCGCCCTACACTTGCCCCCATGGAAATCTGGATGCACCAGTTGCTGCAATGGCTGGCTCTGCCGCAGTTCGGGCTGGGCACGGTGTTTGTCGTCTCGTTCGTTTCGGCCACGCTGCTGCCCATGGGCTCGGAGCCCGCGGTGTTCGGCCTGATCAAGCTCAACCCCGACCTGTACTGGCCCGCCATCGCCGTGGCCACGCTGGGCAATACCCTGGGCGGCGGCGTGAGCTGGTGGATGGGCCTGGGCGCGCACCGCACCTGGGATGCGGCGCGGCGCCACCGGCGCGCCGGCCAGCCCCCCAGCGCCGACTCCCAACCGGCGCGCGCGCTCAGCCGCACCGAGCGCCGCGCGCGCATCTGGCTGCGCAAATGGGGGGCCAAGACCTGCCTGCTGAGCTGGCTGCCCGTGGTGGGCGACCCGCTGTGCGCCGTGGCGGGCTGGCTCAAGCTGCCGTTCTGGCCCTGCCTGGCCTACATGGCAGTGGGCAAATTCTTTCGCTACCTGGCCATGACCAGCGTGCTGCTGTATTTCATGCCGGGCCACCTGGCGTTCTAGCGCCCGCGCAGGCACCAGCGGGCGGCAGCAACGCATTCCAATCCACCGGCCTGGTGGTGTCCACATGCACCGTGATCGCTTCCTCGGCGGGCGAAAGCGGTTGGGCGGCAGCCCATTGCGCCTCCAGCACCTGTACCGAGGCCTCCGAGGCGTCGCCCCCCGTCTGCTGGCGGCGGCGCACCCGCTCGCGCAGCACCGCGAGGGGCGCCTCGAACGCGAGGATGCGGCAGGGCACCTGCGCCTGCCGCGCCAGGGCCATGAAGCGCTGGCGCATCGCGGGGTTCAGGAAGGTGGCGTCCACCAGCACCGTGTGGCCCGCATCCAGTGCCCAGCGGGCCGCCTGCGCCAGGGCCTCGTGGGTGCGCCGCGAGGCCTCGGCCGTGTAGATACCGCCCGGCACCGCCGCGCTCGATGCCTGTGGCGCCAGGCCGAACAGGCGCTTGCGTTCCACATCGGCGCGCACGCGCACCACGCCGCGCTCGGCGATGAGGGCTTGCGACTGCGTGCTCTTGCCCGCACCCGAAAAACCATGCGCCAGCCACAGCTCGGGCGCCAGGGGCTGGACGAAACGCTGCGCCAGCGCCAGATAGCGCTGCACCTCGCGCAGGCTGGCGGCACGCGCCTCACCCTGCGCCTGCGCCAGCCGCATGCCCGCCACGCGGGCGCGCACCAGGGCACGGTACACGCGGTAGTACGGCAGCACCGGCAGGCCGGCATAGTCGCCCGTGTGCTCCAGCCAGGCATTCAGAAAGCGCCAGGCCAGGTCGGCGCGGCCGCGCGCCTCCAGGTCCATGGCCAGGAAAGCGATGTCGGCCACGCAGTCGATCCAGCGCAGCGCCGGGTTGAACTCGATCGCGTCAAACAGCTGCGGCTGTCCGTCGATCAGCACCAGGTTGGCCAGGTGCAGGTCGCCATGGCATTCGCGCACCCGCCCGGCCTGCAGGCGCTGCGCAAACACTGGCTCCAGCGCGGCGCCCTGTGCGGCACACCACTGCGCCACCTGCGCCAGCGCGAGGACCAGGTCGGGCACCCACTGCGCCACCTGCGGCTGCAGCGCCGCCAGGCAGTCGTGCACCGGCGCGGTAACCGCCCGGGCCGTGCCCCAGCCCTGCTGCGGCAGGGCCACGGCTGCACTGGCGTGGAATTGCGCCACCTGCTGCGCCAGGGCGTCGATATGGGCAGGCAGCAGGCGCTGCTGCTCCAGCAGGTGGCTCAGCAGCGCCTCCTGCGCAAAGCGGCGCATGCGCACGGCGGGTTCGGCATCGGCCGGGGCTGCTTCGGCGGGGTGCAACCGCAGGCTGCCTGCGGCACCACTCAGCGCCACCAGGCCCAGGTACAGGGCGGGCGCGGTGCGGCGGTTGATGCGCAGCTCTTCCTCGCAGGCGGCGCGCCGCAGCGCGGGGGTGCTGAAGTCCAGGAAATCCAGCTGCAGGGGCTTCTTGAACTTGTAGACAAAATCACCCGCCAGCAGCAGCCAGGAGATATGGGTTTCGATCCACTCCACGGTACCGGTGGGGTGGCCAAAAGCCTCGGGGCTGCGCTGCAATTGGCGCAGGCGCTGCTCGGCGGCGGCATAGGCTTTCACAAGGGATTCAGGGTACATGGGCCCACCCTTCGTCAGGGGGTGCGCACCTTGACGCGGGCGCCATCGGCCAGCGCAGCGGGCGGGTACACCACCAGCTGTGCACCCGCCTGCAGCCCCTCTTTCACCCAGGCATGGGTGCTGCCGCGCGCCTCCAGCACCACCGGCACGCGCCGCGCCCGGCCTCCATCGACCACAAACACCGCCATGCGGAACTCCGTGGAATCCGCGATGGGGGGCGCTGCGGCATCGGCGCTGGCGGGCAGCGGGAACAGCGCGCTCACCGGCACCAGGGTGGCGTCCTGCGCCTCGCGCGTGAGCACGCGCGCCACCACGCGGTAGCCGTCGCCCAGCGCGGCCCACTGCGCGGGGGGGCTGGTCAGGTCGATCAGCACGTTGACCCGTTGCTCCTCCACTCCCAGCGCCGAGACCTTGGTGAACGCCACCGGCTCCACGCTGCGCACGCGCCCCTGCAACACGCCCGGGCCACCCCAGCGCTCAATGCGCACGGGGCTGCCGGGGTGTACCTGCAGCGCATCGGTGGACAGCAGCGGTGCCACCACTTCGAGCTGCGCGGTGTCACCCACCTCGATGAGCACGGCGCCCAGCGCCACCACGCCCTCGCTGGCCTGCGCCACGCGCAGCACACGGCCGGCCACAGGGGTCAGCACCTCGAAGGCTTTGCCAACCTGCGTGCCGCCGGGCCGCTGCACCACGTCGAGCGCCGCACGGGCCTGGGCCAGGTCGGCGCGGGCCACCTGCTGGTCCTGCACCGCGGCGTCGGCGTCTTTCTCGGCCGCCTGCACCGCCAGGCGCTCGGTATCCAGCCGCGCGGGGGCCACAAAGCCCTGCTGCGCCAGCTGCTCGCTGCGGCGCAGGTCATGGCGGGCCTGCTCCAGCGCCACGCGGCTGCGCTCGATGCGCACGGCGGCGCGCTGCACACCGGCCTGGCCGGCCGTCACGCGGGCCTGCTGTTCGCGCAGGCTGCGCTCGTCCAGCAGTGCCGGCAGGCCGGGGGTGATGCGCGCCACCACGTCACCCGCCCGCACGGCATCGCCCTCGCGCAGCGCAATGCGCGCCAGCCGACCGGCCAGCGGGGCCGAGATGCTGTAGCGGTCGCGCAGGCGGGTTTTCGCGTCCTCGTCGATACCGGCCTCGAAGCGCCCCTGCACCACGGCCGCCGTCTCCACCGGCAGCGGCCGGGGTGCAAATGCCCAGGCCAGCAAGGCGCCCAGCACCACCAGCGTCCCGCCACCCCAGATCACCGTTTTCTTCTGCATTGCCGTCTTCCCCTTGCCTGCATTGTTGGTTGCCTGTGTCATTCCCGCGTCTTGAGCGCACCCACCATGTCCAGCCGGTCGATCTGCCGGCGCACCACCAGGGCGCTGGCCACCCCCGCCGCCACCACGCACAGCCCTGCCCAGGCATAGGTGCGCGCACTGATGACCACCGGAAACAGGAACTGGTCGTTCTTGAGCAGTTCCACCAGCAGATGCACCAGCCCCCAGCCCATGGCCATGCCCAACGGCAGCGCCAGGGCAATGCCAATGGCCAGCTCGCCCAGCAGCAGCGCCGACACCTCGCCGCGCGTGAAGCCCAGCACGCGCAGGCTGGCCAGCTCCCAGGTGCGCTCGGCCAGCGCGATGCGCGCATTGTTGTAGACCACGCCCACGGCGATCACGGCCGCGAACAGCGTGAGGATGGTGCTCATGATGCGCACATTGCGTGCGCTCACGTCCTGCATGTTGCGCAGCAGCGTGGCCTTGCTGAAGGCGCCCGCCACGCGCGGCAGGGCCTTGGTGGCCTCCAGAAAGCGCGCCTCGGAGCCGGGCTCCAGCGCCACATTGAACTGCGAGGCCACGTCGCCTTCCTGCAGCCACTGGTTGAGCACATCGCGCTGCACGTAGGCGTTCAGGCCCATCATTTCGCGCACGGTGGCCTGCACGGGCACATACAGCGTGCGCTGCCGGCCTTCCAGCACCTCCACGCGCACCCTGTCGCCCACGCGCACGCCCAGCTTGTCGGCCAGGCGGTCGGTGAGCAGCAGTCCGGCCTCGGGCACGGTGCTCTGGCGGCCCTCCACATCCACCATGCGCAACAGCTGTGCATCCGGGGCCACGCCCTGCAGCCCCACCCGCTCGCTGCGGTGGCCGTAGGCCATGCGCACCGCCACACTGCGCGCGGGCTCCACACCCGTCACACCGGGCAAGCGCGCCAGCTGCAGGCGGGCCAGCGCATCCACCGGTTCGGTCATCCAGACATTCACATCGCTGCGCATCGCGATGTGGAAGGTGGTGTCCACGATGTGATCGATGGCATCGCGAAAGAAATTGCCCATGACCACGATGGCCACCGCAGCGGCCGTGCCACCGATGGTGAGCGTGGTGCGCAGGGGCTTGCGCTCCATGTTGCGCAGGATCATGCGCAGCCCAGCGGGTATGCGGCGCACCCCCAGGCGCTCCAGCGTGGTGCGGCGGTACTGGCCCGGGGCGGGCGGGCGCATGGCCTCGGCCGGGGCCAGGCGCACGGTGGCCCCGATTGCGCTGAGCGTGCCCAGCAGCGCGGTGCCGCCCGTGACGCCAGCCCCCACCAGGATCAGCCAGGGCGCAATGCGATGTTCGAACACCGGAAAGAAAAAGAACTCGGCATACAGGCCCGTCAGCATCGTGCCCAGCCCGTTGCCCAGGGCCACGCCCAGCGCCAGCCCCACCGCCACGATTACGCCCACCAGCTTGAGGTAATGCCCGGCAATGGTGCTGTTGGGATAGCCCAGCGCCTTGAGCGCGGCGATCTGCTCGCGCTGCGTGGCCACCAGGCGCGAGAGCACCACATGCAGCAAAAAGGCCGCAACGGCCAGGAAGATGGCGGGCAGCAGGGTGCCCATCACGCGCTGCTCCTTGATCTCGTTGTCGAGCATGGCGTGCGAGGCCTGGTCCTCGCGGCCCCGGGCATCGCGCCCGCCATAGGGCGCCAGCAGCCGTGAGAGGCCATCGAGCACGGCGGGCTCCGACGCCTGCGGCGCCAGCTTGACGGCCACACGGTTGAAGGCGCCCTGCATGTCGTAGGCCGCGGCCAGCGCCTCACGGTCCACCCAGAAAACGCCGAAACCGCGCAGGTCGGGCATGCCAGCCATGCCTGCAAAGATGTACTCGGGCGACAGCGCCGTGCCCACGATGCGCAGCTGGCGGCGCTTGCCATTGATCAGCGCCGTCACCTCATCGCCCGGGCGCAGGCCGCGCACGCGGGCAAAACCTTCGGACACCAGCGCATCGATGGTGCTGTCGCTGCGGCCCTGACCCGCGCCGGGCGGGGCCAACGCCTGGCCGCTGCGCACCGTGACCCGGTTCATGCGCGGCGGCTGGCGCAGGTCCACGCCGATGAGCTGGCCGATGATGGGATCGACCAGCCCGGCGATCTCCACGCGCACCACCTGTTCCACCGTTACCTGCACATCGGCCACGCCGGGCACGCCGCGCAACACGTCGGCCAGCGCCAGCGGCGCGCGCTTGACGGTGGCGAACGCATCGGCAAAGTGGCCCTGGGCATAGAACTGGTCGCGCGCCAGCGCCAGCGAATCCACCGCCGACAAGGTGGTAATGAAGCCCCCCAGCCCGCTGGCCACCACCAGCGCAATGGTGAGAGCCTGGCTCCACATGCGGCGCAGGTCGCGCAGCAGCTTGCGGTCGAGGGCTTTCATGCTGTGTTGCCGCCGAGGGGGTGCCACGCACACACAGTGGGCGAGCGTGGGGACGGCTTCCGGGCCCTCACCACGACAGCTCCGAAGGCGAGCGCCGGTGCGCATTGCGCTCGATGCGCGCAATGGTGCCATCCACCAGGTAGACCACGCGGTCGGCCATGGCGGCGATGGCGGCGTTGTGCGTGATGACCACGGCCGTGGTGCCCAGCTCGGCGTTGATGCGGGCGATCACCTCCAGCACCATCTTGCCGGTCTGGTAGTCGAGCGCGCCGGTGGGCTCGTCGCACAGCAGCACCTCGGGGCGCTTGACGATGGCGCGCGCAATGGCCACGCGCTGCTGCTCGCCGCCCGAGAGCTGCGCCGGAAAGTGGTGCTGGCGCGGCGTGAGCCCGACGAGGGCAATGGCCTCGTCGATGGGCATGGGGTGCGGTGCGATGTCGGTCACCAGCGCCACGTTCTCGCGCACCGTCAGGCTGGGGATCAGGTTGTAGAACTGGAACACGAAGCCCACATGCTCGCGCCGGTAGGTGGTGAGCTCGCTCTCGCTGGCGCCGCTCAGGGCGTGGTCGGCAAACCGCACCTCGCCGCTGGTGGGCACATCCAGCCCGCCCAGGATGTTGAGCAGCGTGGACTTGCCGCTGCCCGAGGCGCCCAGCAGCACGACGAACTCGCCGCGCACGATGTCGAGATTGACGTCGTGCAGCGCCCGCACCCGCACCTCCCCCGTCTGGTAAGACTTGCACAGATTGCGCGCGTGGAACACCACGGCGGCACCGGGTGGTGGCACCACGGGCGGATTGACAAGGGCATCGGGCATGGAAGGCAGCGCTGCGCGCCGGGCATCAGGACAATGCCGCACAGTGTGGGCACTGCTTGATGCGTGTCAACCACCCTGGGTCAAGCGATGGGCACAAAACGGCAGCCGCCACACAGGTTCGCCTTGTGGACAGCGAACATCACGCAACCAGCCCGTGGCCAACAGCACCGCGATGGCGGCACCCTGACTCCTGAAAAAAACAGCTACCAGCGCTTATTTCATAAGCGATAGAAGCTTATTCGATTCAGAATTTCGGGCCCCATGCTTTGGTTCCGTGCTCAGGGTGCGGCACGGCCCCGGCGCGTCCAGGCCCCTTCCACGCTGTACACCAGCAGGGCCGCCCAGATCAGCACAAAACCCACCAGACGCGCCGGCTGGAGCGGCTCGTTGAACAGCCAGACCCCCAGCGCAAACTGCAGGCTGGGCGAGATGTACTGCAGGATGCCCATGGTGGCCAGGGGAATCCGGCGCGCGCCCGCGGCAAACAACAGCAGCGGCACAGCGGTCAGGGGGCCGGCCACCAGCAGCCACGCCATGGTGGGTATATCCCCCTGCACCAGCGCGCCCTGCCCCTGCGCAGACCAGATGGCGAGCGCGGCCGCCGCCACCGGCGCCAGCATCATGGTCTCCAGCGCCAGACCCTCCAGCGCGCCCAGCGTGGCCACCTTGCGCATCAGCCCATAAAAACCAAAGCTCAGGGCCAGCACCAGCGCAATCCACGGCACGCGCCCGGCCTGCACCGCCAGCCACAGCACACCGGCCGCCGCCACCGCCACGGCCAGCCACTGCCCGGGGCGGGGCCGTTCGTGCAGGAAGACAAAACCCAGCGCCACATTCACCAGCGGCAGGATGAAATAGCCCAGGCTGGCATCCACCACATGCTGGTTCTGCACCGCCCAGACATAGGTGAGCCAGTTGCCCGACAGCAGCAGCGCCGACACCGCGAACGCCCCCAGCACCCTGGGCTGGCCCCACAGGGCGCGCATCCAGCCCCAATGCCTGCGCACGGCCAGCACGGCGAAGACGAACACCAGCGACCACACGGTGCGGTGCACCACCACCTCCAGCGCGGGCACATGGGCCACCTGCCGGAAATACAGCGGAAACAGGCCCCAGGCCACATACGCCAGGGCGGCAAATATCACGCCAGAGGACATGTCACTTCATTTCTTGCAAGGCAGCACACCGCTCATTCCGAGGTGCTGGGGCTCCAGAAAGCCTGCCGCACCGCCGGCACGGCGGTCAGACGCTGCACCAGGGCATCCATCACCTCGCCATCCACGGAAGTGGCTGCCAGAACGGCTTCGATTTCCACCTCCTCCTGCCCGAAGGCGTGGATCTCCAGGTCCCGTGCCGGGTAGCTGCAGTGGGCCAGCTCATCCTCCAGGCTGGCCAGCACGACTTTCTGGTGTGCCCGCGCGGCAATCACATACACCGTGTTGGTCACCTCCACGGATTCGTCATCCAGCGGCTTGCGGTTGATGGTGTTCACGATGGGGCGCAGCAAGGTGTTGGCCGCCAGCACGAAGCAGGTCGCCAGCATGGCCTCCAGGACCAGATCGGCACCCGCCGCCGCCCCCACGGCAGCAGACCCCCAGAGCGTGGCCGCGGTGTTAAGGCCGCGCACATTGCCATCCTCACGCATGATCACGCCGGCCCCCAGGAAGCCGATGCCCGACACCACGTAGGCCGCCACATGCACAGCGCCCTCATGCCCATGCAGGCGGTTGGCCATATCCACAAAAACGGCGGCCCCCACGGCCACCAGCACATTGGTGCGCAGCCCCGCCGTGCGCTGGCGGTACTGGCGCTCCAGGCCAATCAGCCCTCCCAGCACGAACGCAGCCGTCAGGCTCACCAGCGTATCGATCAGCGACTCCAGGCGAATGTTGTGCAGTGCCTCCATCAATCTCACCCCTCCATATCGTGGTTCGGCAGCGCCGGCGGGTTGCCTGAAAAATACGCAGACGAACTCCGAGCCCGGGCGGATGATCCGAGCCACCCGCCACCGGAACATGTCAGGCCGTGTGACCCAGGCGGGCGCCATGCGCCCGGGGATCAGACGTTGAACAGGAAATTCAGCACATCGCCGTCTTTGACCACGTATTCCTTGCCTTCGGCGCGCATCTTGCCTGCATCCTTGGCACCTTGCTCGCCCTTGTAGGCAATGAAGTCGTCAAAGGCGATGGTCTGGGCACGGATGAAGCCACGCTCGAAGTCGCCGTGGATCACGCCAGCGGCCTGCGGTGCCGTGTCACCGATGTGGATGGTCCAGGCGCGCACTTCCTTCACGCCGGCAGTGAAATAGGTCTGCAAACCCAGCAGCTTGAAGGCACCCCGGATCAGGCGGGCCAGGCCGGGTTCGCTCTGGCCCATTTCGGCCAGGAACATGTCGCGATCTTCGTCGCTCATCTCAGCCATTTCGGCTTCCATTTTGGCGCAAATCGCCACCACGGGAGCGTTCTGGCTGGCGGCGTATTCCTTGAGGCGATCGAGGAACGGGTTGTTCTCGAAACCATCTTCGCTCACGTTGCCGACAAACATGGCGGGCTTGGCCGTGATCAGGCACAGGGACTTGAGCAGGGGCTGCTCTTCCTTGGTGATCTCCACGCTGCGGGCGGGCTTGCCTTCGTTGAGCGCGGCCTGGATGCGCGTGAGCAGCGCCACCAGCTTGGCGGCGTCCTTGTCGTTGCCCGACTTGGCGGCCTTGGTGTAGCGGTTGAGGGACTTCTCGACCGTGCCCAGGTCGGCCAGGCACAGCTCGGTCTGGATGACTTCGATGTCGGAGATCGGGTCCACCCGGCCTGCCACGTGGATCACGTTGTCGTCCTCGAAGCAGCGCACCACGTTGACGATGGCGTCGGTTTCACGGATATGGGCCAGGAACTGGTTGCCCAGGCCCTCGCCCTGGCTGGCGCCCGCCACCAGGCCGGCGATGTCCACGAACTCGACGATGGCCGGCACGATGCGCTCAGGCGAGATGATCTCGGCGAGCTGCTGCAGGCGCGGATCGGGCACCTCCACCACGCCCACATTGGGCTCGATGGTGCAGAAGGGGTAGTTCTCGGCGGCGATGCCAGCCTTGGTCAGCGCGTTGAAGAGGGTGGACTTGCCGACGTTGGGCAGGCCCACGATGCCGCATTGGAGGCTCATGGCAGGGCTTTCTGGTGTTCTGGAGACAAACCCCGGATTTTACGGGCCTGGGGCAAAGCCCTGCCGCGCATACCCTGTGGACAGAGGGCGCCGCTCATTCGAAGCACAGATCCGCGGCAACGCGCTGCCCCACGCGCAGCACCTGCCCCGCCCCCTGGCGCACGATGGCATTCATGCCGAAGGTGATGGCGCCGCCGACGCGCGCATCCTGGCGGTACGCCTGCAGTGCGTCGGTCACGGCCGGGCTGCTGTGCGCGGTGGCGGGATCGATGTTGGGTATGGGACAGCGCGCGCACGGTTTGACGGGCTGCAGATGCACTTCGCCGTGCTCCGCCGCCACGCGCACCCTGTCCACGCGGTCTTCGTCGTGCGCTTCCAGCCCCGCCAGCACCACGTTGGGCCGGAAACGCTCCATGCCCACGCTGGCCTGCCCGGCGGCCATCAGGCGCGCATTCAGCCCGGCCAGCGATGCCTCGCTGGTGACCAGCAAAGGGAATGCATCGGCAAACTGGTTGGGCGCTTCCACCCCCTGGGTCCAGTCCATGCCCGACAGGCGGCGGTGATCCGGGTCGAAGCGCACCAGGCGGCAAGGCTGGCCCAGGAAATCGCTGAACCACTGCGCCGCCACAGGGCCCATGTCCCAGGCGGGTACGGTATCGCTCCATACCTTCACGGTGGTGGGGCCGTCCACGGCATCCAGGGCCAGGTGCAACGCCAGCATACCCGGCGCGCGCAGCACCAGTTCGAAGGTCTTGAGCTGGGGGCGCACCAGCGCCATGCGGGGCACGGTGCGCTGGGTCAGGAACATGCTCTGCGCATCGACCACCATCCAGGCGCGGTCGAGGTCCAGACCCGTCTCGGTGAGCAAGGCCTCCTGCACCGCTATGCCCGCGCAGGATTTGACCGGGTAAACGAACAGGCGCGAGATCGTGCCGGAGAGATCGGATTCAGGGAGAGAAGTCACGCGAGCAGGCTCCAGTCGGCAGCACCAAGGGCCGGGGATGGGCCATTGTGCCGCGCCGTCTGGCCCATGGCCCCCTCCTACAATGCCCCCATGGCGAAAACCTTTGACATCTGTATCCGTGGCGCCGGCGTGGTGGGCCGCACCCTGGCCTTGCTGCTGGCCCGCGAGAGGCTGCGCGTTGCGCTGGTGGCTGCACCCTCTCCTTCGGTGGCGCCCCCGGGCGACGTGCGGGCCTACGCGCTGAATGCGGCATCGCGCCAGCTGCTCGATTCCCTGCGCAGCTGGCCCGATCCGGCCCATGCCACGGCGATTGCACAGATGCAGGTTTTTGGCGATCAGGGTGGCGCAGTGCACTTTGATACGGCCACCCAGGGCGTCGAGGCGCTGGCCTGGATCGTGGACGTCCCGGCGCTGGAGGCCCGCCTGGCGGAAGCCGTGCGCTACCAGCCGCAGGTCGAGATAGTGTCCGAGCCGGTCCCCGCAACCCTGACCGTGGTGTGCGAGGGCCGGGCCAGCCGCACCCGCAGCGAGTTTGGCGTGGCATTCGAAGTCACCGCCTACGAACAGCACGCCATCGCCACGCGGCTGAGCTGCGAGCGCCCCCACGGACAGGTCGCCCGCCAGTGGTTTCTGCCGGACGGCATCCTGGCTTTTTTGCCACTGGACGGTGCCCAGGGGAACTCTGTAGCGGTGGTGTGGTCTGTCCTCAAGGAACAGGTACCCCAGTTGCTGGCACTGGCGCCGCAGGAATTCACCCAGCGCCTCGAAATCGCCAGCCAGGGTGCACTGGGAACGCTGCAATTGCAGGGTGAACGGGCCGCCTGGCCCCTGCAGCAGGCGCGTGCCAGCCGCTGGTGCGGCGCATTGCCCGGCCAGGGCAGCCAGCCTCGCAGCTGGGTGCTGGCCGGCGATGCGGCCCACAACGTGCATCCGCTGGCAGGACAGGGGCTGAACATGGGGCTGGCGGATGCGCAGGCCTTGGCTCGCGTGCTGCATGGGCGCGACTACTGGCGCAGCGTGGCCGACCTGCGCTTGCTGCGCAGCTACGAACGCGAGCGCAAGGCGACGATGCTGCCCATGGGGTTGGCCACGGACAGCCTGCAACAGCTTTTTGCACGCACCGAGGCTCCGTGGCAAGCACTGCGCAACTGGGGCATGAAGGGCTTCGAGCACAGCGGCCCCTTGAAGGAATGGATGGCCCGCCAGGCCATGGGAACCCACTGACACCTGTGGCTGCGCGTGCAGCCGCCGCGACAACACTGACCGAGAACACGATGCAATTGATCCCCACCCTGCTGGCCGCGGCCGCTTTCGCCCTGAGTTTCACAGCCTCCGCCCAGGAAGCCACCATCCGCAAAACACTGGCGGAACGCATTCCCCAAATGGAAAAAATCGACGAGGTCCGCACCACGGCCATGCCCGGCCTGTACGAAGTGCGCATCGGCACCGACATTTTTTACACCGACACCAAGGGCAATTACCTAATCCAGGGCGAGCTGATCGACACCAAGGCGCGCCGCAATCTGACCGAAGACCGCATCAACAAACTCACGGCGGTGGATTTTGCGGCCCTGCCCCTGAAGGACGCCTTCACCATCGTGCGTGGCGATGGCAAACGCAAGCTGGCGGTGTTCGAAGACCCCAACTGCGGCTACTGCAAGCGTTTCGAGCGGGATCTGCAGAGCGTGGACAACATCACGATCTACCTGTTTCTCTACCCCATCCTGAGCCCCGACTCGGCAGAAAAATCCCGCAACATCTGGTGCGCCAAAGACAAGGCGGCCACCTGGCATGACCTGATGCTGCGCGACAAGACACCCAACACCGCCAGTTGCGACACCAGTGCCTTGCAGCGCAATCTTGCGTTCGGCAAAAAGTACAAGATCACCGGAACCCCCACCCTGATTTTCGCGAACGGCGCGCGCGTTCCCGGAGCGATCAGCGCCCAGGATGTGGAAAAGCGTCTGGCCGAGGCGGGCAGCGCCACCAGCAGCAACTGAGTTCACGCGAGGGGCCGCCCATGCGCCCCTCCAGCCCCGAAACCCCTGCGGGTGACGCGCGCATCGACGCCAGGCACCCGCCTTCCGCGACGCCCCCCCATGCCCACCTCCCGCACCCGCTCCACGCAGGCCCCCGTTCATTACCGCGTGGAAGCCACCGACCTGCATGCCCGCCTGTTCACCGTCACGCTCACCGTGGCGCATCCGCAGGCGCAGCAGGAGCTGTCGCTCCCCGTGTGGATACCGGGCAGCTACCTGGTGCGCGAATTCTCCAAGAATCTCCAGCGCCTCGATGCGCAACAGGGCCGGCGCGCCGTGCCCCTGGCCCAGCTCGACAAACACCGCTGGCAAGCCACCTGCCGCACCGACCGCCCCCTCGTCGTGACCTACGAGGTATGCGCCTACGACGCCTCGGTGCGCACGGCGTGGCTGGATGCCGCGCGCGGCTTCTTCAACGGCACCAGCCTGTGCCTGCGCGTGCACGGCCAGGAAGATGCGCTCCATGCGCTCGATATCGCCAGCAATGCGGCCACCGCCCACTGGTCCGTGGCCACGGGCCTCGCCCCGCAGGCTGTCGACAGGAAGGGCTTTGGCGTTTACGTGGCCAGCGGCTACGACGAGCTGGTGGACTGCCCGGTCGAAATGGGAACTTTCTGGAGCGGACGCTTCACCGCCGGTGGTGTGCCCCACCGCTTCGTGGTGGCCGGTGCCGCACCATCGTTCGACGGAAAACGCCTGCTGGCCGACACCCGGAAGATCTGCGAGACCGCCATCCGCTTCTGGCACGGCAAGGGCAAGCCGCCCATGAAGAGCTACCTGTTCATGCTCAACGCCGTGCAGGACGGCTACGGCGGTCTGGAACACCGCAACTCCACGGCCCTGATCTGCGGCCGGCGCGACCTGCCCCGCACGGGCGAGGCCCGTGCCAGCGAGGGCTACACCACCCTGCTCGGGCTCATCAGCCACGAATATTTCCACACCTGGAACGTCAAACGCCTGCGCCCGGCAGAGTTTGCGCGCTACGACTACAGCCAGGAGAACTACACCCAGCTGCTGTGGTTCTTCGAGGGTTTCACCAGCTATTACGACGACATGCTGCTGCGCCGGGCGGGCCTGATCGACGATGCCACCTACCTCAAGCTGCTGGCCAAGGCCACCAACCAGGTCCTGCAGACGCCCGGCCGCAGCGTGCAGACGGTGGCGCAGGCCAGCTTCGATGCCTGGGTCAAGTACTACCGCCAGGACGAAAACACCCCCAACGCCACCGTGAGCTACTACACCAAGGGCTCGCTGGTCGCCCTGTGCCTGGACCTCACGCTGCGCCGCGAAGGCAAGGCCACGCTGGACGATGTGATGCGCGCCCTGTGGCAGCGCTGCGCCGGCGGCCCCATGACCGAGGCCGACCTGCGCACCGAGCTGGCCACGCTGGCTGGGCGGTCTTTGGACCAGGAACTCGACCAGTGGGTGCACGGCACGGCCGAACTGCCGCTCGCCGACCTGCTGGCTGTCCACGGCGTGGCGCTGAAGCCCGAACAGCCCCAGCTGGCGCAACGCCTGGGCCTGCGCGTCACGGAAAACCACAGCGTGCAGGTCAAGACGGTGCTGCGTGGCGGGCCGGCCGAAAAGGCAGGGCTGGCTGCGGGCGACGAATGGCTGGGCCTGGAGGTGCAGGGCCAGGGCTGGCGCATCGCCCGGCTGGAGGATGTGGCGTTCTATGCCGGTGCGGCGACACAGGTCACCGCCGTGGTGGCGCGCGATGGCCGCCTGCTGCAACTGCCATTGGCACTGCCGACCCCTGCCTCTGCCAAGGCTGGTCCAGCCGGCCTGCGTGGCAGAAAAGCACTTGCCACAACGCCAGACACGATCAGCCTCACCGCAACCGACAACGCCGCACTGGGACGCTGGCTGGGCTGAGGCTGGCGGAGGTCCAGGGCAACGCCTTTGCCGAGTACCTGTTGACGGTTTCGTGCTTCGGTATAGTCCTCCAGAATTGCCCGAACAACCCATCAACTCAGGAGATTTCATGGCCTACGAAACCATTGAAGTTCGCACCGAAGCGGACAAAGTCGGCGTCATCACGCTCAACCGCCCCAAGCAGCTCAATGCCCTGAACGACCAGCTCATGAACGAGCTGGGCGCAGCGCTCAAGGCCTTTGATGCCGATGAAAAGATCGGCTGCACCATCCTCACGGGCAGTGAAAAGGCCTTTGCCGCCGGCGCCGACATTGGCGCCATGGCCAAATACAGCTTTGCCGACGCCTACAAGGGCGACTACATCACCCGCAACTGGGAAGAAATCCGCGCCATCCGCAAACCCGTGATTGCAGCGGTGAGCGGCTTTGCCCTGGGCGGCGGCTGCGAGCTGGCCATGATGTGCGACTTCATCATCGCCGCCGACAACGCCAGGTTTGGCCAGCCCGAAATCAAGCTGGGCGTCATTCCCGGCGCGGGCGGCACGCAGCGCCTGCCACGCGCGGTGGGCAAGTCCAAAGCCATGGACATGGCCCTCACCGGGCGCATGATGGACGCCGTGGAGGCAGAACGCGCCGGCCTCGTGAGCCGCGTGGTGGCCCTGGACAAGCTGATGGAAGAAGCCCTGGGCGCGGCCCTGGTCATTGCCAACTTCTCGCAGATTGCGGTGATGGCCGCCAAGGAGTCGGTGAACCGGGCCTTCGAAGGCTCGCTGTCGGACGGCGTGATGTTCGAGCGCCGCCTGTTCCATGCCTTGTTTGCCACCCAGGACCAGAAGGAAGGCATGGATGCGTTCGTGAACAAACGCACGGCAAACTTCACCCACCAGTAAATTTGTTCTATAATATTGCTCTTCGGTGATATAGCTCAGTTGGTTAGAGCGCAGCATTCATAATGCTGATGTCGGTGGTTCAAATCCACCTATCACCACCAATTCAAAAGCCCGCAAACAGTCACCTGTTGCGGGCTTTTTCCATGGCGTGCGGTCTTTGCGGCCGCCTAGAATCAGCTCCTTCTTCCATTCAGCCTCTGGATACACACCATGAACCGCTGCCGCTTCGATCCGCCGTCCACCTCAGTCAGATCACCCCGCAATGGCCGCGCCCTCGCGGGTGCCCTGGGCACTGCGTTGCTGCTGGCCATGGCCCCTGCCACGGCCCAGGTGCCTGCGGGCGTGGGCATGGTGCGCAACTTTCCTGAAGCTGCGCTGCGCGGCCATCTCACGATCAATGGAACATCCGACGCCACCCTGAACGGGCGCGCCATCCGCATGGCGCCGGGCATGCGGCTGCTGAGCCCCCAGAACACGCTGGTCATGGCCCACACGGTGGTGGGGCAGAGCTTCCAGGTGAATTACACCATCGAGCCCAGCACGGGCATGCTGCTTTCCGCCTGGATCCTCACCAAGGCGGAGGCCAGCCAGCCACGCAAGGGCAGCGACACCGTCGAACGCAACTTCCGCGCCGATTCGGACCCGAAATAGCCACCGTGCCCACCGGCCGCCCGGTGGTGCGCAGTCCACGCCCTGGCGCCCCTGCGTGCCGTGGCGTGCATTCCCTTTTGTGAAATTGCCATGTCCAAAAAAGTCTTTATCAAAACCTTCGGCTGCCAGATGAACGAGTACGACTCGGACAAGATGGCCGACGTGCTGGGCGCCGCCCAGGGCTACGAGCCTACCCAGAACGTGGACGAGGCCGACCTGATCCTGTTCAACACCTGCTCGGTGCGCGAAAAGGCGCAGGAAAAGGTGTTCAGCGACCTGGGGCGCATCAAGCACCTCAAGGAGAAAGGCGTGCTCATCGGCGTGGGCGGCTGCGTGGCCAGCCAGGAAGGCGCCGAAATCATCAAGCGCGCCCCCTATGTGGACGTGGTGTTCGGCCCGCAGACCCTGCACCGCCTGCCCGACATGCTGAACCAGCGCGAGCGCCTGAACCGGCCCCAGGTGGACATCAGCTTTCCCGAAATCGAGAAGTTCGACCACCTGCCGCCCGCGCGCGTCGAGGGCGCCAGCGCCTTTGTGTCGATCATGGAAGGCTGCAGCAAATACTGCAGCTACTGCGTGGTGCCCTACACCCGGGGCGAGGAAGTCAGCCGCCCGTTGGACGATGTGCTGGTGGAAGTGGCGGGCCTGGCCGACCAGGGCGTGAAAGAGATCACCCTGCTGGGCCAGAACGTCAACGCTTACCTGGGCAAGATGGGTGATACGGCAGAGATTGCCGACTTTGCCCTGCTGCTCGAATACGTAGCCGACATTCCGGGCATCGAACGCATCCGCTACACCACCAGCCACCCCAACGAGTTCACGCCCCGGCTGATCGAGGCCTACGCCAAGCTGCCCAAGCTGGCCAGCCACCTGCACCTGCCCGTGCAGCACGGCAGCGACCGCATCCTGATGGCCATGAAGCGCGGCTACACGGCCATGGAATACAAGAGCACCGTGCGCAAGCTGCGCGCCATCCGCCCCGACCTGGCCATGAGCAGCGACTTCATCGTGGGCTTCCCCGGCGAGACGGAAGACGACTTCGCCAAGATGATGAAGCTGATCGACGACATCCACTTCGACAACAGCTTCAGCTTCATCTTCAGCCCGCGTCCCGGCACACCCGCCGCCGGCCTGCACGACGACACGCCGCACGACGTGAAGCTGCGCCGCCTGCAGCACCTGCAGGGCGTCATCAACGCCAACATCAAGTCCATCAGCGAAAGCCGCGTGGGCACGGTGCAGCGCATCCTGGTGGAAGGGGCCTCCAAGCGCGACGCCACCGAGCTGATGGGCCGCACCGAGTGCAACCGTGTGGTCAACTTCGTGGGCCAACCCCGCCTGGTGGGCCAGATGGTGGATGTGACCATCACCGAGGCCAAGGCCTACACGCTGCGTGGCGATGTGCTGACGCACGAGACTGCTTAAAAAGCGAACACCTTGCGATCGTTCATCAGCTCTTGATATGAGAGAGCATGAACCCTGCGTACAGGCACAAAAAAACCGGCGCCGCGCCGGTTTTTGATTTTTTTGATAGCTGCAAGCGCTTATTGCACAAGCGCCAGAGGCCAAAAATATCCGAACCTCAGAATGGCATCTTGGGCATGCCGCCCATGCCCTTCATGCCGCCCATCTTCTTCATCATCTTCATCAGGCCGCCGCCCTTCATCTTCTTCATCATGTCCTGCATCTGCTCGAACTCCTTGAGCAGGCGGTTGACCTCTTGCACCTGCACGCCGGCGCCGTTGGCAATGCGTTTCTTGCGCGTGGCCTTGATGAGCTCGGGCTTGCGGCGCTCCAGCGGGGTCATGCTCTGGATGATGCCTTCCTTGCGCTTGATGTCTTTTTCGGCCTTGTCCATGTCCACCGCGCCGGCCTTGGCCGTGAGTTGCGACGGCAGCTTGTCCATCAGGCTGGAGAGGCCGCCCATCTGCTTCATCTGCTGGATCTGCGAGAGAAAGTCGTTCAGGTCGAACCCGTCGCCACTCTTGACCTTGGCGGCCAGCTTTTGCGCCGCTTCGATGTCCACGCCCGCAGTGACCTGCTCGACCAGCGCCACGATGTCGCCCATGCCCAGGATGCGGCCGGCATGGCGCTCGGCGTCAAACACTTCCAGTCCGTCGATTTTTTCGCTGACCCCGGCAAACTTGATCGGCGCGCCCGTGATCTGGCGCACCGACAGGGCGGCGCCGCCGCGGGAATCGCCGTCGAGCTTGGTCAGGACGATGCCAGTGAGCGGCAGCGCCTCCTTGAAGGCCTTTGCCGTATTGATGGCATCCTGGCCCTGCATGGCATCGACCACGAACAGGGTCTCGACCGGATTCAGGGTGGCATGCAGGTCCTTGATTTCCTGCATCAGGGCCTCGTCGATGGCCAGGCGGCCGGCCGTATCGACCAGCAGCACATCGAAGTAGTGCTTCTTCGCGTAGTCCAGCGCGGCCACGGCGATGTCGTGGGGCTTCTGCTCGGGCGTGCTGGGGAACCACTCGGCACCGGCCTGCTTGGTCACGGTCTTGAGCTGCTCGATGGCGGCCGGGCGGTACACGTCGCCCGACACGGTTAGCACCTTTTTCTTGCGCTTTTCAATGAGGTGCTTGGCCAGCTTGGCGGTGGTGGTGGTCTTGCCCGCGCCCTGCAGACCTGCCATCAGGATCACGGCCGGCGGCTGGGCCGCCAGGTTGATGTCGGCCACGCCCTCACCCATGGTGGCGGCCAGCTCGCGGTTGACGATGCTGACCAGCGTCTGCCCCGGCTTGAGCGAGCCCAGCACCTCCTGGCCCAGGGCCTTTTCCTTGACGCGGGCGATGAAATCGCGCACCACGGGCAGGGCCACATCGGCCTCCAGCAAGGCCATGCGCACTTCACGCAGCATGTCCGTGACGTTGGATTCGGTGATGCGGGCCTGGCCGCGCATCTCCTTGACGAGGCGCGTGAGTTTGTCGGTAAGGGCGGAGGCCATAGGAGAAGTTCCGGTGTTGCCCGCGCGCCAGCCTGGCTGTCGTTGTGTATGCGGGCCCGCCAGGGCGCTGGCGGTGGGGCGAAAGGCTAAACTGTGCCCATGATTTTACCCAGTGCTTCCCCTGTCAGCTGGCTATTGGCCCTGGCGGCCGCTGCCGCGTATGCCGTACCGGCGGCTGCGTCCTCGCGCCTGAGCGCCACCGCCGCGCGCAATGCGCTGCTGCTGGCGTGGGTGCTGCACGCCGCCGTGCTGGTGTGGGGCCTGTGGGGCGACGCCCCCCGCTTCGGCTTTGCACCCGCGCTGTCGATGACCGCATGGCTCGTGCTCACCGTGTATGCCGTCGAACGCCAGCTTTTTCCACAATTGCGGGCGCGCTGGATGCTGGCGGTGCTGGGCGCGGTGGCAGTCCTGCTGACCTTGCTGTTTCCTGGCCAGCCTCTGCATGTGACCGCTTCCGCCTGGCTGCCGCTGCACCTCGCACTGGGCATTGCCTGCTATGGGCTTTTTGCCGCAGCGGTAGTGCACGCCTGGCTGATGACGCGTGCCGAACGCCAGATTCGCCAGGCCGAAGACCCACAGAACGGCATCCCGCTGCTCACGCTGGAGCGGCTGACCTTCCGCTTCGTGACTGCCGGCTTTGTCCTCTTGTCGGCCACCCTGCTGGCCGGCTGGCTGTTTGGGGAAGTGCTTTACGGGCACGCCGGGCGTTGGGACCACAAGGCGGTTTTCTCGCTCCTGTCCTGGATCACCTTTGCCGCCCTGCTGCTGGGCCGCTCGCGCTTTGGCTGGCGTGGACGCAATGCCGTGCGCATGCTTTATGCGGGTGCCGGGCTGTTGCTGCTGGCGTATGTGGGTTCGCGCTTCGTGATGGAGGTGGTATTGGGTCGAAGCACATGAAATACCTCGTCTTGCTGATTGTTCTGGCGGTGGCCGTGGGCATCTGGCGCAGCCGCCGGCCCACCATCTCCGGCGCCGCCAGGGCAGAGCCCCGGGCTCCCCTTCTGCCGCAGGACATGGTGGCCTGCGAGCACTGCGGCGTACATGTGCCGCGCGCCGAGGCGCTGATGCTGGGCAATCACGCCTACTGCAGCGCCGAGCACAGACGCCAGCACAGCGCCTGACACCATGCCCCATCTCCTGCCAGGCCTTGCCCCTTCAGCGGCTGATGCGCCTTTTGTGCGCCTGTGGCGTGGGTTCCTGACAGGCCGCGTGATGGTGGCGATGGCACTGCTTTTTTTGCAGGGCCTGGGCCAGTTCATGAACCTGGCGGTGGAGCCGGCAGTGCTGGCGGTGTGCCTGGCCTACCTGGCCGCGACCCTGGCCGAGCGCACGCTGGCGGGCCGCGCCCCACCACCGCCCACGGCGGGAGCCCGATGGCTCCCGTTCATCGGAGTGGACCTGGCGGCAGTGTGCGCCCTGCAGTTGCTGCAGGCCGGCACCATGAATTACACCCCCCTGTTCGGCCTGCCCATCCTGATGGCGGCGGTGCTGGGCACGCTGACCCTGGCCCTCGGCACGACGGCGGGCGTCACCTTGCTGCTGCTGGCCTGGGCCTGGTGGCAGGGCCTGCACAGCGGCGGGGATGACGCAGCCCGCTACCTCCAGAGCGCCCTCACAGGCACCGGCTTTTTCATCATCTCCTACCTGGTGCACCAGTTGTCCGTGCGACTGGCGCGCGAACAGCAGCTGGCACTGCAAAGCCAGAGGGCAGCACAAGTGCAGTCGCAGGTGAACGCGCTGGTGATCGAGCACCTCACCGACGGGGTCCTGGTGCTGGACAACCAGGATATGGTGCGCATTGCCAACCCTGCTGCATTGCTGTTGCTGGGTGGCCCCGGTGCCCTGAAACCTCCTTTTGCCCTGAACAATAGCCCCGCCTGGGAGCCGCTGGTGTCGCTGGCGCAGCGCACATTCCGCCGGGGTCAGCCCGTCACGGCCGACGCGGACCTGCTGCACCCCGGGCAGAGCCCGACCGGACTGCATGTGCGCACCTGGCTCACCACCTCGCGCGGTGAATCACTGCCAGAGCCCGAAGAGCGCCTGTGCGTGATGTTCCTGCACGATCTGCGCGAGCTGGAAGCGCGCTTGCGCACGGAAAAGCTGGCCGCCATGGGCCGCATGTCTGCCGCCGTGGCACACGAAATACGCAACCCGCTGGCGGCCATCGTTCAGGCCAATGCCTTGCTGGAGGAGGACCTCAGCGACGCGGGCCACCAGCGGCTGGCCCAGATGGTGCGGCAGAATGCAGAGCGCCTGGCGCGCATCGCCGAAGAGGTGCTGGACATCGCCCGCGTGCAGCACCAGATCAGCCATGCGCCCGCCTCCACACTGATGCTGGACGACGCCGTGGCCCAAATCTGTACCGACTGGCAACGCCAGGACCCGGCGCAGCGCAGCGCCACCATTTCACTGAGGGCCCATGGGGCCCAGATCGAGTTTGATACGGAGCACCTGCGGCGTGTACTGTTCAACCTGCTGGACAATGCCCTGCGCTACAAGGGCCAGCACGACGATTCGCTGGTCGTCACCACGCGCGTCAGCCCCTCGGGGGCCGTCAGCCTGCAGGTATGGAGCGATGGTGCGCCCATGGACAAATCGGTGGAGCGCCACCTGTTCGAGCCCTTCTTTTCCTCTGAAAGCCGATCAAGCGGGCTGGGCCTGTATATCTGCCGGGAGCTGTGCCAGCGCCACAGCGCATCCATTCGCTACCAGCGCCTGGCGCGCACCACAAAGCGCGGCGAGACCGGTGGCAATGCCTTCACCGTGGGTTTCCGCCGCAACACGCGCCCTGCAGAGAATGCAACCCTGTTTGACACCATCGTGGTCTGAAACGCCCCTGAATCCATGAACGCCCCAGCTGCCTCCATCCTCGTCGTCGATGACGAGCCCGATCTGCGCACCCTGTACGAACTCACGCTGCTGCGCGAAGGCTACCGGGTGGAAACCGCCTCCAGCATGCAGGAGGCGCGCCAGCAACTCAAAGACCTGCGGTTTGACGCCGTCATCACCGACATGCGCCTGCCCGACGGCTTTGGCATGGAGCTGCTGCGGGACCTGCGCGACCAGCAGCGCCGGGAGCGCTGCGTGGTCATGACGGCTTACGGATCCGCGGAAAATGCGGTGGAAGCCCTGCGTTCGGGCGCGTTCGATTACCTGACGAAGCCGGTAGACCTGAAACAGTTCCGCTCGGTGGTGGCTTCGGCCGTGCAGGGAACGGGGGGCGTCCCCGCGCCACGTTCCAGCCGCAATGCCGGACGCACGGGCAGCACGGCCGAACCCTTCGGCACCGGGGGTGCGATGGACCGCATCGTGGGCGAATCGCCGGCCATTCGCAACGTCAAGCAGCGCATCGCCAAGGTTGCCCGCAGCATGGCCCCGGTGCTGATCCACGGCGAGTCGGGCACGGGCAAGGAACTCGTGGCCCAGGCGCTGCACGCCAGCAGCCAGCGCGCTGAAGGCCCTCTCATCGCCGTCAATTGCGGCGCCATCCCCGAAAACCTGCTCGAAGCCGAATTTTTCGGTGCCCGCAAAGGCTCTTACACCGGCGCCAGCCAGGATCGCGACGGCTACTTTCAGGCCGCACGCGGGGGCACGCTGTTTCTGGACGAAATCGGCGACCTGCCGCTGGCCATGCAATCCAAGTTGCTGCGCGCCATCCAGGAGCGCAGCGTGCGGCCGCTGGGCTCCACCCAGGAGGAAACCGTGGACGTGCGCATCGTGAGCGCCACCCACCGGGACCTGGCTGCCGATGTGCTGTCGGGCCGGTTCCGCCAGGACCTGTATTACCGCCTGAACGTGATCGAGATCGTCATTCCGCCGCTGCGCGAGCGTCGGGAGGACCTGCCTGCCTTGTGCGCCGCCTTGCTGGCCCGCATTGCGCACGAATCGGGAATCAAGCCACCAGCGCTCACCGAGCATGCGCTGAGCACCATTGCCAGCTACCCCCTGTCCGGCAACGTGCGCGAGCTGGAGAACCTGCTGCACCGGGCGGTGGCACTGAGTGACGAGGAAGAACTGCATGTGGAGTGCGCCCCCTCCACGGCCGATGCCTTTGGCAACCGCCCCCCGCGCCCCGCCCCGCCAACGCCCGTCGCTCCCATACCGCCTGGCACGCCGGCAACGGGCGGGCCGGCCCCCTGTGCCACGCTGCCCAGTGATCTTCAGGCCTGGCTGGACCAGCAGGAACGCGAGATCCTGGTGCGCGCGCTGCGTGAGGCCAACTTCAACCGGACCGCCACGGCGGCGCGCCTGGGCATCAGCCTGCGCCAGATTCGCTACCGCATCGCCCGCTTGAACATCGCCGCGCCGAACGACAACGACGTGCATGACGACCTTGCCTGACGGGCCACCCGCCCCGGACTTGTGGAACGCAGGCTGGCATCGGGACGCCCTGCGGCAGCCGTCGCCCAATTTTGGCCCGCGCCCCGGCGGCGGCGCCGTGGACCTGATCGTGGTCCACTCCATCAGCCTTCCGCCGGGACACTATGGCAACGGGGCAGTGCAACGGCTGTTTGCCAACACACTGGACTGGGACGCCCACCCCTACTTCCAAAGCATCCGGGGGCTGCAGGTGTCTTCGCACTTTTTCATAGCGCGCGACGGCACCCTCTGGCAATTTGTGGACTGCGACCAGCGCGCCTGGCATGCCGGCCAATCCAGTTACCGTGGACGCGCCCAATGCAACGACGACTCCATCGGCATCGAGCTGGAGGGACTGGAAGGACAGACCTTTGAACCGGCGCAATACGAGGTGCTGGCCCGTCTGTGCGCCGACATCCAGGAGCGCTACCCCATTGCCCATGTGGCGGGACACGAACACATCGCGCCAGGACGCAAACAGGATCCAGGACCCGGATTTGACTGGTCACGGCTGCAGAACCTGCTTGGGTGGCCTCTCGCCCGGTTTCCGATCGGCACCCGCAACGCACCGCCCCCCGGCCCATGATGCGGCTGTCGCGAGCAAGCATCACTCCTTGCAACGCGTTCACGACAAATTGAAAAAAATATCGGACGCAATGCCCATGCGGGCTGCTACCGAAAAACCGCCTGTACGGCCCGACATTGCTTGATCCGGGTCATGAGATGCCGGCGATACGCGGCTCTCCGTGCTTGCCAACACCCTGCCGAACAACCGCGCCACGGATGGTTTCAGGCGAGAAGGGTTTTCCCGGTTGTACACTACCGGTAGTGTCTTGAACACTATCGACACACCATAGCTAGTGTGCAAAAGATTGAACGCCGCGCCCCATCCGGGCACCGCGGCAGCGTTTCCAGCCCGTCAGCCCATCCCAGACAGCCCACAGAAGAGGAACCCCATGCAAGCTGCTTTGAACACCCCCGTCGCCGCCCTCGCAGCCACCCCGCAAGCGCAGCCAGCACACAGCGGCGCATCCGCCAACGTGCTGACGCATTACCAGATCATCCGGCGCAACGGCGCGGTCGTCCCGTTCGAGCCGCAAAAGATCGCCGTCGCCATGATGAAAGCCTTTCTGGCGGTGCATGGCACGCAGGGCGCCGCATCGGCCAGCGTGCGCGAAGTGGTGGATACGCTGACCCAGAATGTGACCCGCGCGCTGATGCGCTCGCGTCCTGGCGGCGGAACCTTCCACATCGAAGACGTGCAGGACCAGGTGGAACTGGGCCTCATGCGCAGTGGCCACCATGAAATTGCACGGGCCTATGTGCTCTATCGTGAACGCCGCACCCAGGAGCGTGCCCGGCAAAGCGAAGAGCAGACGCCAACGGCACCCCAGTTGCATGTGCTGGACAACGGCGAACGCGTCGTTCTGGACCTGGCCCGCCTTCAGTCCCTGATCGAATCCGCCTGCGTCGGCCTCGGCGCAGATGTGTCGGCCCAGCCCATCGTGGCGGAAACCATGCGCAACCTGTATGACGGCGTGCCTATGGAAGAGGTCTACAAGGCATCCATCCTTGCCGCCCGCACGCTCATCGAAAAAGACCCGGACTACACCTACGCCACGGCGCGCCTGTTGCTGCACACCATCGTGCGGGAAGTCCTGGGCAAAGAAGTGGCCCAGAGCGAAATGGCGCAGAGCTACGTGGACTATTTCCCCCAGTTCATCAAGAAGGGGGTGGAAAACGACCTGCTCGATGAACGCCTGCTGCAGTACGACCTGCAGCGTCTGGGCGCCGCGCTCAAGGCCGAGCGCGACCTGAAGTTCGATTACCTCGGCCTGCAGACCCTGTATGACCGCTATTTCCTGCATGTCAAAAAATCCCGCATCGAACTGCCCCAGGCCTTCTTCATGCGCGTGGCCATGGGCCTGGCGCTGAACGAGATCGATCGCGAAGCCCGCGCCATCGAGTTCTACGAAATCCTCTCCAGCTTCGACTTCATGTCCAGCACGCCCACGCTGTTCAACAGCGGCACGCTGCGCTCGCAGCTGTCATCGTGCTACCTGACCACGGTGCCCGACGACCTCGATGGCATCTACGAGTCGATCAAGGAAAACGCGCTGCTGTCCAAGTTTGCCGGCGGCCTGGGCAATGACTGGACCCGCGTGCGCGCCCTGGGCAGCCACATCAAGGGCACCAACGGCGAATCGCAGGGCGTGGTGCCCTTCCTCAAGGTGGTCAACGACACCGCCGTGGCGGTGAACCAGGGCGGCAAGCGCAAGGGCGCCGTCTGCACCTACCTGGAAACCTGGCACTTGGACATCGAGGAGTTCCTGGAGCTGCGCAAGAACACCGGCGACGACCGCCGCCGCACGCACGACATGAACACGGCCAACTGGATTCCCGACCTGTTCATGCGCCGCGTGATGGAAAAGGGCACCTGGACGCTGTTCTCGCCCTCCAACGTGCCCGACCTGCACGACCTGTTTGGTGCCGCGTTTGAAAAAGCCTACGTGGCCTATGAAGAAAAGGCTGCACGCGGCGAGATCAAACCCGCCAAGACGGTACAGGCCACCGATCTGTGGCGCAAGATCCTGACCATGCTGTTCGAGACCGGCCACCCCTGGATCACGTTCAAGGATGCCTGCAACGTGCGCTCGCCCCAGCAGCACGCTGGCGTGGTGCACTCGTCCAACCTGTGCACCGAGATCACGCTCAACACCAGCGACACCGAAACCGCCGTGTGCAACCTGGGCTCGGTGAACCTGCTGCAACACCTGAAGAACGGCCAGATCGACCACGACAAGCTCAAGAAGACCATCACGGTCGCCATGCGCATGCTCGACAACGTCATCGACATCAACTACTACGCGGTCAAGAAGGCCCGCGACTCCAACCTGCGCCACCGTCCGGTCGGCCTGGGTGTGATGGCCTTCCAGGACAGCCTGTACGAACTGCGCATCCCCTACGCCTCGCAGGAAGCCGTGGAATTCGCCGACCAGTCGATGGAAGCCATCTGCTACTACGCCTACTGGGCGTCCACCGAGCTGGCCAGGGAGCGCGGCAAGTATTCGAGCTACAAGGGCTCGCTGTGGGATCGCGGCATCCTGCCGTTCGACACGCTGGACATGCTGTCGCAGGCCCGTGGCGGCTATGTGGAAGTGGACCGCTCGTCCACGCTGGACTGGGATGCCCTGCGCAAGAAGATTGCACAGGACGGCATGCGCAACTCCAACTGCGTCGCCATCGCCCCCACGGCCACGATCTCCAACATCATCGGCGTGGACGCGTCGATCGAGCCCTCCTTCGGCAACCTGTCGGTCAAGTCCAACCTGTCGGGCGAGTTCACGGTCATCAACGGCGGCCTGGTGCGCGACTTGAAGCGCCTGGGTCTGTGGGACGACGTGATGATCATGGACCTCAAGCACTTCAAGGGCTCGCTGCACCCCATCGACCGCGTGCCGCAGGACATCAAGGCGCTGTACTCCACCGCGTTCGAAGTCGAGCCCCAGTGGCTGGTGGAAGCCGCATCACGCCGCCAGAAATGGATCGATCAGGCGCAGAGCCTGAACATCTACATGGCGGGCGCATCGGGCAAGAAGCTCGACGACACCTACAAGCTGGCATGGGTGCGCGGCCTCAAGACCACGTACTACCTGCGCACGCAAAGCGCAACGCACGTCGAGATGAGCACCGTGAACACACGCCAGCTCAACGCAGTTTCGTCGGGCAGCGACAGCGGCGCATCGGCAGCTTCGGCCGCCACGCAAGCCAAGCCAAGCCCGCTGGAAGCCGCAGCCGCTGCGGCCTCTCAGCAAGCCGCAGCAGTGCCTGCCACGGACGTGAAGTTCTGCGCCATCGACGATCCCGGTTGCGAAGCCTGCCAGTAAAGACTTCGCCTGCAATGCCTCGGACCCATCCGAGGCATTGCTCATGTGCTGTGAAGCAACAAAACCTTGCTGCGCAACGCTTCAGTGCTTTTCTTTTCGCAGCACTGCTTTCATAATCCGAACACTGGAAAATCTATGTTGACCTGGGACGAAGAAGTCAAGCCCTCATCGCAAAATCAACTGGACGGCGGTCTGAACAGCAACCGCCTGGCGGGACAACCGCCTCTGTCTTTCCAGACCCCATCACTGCAAACCGCAGGTACTGCCACCACCGCCATCGGTGGTGGCAATGCGCCCACCGCTGCGACCGTACACCGCCGCGTGAACGCCGCAGACAAGCGCATCATCAACGGCCAGACCGACGTCAACCAGCTGGTGCCGTTCAAATACAAGTGGGCCTGGGAAAAGTACCTGGCCACCTGCGCCAACCACTGGATGCCCCAAGAGGTGAACATGACGCGCGACATCGCGTTGTGGAAGGACCCGAACGGCCTGACCGATGACGAGCGCCGCATCATCAAGCGCAACCTCGGCTTCTTCGTGACCGCCGACTCGCTGGCCGCCAACAACATCGTGCTGGGCACCTACCGGCACATCACGGCACCCGAGTGCCGACAGTTCCTGCTGCGCCAGGCATTTGAAGAAGCCATCCACACCCACGCCTACCAGTACATCGTGGAATCGCTGGGCCTGGACGAGAGCGAGATCTTCAACGCCTACAACGAAGTTCAGTCGATCCGCGACAAGGACGAATTCCTGATCCCCTTCATCGAGGCGATCATGGACCCCAACTTTCATACCGGCACACCCGAAACCGATCAGACCCTGCTCAAGTCGCTGATCGTTTTCGCGTGCCTGATGGAAGGCCTGTTCTTCTACGTCGGTTTCACCCAGATCCTGGCGCTGGGCCGCCAGAACAAGATGACCGGTGCCGCCGAGCAGTACCAGTACATCCTGCGCGACGAGTCGATGCACTGCAACTTCGGCATCGACCTGATCAACCAGCTCAAGCTGGAAAACCCCCACCTGTGGACCGCGGAGTTCAAGGCCGAGATCAAGGCGCTGTTCCTCAAGGCGGTCGAGCTGGAATACCGCTATGCCGAAGACACCATGCCCCGCGGCGTGCTGGGCATGAACGCCTCCATGTTCAAGGGCTACCTGCGCTACATCGCCAACCGCCGTGCCACGCAGATCGGGCTCGAAACGCTCTTCCCCAACGAAGAGAACCCGTTCCCGTGGATGAGCGAGATGATCGACTTGAAGAAGGAACGCAACTTCTTCGAGACCCGGGTTATTGAATACCAGTCCGGTGGTGCGCTGTCCTGGGACTAGCGCCTTTTTGCATCACACCACCATGGATCCTTACACCACGCCCAATACACACAGCGCTGCAAAGCGGCGCCGTGCGGGGCGTTCCCGTGTTCATGGGGATGGGGTTCTGCCCCATCTCCATGGATCGCTTTCTGTCCACTGCAGACAGGAAGTGCTCTTTGCAAATTGACCCAAGGAGAACATGATGGCAACTGCGAAAAAACCGGCCGCCAAGAAGGCTGCACCCGCGAAGAAAGCTGCTCCCGCCAAGAAGGTAGTGGCCGCCAAGAAGGCTGCACCCGCGAAGAAAGCTGCACCCGCCAAGAAGGTAGTGGCCGCCAAGAAGGCTGCACCCGCGAAGAAAGCTGCTCCCGCCAAGAAGGTAGTGGCCGCCAAGAAGGCTGCACCGGCGAAGAAAGCTGCTCCCGCCAAGAAGGTAGTGGCCGCCAAGAAGGCTGCACCGGCGAAGAAAGCCGCTCCCGCCAAGAAGGTAGTGGCTGCCAAGAAGGCTGCACCCGCGAAGAAAGCCGCTCCCGCCAAGAAGGTAGTGGCTGCCAAGAAGGCTGCACCGGCGAAGAAGGCTGCTCCCGCCAAGAAGGTAGTGGCTGCCAAGAAGGCTGCGCCCGCAAAGAAAGCCGCTCCTGCCAAGAAAGCTGCGGCACCTGCCCCAAAGGCAGCAGCCCCGGCCAAGAAAGCCGCCCCAGCCAAGAAAGCCGTCAAGACCGCCGCTGCCGCGCCGGCTGCGCAAACCACACTGAATCCCCAGGCAGCCTGGCCCTTCCCTACCGGCACGAAGCCATAAGTCCGGCACACTGCGTGCCCAGCCCGGTGCCTGTGCACCGGGCTTTTTTATGCCAAAACCATAGTGCCCCGCCATCGATAGAGCGGAGACCCATCTCGGCAGCCAGCCCGTTCAGCCCATTTCTCTACCCTGAACCAACGCGAAGGCGCAGCACTGGCAGTACAGATGAAGCCCAACGCAACCAGCCAAGTGACCGCCTCCACCGGATGGAGAAGTGGCGTCAGGCGGGCGTAAAGTCCAGCCGGTAATTTTGTGGACCACGCTGTGCAATCTTGAGCGCTCCGACCCGATTGCCCAACTCCGCGCAACGCACCAGCGGCCAGCCACGCTCCAATCCGAAAAGCAGCGCCCCCCTCCATGCGTCTCCACACCCGGTCGGATCCACCACCTGGGCAGGCTGCACCGCAGGGACCACCGTCTTTTCGCCATCAATCCACACCTCGCAACCCTGGGCTCCCAGCGTAACGACCAACCCCTTCACCTTGCGTGATATGTCAGCGCAAGACCAGCCGGTACGATCGCACAGCATCTTGCCTTCGTAGTCGTTCACGGTAACCCAGGTGGCCTGCTCGACGAACCGGGAAAGTTCCGTTCCGCTGAACATGGGCAGCCCTTGGCCTGGATCGAAGACAAACGGAATATCTGCCGTCACAAACTGGGCCGCATGTTCCAGCATGGCATCCCGTCCATCGGGTGCAACAATGCCAAGGCGCACATCGGCCCGAGGTTCAATGCGATTCACATGGGCCTGCATCATCGCCCCGGGGTGAAAGGCAGTGATCTGGTTATTGTCACGGTCCGTCATGATCATGGCCTGCGCCGTGTAGGTGTCATGGGTTTGACCCACATACGCCGTGCTGATGCCCAACTCTTTCAATCGCACCAGGTAGTCGGCCCCATCACTGCCCAGCATGGCCATGGGCAGCGGCTCCCCCCCCAGCTGCCGCAGACTGTAAGCAATGTTGCCGGCGCATCCACCGAAATCCCGCCGCAAGGAGGGCACAAGGAACGAGACATTGAGAATGTGAAGCTGATCGGGCAGTATCTGCTCGGCGAACCGCCCGTCAAAAGTCATGATGGTGTCAAACGCAAGAGAACCGCAAATCAGTACAGCCATGGCAAGAGGGTAGATCAAGAGATTAGGGATAAAACGCCAGCAACCGGTAGCCCGCCACGCGCGCTCCGCCAGTGGTCACAATGACCGCCACCGAAGAGTTCCAAGCGCCCAGGGCAGGAAGTTCCGCAGGGGCTGTCATCTCCGGCGGTAAAAACACACGCCGCAGTACGGGCTGGTCCTGTGCATCGGTCAATGTCAACTCCATGGCGGGCATGGCCAAGGGGATGTTGGCGCGATTTTTGATGGCGAAGGTCAGCTGGTAGCTGTCTCCGCGCCCCTTGTTGAAGGAAGAGCTGTCAATCACGACATCCGACATCTGTTTCAGCGGAGCCAATGTGCATTGAAATGGTTCGCACAGTGCCTGAAGCCAGGGACGCACACGGGGATCCATGGCCGCGATGCGGTCCCGCTCCTGCAACACAACCTGCAATGCCAGGGTGCACAACAGCACGACCCCGATCGTCCCCAGCACTACTCGCACCAAAGGGCGTCGCCAGAAGGCCTTGCGCTTGGCCGCGCGCACGAAACTCACATCCTCCGCACCCACACTGTCCTCGGGTGGGTCGTACTCTTGCTGCGCTAGGGGCATGCCGTCAGGAGCAGCCACCTCCAACGCCTCGCTTTGACCCCTATCGGGCCTGAGCAAAACCTCCGGTGGAAAGGGCGCTTCCAATGGCTGACTGGACGCCCGCTCTGGTTCGTCTTCCTGCGCCGGTTCGCTCTCGCCCTTGCCGCCAAAGCCGGTCGGTGACGGCGCCTCGTCAGACGGCTTGCGCAGCAACTCCAAAGGCGCATACAACGCACCTGCCGCCGGGATGCCATCCGGCAACCCATCGGCCACATCCGGGTCACCCAGCTCGGCGGTTGGCAGCTCGTAGCCGGCCGGGCATTCGTTGATCCGAATCGCAGGAGTCTCTTCTTTCCGAGACTCCCCTGCCCCCGCCGGAATGGCCGGGGCCCGGTCGGCGACCGCCGGCCCCAGGAAAGTATCGCCTGTCGATCCAACCGACCGCCACGCCAATGTGCCACCTGGCTGCAGGGCCGGGTGCATCTCAGGGGAGAAGACAGTCTCTGCATCGGCGACAAGCAATGCAGAAACCGCAGGCACGGGCACATCCAGCATGGCATCCGATGCCACGGGACCCTCCGGCAAATCCTGTGCACCGACGGGCGGCACGCCGGGCGCCGTCGCTGCAGGCTGCCCCCAGTCAGCATGCGCTCCCCAGACCTGCACATCATCGGTCGCACGCCTGGCAGGTGCCGGTGGGGGTGGCGCTGCCGCCATGCAAACATCCGGCAACAAGACCTGTGGCTCGGACAGCAGCAAATGGGCGGATGCGTCAAATACCTCCTTGCATTGGCCGCATCGCACCCAGCCATCGGAAATGCGCAACTGATCGGCAACCACCTTGAACATCGTCGCGCAGGACGGGCAGCGTGTGATCTGACTCATCTGCGATCCATGGTGGTCGGCGCCCTTCTCAACAAACTGCGGCGGGGTTGCAACTTCAGCGAGCGGCCGTCATGAGAATCCAGCCATCCTCTGTGTCGGCAACCTCCAGGCGGATCCAGGGAGCGTAAGCCTCCTGCAGCTCCTGCGCCTGGCGCTCCAGGATACCTGCCAGCACGAGGTGTCCGCCCGGAGCCACATGCGCGCACAACAAGGGTGCCAGCACCTTCAACGGGGTGGCCAGAATGTTGGCCAGCACGGTCTGATAAAGCCCGTGTGCCTGGTCCGGCAGGCCGGCATGCACCAGCACACCATTGGCTTGGGCATTCTGCACCGTGGACTCGACGGCAGCCGGATCAATGTCCACCGCATCGATGTCGGTTGCACCGAACTTCGCCGCACCGATGGCCAGGATGCCCGAACCACAGCCATAGTCCAGCACACGCCCGAGGGGATTGCCCACCCCGGCGCTGGTGACACCGTGGCGCGCAATCCACCGCAGGCACATGCGCGTGGTGGGATGGGTGCCCGTGCCAAAAGCCAGCCCCGGATCCAGCCGGATGCTGCGCAGCGCCTGCGCAGGCAGCTCGTGCCAGGTCGGAACAATCCAGAAATCCGCCGTGATATCCACGGGTGCAAACTGTGACTGGGTGAGCCGCACCCAGTCCTGATCCGGCACGCGTGCCAACCCCAGCACCTGGCACCCCGCGAAGAAATCCTGCACCGCCAGCAACTGCTGCGCCTCGCGGGCAACCGCTTCGGTCGCGAACAATGACACCACCCGGCTGCGCTGCCAACCATCCTTGGGCGGCGGCATGCCCGGCTCGCCGAACAAGGCCTGCTCGGCATCGGTCTGCGCATCTGCATCCTCCACCGAAACGCTCAGCGCGTCCAGCGCGTCCAGCGCATCGCTCACCGCCTCAATGCGGTCTTCGGGACACATCAGGCTCAGCTCAAACATGGGACATGCCTCTCAGAAAAAATGAAATGCTGGCACCCGTTGCCAGGAGCCAGCATGAAACGATGCACAAGGTGGCTTCACCGCTTGTGCTGGGACAGCCACTCTTCCAGGTAGTGGATGTTGGTACCACCCGCCACAAACTTGGCATCCACCATCAGTTCGCGGTGCAGCGGCACATTGGTGTTGATCCCCTCGATCACCGTTTCCGACAGCGCCGTGCGCATGCGGGCCAGGGCCTGCTCACGCGTATCGCCGTGCACGATGATCTTGCCGATCATCGAATCGTAGTTCGGGGGCACAAAATAATTGGTATATGCGTGCGAGTCCACGCGCACCCCCGGACCACCCGGCGCATGCCACATGGTGATGCGCCCCGGCGAAGGGATGAACTTGTAGGGGTCTTCGGCATTCACCCGGCATTCGATGGCATGGCCACGGATTTCAATTTGCCGCTGCGTGAAGGGAAGCTTCTCACCGGCTGCCACCATGATCTGCGTGCGCACGATGTCCACACCCGTGATCCATTCGGTCACCGGATGCTCCACCTGGACGCGCGTATTCATCTCGATGAAATAGAACTCGCCGTTTTCATACAGGAACTCGAAAGTACCCGCACCGCGGTAGCCGATCTTCTTGCAGGCGGCCACGCAGCGCTCCCCGATCCGCTCGATCAGCTTGCGGGGAATGCCGGGCGCCGGCGCCTCTTCGATCACCTTCTGGTGGCGGCGCTGCATCGAGCAGTCACGCTCGCCCAGGTACACCGCGTTACGGTGCTTGTCGGCCAGGATCTGGATCTCGATATGGCGGGGGTTCTGCAGGAACTTCTCCATGTACACCGCCGGGTTGCCAAACGCAGCACCCGCCTCGGCCTTGGTCATCTGCACGGCATTGACCAGCGCCGCCTCGGTGTGCACCACGCGCATGCCGCGGCCGCCGCCACCGCCAGCAGCCTTGATGATCACCGGATAACCCACCGCCTTGGCAATGCGACGGATCTGCACCGGATCGTCCGGCAATTCGCCGTCCGACCCCGGCACACACGGCACACCCGCGCGAATCATCGCCTGCTTGGCCGACACCTTGTCGCCCATCATGCGGATGTTTTCAGGGGTGGGGCCGATGAACTGGAAACCACTCTTTTCCACGCGCTCGGCAAAGTCGGCGTTCTCGGACAGGAAACCATAGCCGGGGTGGATGGCTTCTGCATCCGTCACCTCGGCGGCCGAGATGATGGCGGGCATGTTGAGATAGGACAGCGGCGAAGGCGCCGGGCCAATGCACACGGCCTCTTCGGCCAGCTTCACATACTTGGCATCACGATCGGCCTCGGAATAGACCATCACGGCCTTCACACCCAGCTCCTGGCAGGCACGCTGGATCCGAAGGGCGATTTCGCCGCGATTGGCGACCAGAATCTTTTTAAACATGGGTTGTCTCGCGGCTCATCGCCTGCACGCTGGCGCGTGCCAGTGCAATTTGCTTCGCCTTGCCTGCGGCAAGAACGCCGCGATTCGCAACAAGGATCTTCTTGAACATGAACGCCTTACTCGATCACGAACAGGGGCTGCCCGTATTCGACGGCCTGGCCGTTCTCGCCCAGTATCTTGGTCACGGTGCCGGACTTGTCGGCCTCGATCTCATTGAGGATCTTCATCGCCTCGATGATGCAGACCGTCTCGCCTTCCTTGACCTGGCTGCCCACCTCGACGAAGGCCTTGGCGCCCGGGCTCGACGAACGGTAGAACGTGCCAACCATGGGAGACTTCACCACATGGCCAGTCGGCGCTGCAGCCACCGGGGCGGGCAACTCCGCCACAGCCACCGGAGCGGCTGCTGCAGCAGCAGCCGGCGCGGGCATGGGGGCTGGAACATATTGCTGCACCACGGCGCCGCCACTCTTGACGATGCGGACCTTGCCCTCGGCTTCGGTAATCTCGAGTTCAGACACATTCGACTCGGATACCAGGTCGATCAGGGTTTTGAGTTTTCGCAAATCCATGGGAGCTCCAACGGCCATAAAACTGAATAAGGCGCGAATTTACTCCAATTTCAGCCTATTTCAGTCTTCAGCGCACATTTTTCACCGCTGACAGCAGGGTATTGCCGCTGGACCACCGTCAATCCGGCCACGCCCCGCGCCGCACCATGTTCAGCGCATGGCCACCCATGTTTGCAGATCCTGCGGGGTGACTTGCCCCATTTTACGATGCAACACCCTCCCTTCCGCGCTGAAAACCACCGTAAAAGGCAGCCCACCTGTCAGGTTGCCCAGGGAGCGCCCAAGCTCCGAGCCCCCCAGCCCCGCCAACCCCACCGGAAAGTCAAGCGGCAGACGGGTCAGGAATTTCCGCACCGAAGACGGCTGATCAATCGCCAATCCCACCACTTGCCAGCCTTTTTCCTTGTTGTTGCGGTGAAAGGTGTTGAGCATGGGCAATTCGTCCACACAAGGAGGACACCAGGTTGCCCAGAAGTTGAGCAGCAGGGGCTTGCCAGCAAACGCCTGCATGGCCAGGCGCGCGCCCTCGGGCGTATCGAATGCCTGTGTCCACAACGCCTGTTCGGCGCCCGCCTGCATGGCGTGGGGCTGCAGGCGCCACCATGCCAGGCCCGCACCACCAGCGGCAGCGGCTGCAGCCACGCCGGCATACAGCGCTCGGCGCCGGCTCATGGGCACGCTGCCATGGGCTGGCGCAACAGCAGGAGAAAACTCGGTAATGGGTGCAGTCATGGAGCATTTTCTTGGAGAAGACGCCGCAAGGCAGTGATGTCGCCCCGCGGCGATCGCCCCTTGGCATCAGGGCGCAAAGCCCCGCGCAAATCGTCGAGATCGTAGATCAACAGATGCACGCCGATCATTTCACCCAATTCGGGGCACATGCTGCCCACGCTCAGGGCCTCGACAGATTCGCCATGGAAGCCTGTGACGGTGCGTGGCTCATAGTCCACCTGGTGATCTATCAACGCGATCTCGGCGGATTTGGAGTCATCACAGAACAACTGCAAATAAATATCCGACAGCCGGGTGGCCGTACCATGCCATACCGCCCCGCCCAGGTGGGGCCGGAAGGCGGCCATGCGCTCCATCCAGACCAGGGCCAGCTGGCGGAGGGCGTGCAATTCATGGGGCTGGGTATCGGCGCAGAACAGGGCGATGTACTCGCGCACGGCATCTTCCACCTGGTCATTGTCGGGCAGGGCGGTGCGTGCCGGCAGGCCGAGTTCGCGCACGGCGCGGCGCTTGGCAGGCCCCCATTCCAGCCCTTCTTCCACGACCAGCCGGGCAGTGGTGCTGGCGATTTCGGCGCTCAAAGGTGTAGGCATGGCGGCGTTGGATGGCGTTGGAAGCGCTATTGTGGCGCCAACCCATGGCGGACCGCCACTGCGCGCCCCATGGCCCGCCGCAGTGACGGTCATTGCCCCCGGACACCCCGGCAGACACTATGTTTTTCATAGCTTCTCGCGCATACCATGAAAGAGCTACCGGTCATTTTTTGGTTGAACCTTAGAATCTGCGCCCATGCACATACACATACTGGGAATCTGCGGAACATTCATGGGCGGCCTGGCGGCGCTGGCGCGCGAAGCCGGCCACAAGGTCACCGGATGCGATGCCGGCGTTTACCCGCCCATGAGCGACCAGTTGCGGGCCCTGGGCATCGAGCTGATCGAAGGATTTGGCGCGGACCAGCTGGCGCTGCGACCCGATGTGTTCGTGGTGGGCAATGTAGTCAGCCGCGCCCGGCTGGCCGACGGCAGCCCGAAATTCCCCCTCATGGAAGCCATCCTGGACGCCGGCCTGCCCTACACCAGCGGCCCGCAGTGGCTGGCCGAGCAGGTCCTGCAGGGCCGGCATGTGCTGGCGGTGGCCGGGACCCACGGCAAGACCACCACCACGTCGATGCTGGCCTGGATCCTGGAGAGTGCAGGGCAACAGCCGGGATTTCTGATTGGCGGCGTGCCCCTCAATTTCGGGGTGTCCGCCCGACTGGGCGCCACGCAGCGTCCCCACGCAGGCGAGGGACCGCTGGGCCACAGCCCGCTGTTCGTCATCGAGGCCGACGAATACGACACGGCCTTTTTCGACAAGCGCAGCAAGTTCGTGCACTACCGCCCCCGTACGGCGGTGCTGAACAACCTGGAGTTCGACCACGCCGACATTTTTGACGACCTGGCCGCCATCGAGCGCCAGTTCCACCACCTGGTGCGCACTGTGCCGCCCTCGGGCCGCGTGGTCGTCAACGGGCTGGAAGAAAGCCTGACCCGCGTGCTGCACGCCGGCTGCTGGAGCACGGTGAGCAGCTTCGGCGCCGCCGTGAGCGATTTTTCTGCGCAGGGCGATCCGCAAGCCTTTGATGTGCTGCACCGGGGCTCGGCCGTGGCGCGGGTGCAATGGGGCCTGACGGGCGTGCACAACCAGCTCAATGCGCTGGCGGCCATCGCAGCGGCCCACCATGTGGGCGTGCCGGTGCAGCAGGCCGCACAGGCGCTGGCCGATTTTCAGAATGTCAAACGCCGCATGGAACTGCGCGGCACCGTGGGCAACATCGCCGTGTACGACGATTTTGCGCACCACCCCACGGCATTGCGCACCACGCTCGATGGCCTGCGCCGCAGCCTGGGGCCCGATGCCCGCATCCTGGCCGTGTTCGAGCCGCGCAGCAACACCATGAAACTGGGCGCCATGAAAAGCCAGCTGCCCTGGGCGCTGGAGCCGGCCAACCTGGTCTTTTGCCACACGGCCGGGCTGGACTGGGATGCGGCACAGGCCCTGGCACCACTGGGTGTGGGCCCCGGCCAGCGCGCGCAAACCGCGGCAGACATCGACACCCTGGTCAGCCAGGTCCTGCAGGCGGCGCAGCCAGGGGATCACATCGTCTGCATGAGCAACGGCGGCTTTGGCGGGGTGCACGAACGGTTGCTGAGCTCACTATCAAAATAATAGCATTAGCGCTTTAACCTTAAGCGCCAGCAGCCATTTTCACCGGATACTCAGTAAGACACCGCCATGCCCGGCACGTCCACCCGCACCACGGGCTTGGCCAGCGCGGCACTGGCAGCACGGGCAAAGTCGCGCGACCAGACGGGATCGTTGAACAGCGAGGCGCCCGCAGCCCGCGCCACGGTCAGCACCTTGTCGGCCAGCAATACCTTGCCGCTGGCGCGCAGGGGTTCGCAATCAAGGGCTGTGAACTGATCGTCGAGCCAGCGGCGCGCGGCTTCGTTTGCCAGCGGCTCCTGGCCCTGCAGATCAAAACGGAATTCCTGGTTTCCAGTCAGTTGGACCGACACTTCGCTGTGCATGATGGGTTGCCTTTCTGGCGCAAGGTGGATGCAAGGGCCGGGGCCGCACGCCTGGCGCGCACCCCGGAGGTTTGAGCTTACACCGCCGCTGCGGAATCAGCGGGCGCGGCGGGCCAGCACGGCGGCCGAGAGCTCGGCCAGCGACTGCAGCGAGTCGTCCCAGCCCAGGCAGGCATCGGTGATGCTCTTGCCATACTCCAGCGCGCCGGGCTGGTCCTTGCCGGGCGAGAACTTCTGGGCACCGGCGTGCAGGTGGCTCTCGATCATGAGGCCGAACACGCTGCGCGAGCCGCCCGCGATCTGGGCAGCAATGTCGCGCGCCACATCCAGCTGCTTTTCATGCTGTTTGCTGCTGTTGGCGTGGCTGCAATCGACCATCAGGGTGGCCGGCAAGTGGGCGGCTTCCAGGTCCTTGCAGGCAGCGGCGACGCTGGCGGCATCGTAGTTGGGCGCCTTGCCGCCGCGCAGGATGACGTGGCAGTCCTTGTTGCCCTTGGTGTTGACGATGGCGACCTGGCCGTTCTTGTGCACCGACAGGAAATGGTGGCCCCGGCTGGCGGACTGGATGGCATCGGTGGCGATGCGGATGTTGCCGTCCGTTCCGTTCTTGAAACCGATGGGCGCCGACAGCCCAGAGGCCAGCTCGCGGTGCACCTGGCTCTCGGTGGTGCGGGCCCCGATGGCACCCCAGCTGATGAGGTCGCCGATGTACTGGGGCGAGATCACGTCCAGAAATTCGCTGCCCGCCGGGATGCCCAGGCGATTGATCTCGATCAGCAGCTGGCGCGCGATGCGCAGCCCTTCGTCGATGCGGTAGCTTTCATCGAGGTAGGGGTCGTTGATCAGGCCCTTCCAGCCCACCGTGGTGCGGGGTTTCTCGAAATACACACGCATCACGATCTCCAGCGTGTCGGCGTACTGGGCCCGCACCGCAGCAAGGCGGCGGGCGTATTCCAGCGCGGCAGCCGGGTCATGGATGGAACAGGGGCCGATCACCACCAGCAGGCGGTCGTCCTTGCCGGCCATGATGCGGTGGATGTTCTTGCGGGTCTGGGTGATCAGCGTTTCCACCGGCGTTCCGCTGATGGGGAAAAAGCGGATCAGGTGTTCGGGAGGTGGCAACACGGTGATGTCCTTGATACGTTCGTCGTCGGTCTGGCTGGTTTTCTCGACGCTGCGGTACCAGGCATCGCTGGCGGGGGTGGTGTGTGCCGTCATGGTTGCTTCCTCGTGGAGTGAAATGTCAGAAGGTCAGAAAAACAAAAACCGCCGGGCTCTTCAGCGTCGGCGGTTGGTATGGGGAGGTTGTGTGGGCTTGCGCGCTGTCCTCTCATCCGCCGGGGACTGAGATCCAAAACCAAAAATAAAAAGCGCTGCGGACTTGCATGGAGATCAATGTAGCACAGTGTTTGCCGCACCGCAGCAAGCCCGGTGCATTGTGGCGTGGCGGCAACTATCGCGCGATCCGCCAGGGTGCGCGGCTGAAGCCCTATGGCCGCAGGCGCCGCAGCCACGCCCGCAGGCGCTGCCAGCGCGACGGGCGCTGTGGCAACACGCCGGGCAAATCGCTTTGCGGGCCACTGCCGTGCTCGTACATGTCAATGAGCAGCAATGCGTCGCCCAGCGTACGCCAGGCCAGCAGTTCAAATTGCCGAAAGCTGGCACCTTCCTGGCTGCTGTGGCGCTCCAGCGCCTGCTGCCATGCGGCGATGGCATCACGCAGCTCCCGCAGCGCCCGCTGGTAGACGCCGAACTCGTACAACGCGTGCCAGGCGGAACCCAGCCCTGTGAGAAAAAGCTGGTGCTCCCGGGCGCACTGGGCCAGATCTCCCACGCGACGGGTGATGGCCGTGGCGTCGGCTCCGGTGCGGCGCAGGCGGGTGGCTTCGTCGATCTGCATCGACAGCGCCCCCAGCTTGTCCCGCAGCAGGAGGGAATCCTCGTCTGCCCCGCCTTCGCGCAGGAAACGGCTGATGTCGCCGAACGACTGGAGTGTGTGCTGCAAACTGGAAAGTGGCGCAGGCATGCACGCCATTGTGCGCCGCCGCTTGCGGGCTGTCGCCCCCTGCGCGGCCCACTCAGCGCCACCATGCGCGCAAGCAGCAGCCGGGGCGTTGTCGGTGCAGCGTCAGGCGGTTCCGCCCACCGTCAGCCCGTCGATGCGCAGGGTGGGCTGGCCCACGCCCACCGGCACGCTCTGGCCTTCCTTGCCACAGGTGCCCACGCCGCTGTCGAGCGCCATGTCGTTGCCGATCATGCTGACATGCTTGAGGCATTCGGGGCCGCTGCCCACGATGGTCGCGCCCTTGACCGGGTAGAGGATCTTGCCGTTTTCCACCCAGTAGGCCTCGCTGGCGCTGAACACGAACTTGCCCGAGGTGATGTCCACCTGCCCGCCGCCGAAGTTGGTGGCGTACAGGCCCTTCTGGATGCTGGCGACGATCTCTTGCGGATCCTTGTCGCCGCCCAGCATGTAGGTGTTGGTCATGCGCGGCATGGGGATGTGCGCATAGCTCTCGCGCCGGCCATTGCCCGTGGGCGCCACGCCCATGAGGCGGGCGTTGAGCGAATCCTGGATGTAGCCCTTGAGGATGCCATCCTCGATCAGCACATTGCGCTGGCTGGTGTTGCCCTCGTCGTCCACATTGAGCGAACCGCGCCGGTCGGCGATGGTGCCGTCATCGAGGACGGTGACCCCCTTGGCCGCCACGCGCTGGCCGATGCGGCCACTGAAGGCGCTGGATCCCTTGCGGTTGAAGTCACCCTCCAGCCCATGGCCGATGGCCTCGTGCAGCAGGATGCCAGGCCAGCCGGGGCCCAGGACCACCGTCATCTCGCCCGCAGGCGCGGGGCGCGATTCCAGATTGACCAGGGCGGCGTTCACCGCCTCGTCCACATATCTGGCGATCTGCGCATCGTCGAAGTACGCCAGGCCGAAGCGCCCACCACCACCGGCCGAGCCCATTTCACGGCGACCGTTCTGCTCGGCGATCACGGTGACCGACAGCCGCACCAGCGGCCGCACATCGGCGGCCAGCGTGCCGTCCGCGCGGGCCACCAGCACCACGTCGTATTCGCTGGCCAGGCCGGCCATGACCTGGGCCACGCGCGGGTCCTTGGCGCGGGCACGCTGCTCCACCTGCCCGAGCAGGGCCACCTTGGCCGTGCTGTCCAGTGTCGAGATGGGATCCACGCCGGGATACAGGCTGCGCCCGACAGCTATCTTTTTGGAAGCTACTCGTACACGCCCTTTCTGTGCTGCCGCCGAAATAGACCGCACAGTGCGGGCTGCATCGAGCAGCGAGGCATCGGAGATGTCGTCGGAATAGGCAAACGCCGTCTTCTCGCCGCTGACGGCGCGCACCCCCACGCCCTGGTCGATGGAAAACGAACCCGTCTTGACGATGCCCTCTTCCAGGCTCCAGCCTTCGCTGCGGGTGTACTGAAAATACAGGTCGGCATCGTCCACCTGGTGGGTGCGAATTTCCGCCAGCGCACGCGCCAGATGGTTTTCATCGAGGCCAAAAGGCGTCAGGAGCAACTGTCGGGCAACATCAATGCGCTGCCGGGTGGACTCGCGCTGTGGCGCGACAGAGGGGGAGCGTGAGGACATGCGGGCATTTTAGGCGCGCCGCCATGCCCTTCGCGGGGCAGGGGCGCAACCCACGCGGTACGCGCCCACCGCTGCCGGGGAATTACATCGTCTGGTCGTCTGTCACCGCCCCGGGGGCGTTGCTCTTGACCGATTCAATGCCGTCATCGCGGGCCTTTTCGCCGGAAAACATCTGGCTCTGGCCGATGACCTGGCCATTGCCCGCCTTGAGCGTGAAATAGGGCGATCCATCCTTGGCGCTCAGCCGCCCGAAGCGGCCATCGTCGGGAGCATTCTTCTTGACGGATTCGATGCCGTTGAGCGCACTGGCCTTGGACTCGTAGAGTTCGCTGGTCAAAATGACCTTGCCGTTGTCCGCCAGCAGATTGAAGACGAACTTGTCGTTCTTGGATTTTTTCAGCTCAAACCTTGACGCCATGGGAAGCACCTCCGGATTAATGCCAAAGCACGGTTGGCAACCGGGTTGTACCCGCAAGCCCCCTGCAGCGCAATGGGGCGCCGGCCCCTCACAGCGCGGGCCGGGCGTCCTTGGGATCGATGCGCTGGGCCCGGGCGACCGACATCAGGATGCCCAGCGCCAGCCCCAGCGTGACCATGGCCGTGCCGCCGTAGCTGATGAACGGCAGCGGCACGCCCACCACGGGCAGGATGCCACTGACCATGCCCATGTTCACAAAGGCATAGGTGAAAAAGATCATCGACACTGCCCCTGCCATGAGCCGCCCGAACAGGGTCGTTGCGCCCACCGCGATGGCCAGCCCGCGCCACACCAGCAGCAAGAAGCACACGATCAGGAACAGGTTGCCGGCCAGGCCGAACTCTTCGGAAAAGGCGGCAAAGATGAAGTCGGTCGTGCGCTCGGGAATGAACTCGAGGTGGGTCTGCGTGCCCGCCATGAAGCCCTTGCCAAAGATGCCGCCCGAGCCAATCGCAATCATGCCCTGGATGATGTGGAATCCCTTGCCCAGCGGATCCCGTGAGGGATCGAGCAAAGTGCAGATGCGCTGCTGCTGGTAGTCATGCAGGACCGACCAGCGCACCCCTTCGGCGCACAGCTGGGGCTCCAGGGAGACCAGCAGCACGATGCCCACGGCGCCCAGCAGCACCGGGGGCAGCACCAGCTTCCACGACAGGCCGGCAAAAAAGATCACCGACAGCCCCGCCGCCAGCACCAGCAGCGAAGTGCCCAGGTCGGGCTGCTTCATGATCAGGCCCACCGGAACGACCAGCAGCAGCCCGGCCGCGGCAAAATCGAGTGGCCGCAACTGGCCCTCGCGCTTCTGAAACCACCAGGCCAGCATCAGCGGCATGGCGATCTTGAGGATTTCGCTGGGCTGGATGACGATGCCCAGATTGATCCAGCGCTGGGCGCCTTTCTTGGTAATACCGAACAGCGCCACTGCCACCAGCAGCACCACCCCCACGGCGTAAAGGGGCACGGCCATGGCCATGAGCTTTTGTGGCGGCACCTGGGCCACCATGAACAGGATGGCGGCCGCAATCAGCATGTTGCGCCCATGGTCCATGAAGCGCGAACCATGGTCGTAGCCCGACGAATACATGGCCAGCAGCCCGGCGCTGGCCAGCATCGCCACCACCAGGACGAGCGGCCAGTCAAACCCCTGAAACAGGGGCACGAAACGCTGGGTGAGAGAGGGTTTGTCAAAAACGGCGGCCATGGCGCAATTATCGGCCCCCGCCAGGGCTACCCAGTCAACGCAGGCCGCGTCAGCCCGTCTGCCGCAAGGCCATCACGGCCCCTCTGCGCTGACGTAGCGCGCCACCTGCGGCCGCCTTGGGCGCCAGATAGGCCGGCCTGCACACCGCGCCCCAGCACCCGCAGCAGCTCGAAACGGCCCAGCACAGGGAGCCCCCCCCCCGGAACCCGGCGGTTGGCGGTGGAAAGCGGGGCAAAATCGAGCGTGGTGTGCGCTGGCAAAACCGCGGGCCGCACGACGTAGCCCCCTGGGACACGGGTCGTATGCTGGCGCCGCACCCGCCCAAGGCAGCAATGGCCCCGCCAGTCCCCGCACCGAGAGCCCCATGACCACCACACACCTGCTGTACCTGCACGGTTTTCGCTCCTCCCCCCAGTCGGCCAAGGCCAGGCTGATGGCGGCCTATGTGGCGCAGCACCATCCTGCGGTGCACTGGTGGTGTCCCCAGCTGCCGCCCTCGCCCCGCGCTGCCATGACCCTGGTGGCGCAAGGCATCGCTGCCTGGCCGCGCGCCTCGATGGCCGTGGTGGGCTCTTCGCTGGGAGGCTTCTATGCCAGCTGGGTGGCGCGGCACACTGGTTGCCCCAGTGTCCTGCTGAACCCTGCCGTGGACCCGGCACGGGACCTGGTACGCCATATTGGCGAGCAAACGGCATGGCATGACCCGACAGAACGCTTCTTCTTCCTGCCGGAATACATCGCCGAGCTGCAGGCCCTGGCCGCAGACCGCTCCCTGCCCGTGGGCCCCGAGCTGGCCATCATCGCCAAGGGCGACGAGGTGCTGGACTGGCGGGAAATGGTGGCGCGCTACCCCGACGCCCGGTTGACGCTGCTCGAAGGCGGCGACCATGCGCTCAGCAACTTCAAAGACCACCTGCCGGCCGTGGCGCAGTTTCTGCAACTGGCGTAAGCCGAAGGCTCACGGCGCAGCGGGCGGTGCGGGGCGCTGGACGCTCGCCCAGTGCGCATGCTCCTCGGGATAGGCTGCACGGTAACGCCGCAGCTGGAATGCCACCTCGTCGTCCCTGCCCAGCAGCAGCGCACTTTCGATCAGCTTCTCGATGACGCGGGGCTCGGGAGAAAAATGCAGCAGCTTCGTGGCCAGCGCATGCACTTGCCGGGCGTTCTCATGGGTCAGCGCGGTGGTGGTCAGCAACGCAAAATCCACCTGGTCGGTGAACAGCACGGTGTTGGACACCTTGGCCAGGGTGTTGCCCTGGTAGGCCGGCGGCCGGGAATCCATGGGGCGGTAAAGCTGGCTGACACGGTAGTAATCCCACGCCACGGCCGCGCCCACCCCGCACACGGCCACCAGGGCCACCGCAGCGCTGGCCACCAGCGCCGGAGAACGCACCCAGCCCAGCAGCGCCCGCCGCCACAGCAGCGCCAGCGCCAGCACCGTGACCAGCTGAAAAGGCCCATACCACAGGGGGAACTCCACCATGCTGTGCAAGCCAATGATGGCCAGCGCCCCCCAGGCCAGCTGGCGCACCGCATCCGTCTCCGCCCAAGGCCGCGCGCGCACCACCCCAACCAGCACGGCGCCGCATGCGATGGCAGCCACCGGCAGGCCCAGCTCCACCGCCAGATGCAAAGGCAGGTTGTGGGCATTGTCGAGCAGCGTGCAAAAGCGCTCCCCCGGAAACAGCGTCATGTAGTGCGCATAGTCCAGCTCGCCCCAGCCCCAGCCCGTCCAGGGCTTCTGGGCAATCAGGTAGAGCACGTTGGACCACAGCGCCCGCCGGCTGCCACAGGCCTGCGTGTCGCCCCCCAGGCGGGTGAACACCCCCTCGGTGGCAAACCCCGTCCAGTCCTGCAACAGAACCGGCAGCATCCAGCCGGCCAGGGCATACAGCAGCATCCCGACCAGGGCCAGGCCCACCGCCAGGTGCCCGCCAGTGCCGCGCCACAGCACCAGCAGCGCCACCATCAGCAGCCACTGCATCGCCCCGGTGCGCGATGCAGTGGCCGCGCTGCCCGCCGCCAGCAACGCCAGCGCCGCAACCACCAGCAGGCCCACCAGCCACGACGGCCACATGCGCCCGCCCCCCAGCAAGGCTTGCTGCACAGGCGTGGACGGCGCTGCGCGGCCAGCCACCAGCCGCGCCTGCACCTGCGCCACCACCCACAGCAGCGCCCATACCCCCAGGCTCATCAGCGATGCCTGCTGGTTGCGCTGGCGCAGGTTGCCGATGGCCTGCCCTGGCGTGGAGGGCTGCACCCAGGGCGACAGCCCGGGGTCGCCCAGAAAGTACTGCAGCAAGCCGGCCACCCCGGCCAGCAAGGCCGCCAGCAGCAGGCCCACCGCCAGCTGCGCTGCCAGGAAAGCACGGCCATGCGGCGCCAGGGCTGCATCCGGCGCGCGGCGCAACCACCCGGTCCGGCACACCACCAGCAGGGCCAGCACGGCCGCGCAAACCCACGCCGCTGCCAGGGGCCAGAAATTGGAGGATGGGGGCTGCGGGTACGAGAACAGAAACGGCACAGCCACTGCCAGCAGGGTCAGCGGTGCGGCAATGGCATCCAGACGCATTTCAATGAACCCAAGTCTTCATGCAAAAGCCCTGGATCATAGGGGCGGGCCGGCAGCACCTGCACCGGCCGCGCTGCCCCTCCCCCCGCAGATCGGCAACACCAGCCTGCCGGCCCTGGGCCCACAGGCTGGCGCCCACAGCCGCCCACCGTATCGATGTCCCGGCCCTGCGGGCCTGCACTGACCAGGATACCGATCAGCCGGATCTTTCCGGTGCATTCATGCCATAGGCCGCCTCCTGCGGCTACAGCGATTTCAGGTACTGCGCCAGGTCGGCCACATCCTGGGCGCTGAGGCCCAGGCTCTGCCGGGTGTTGTAGGTCTGCGCCACATCGTCCAGGGTGGCGGCCGAGCCGTCGTGGAAGTAAGGGGCGTGCTGCCAGACCCCTTTCAAGGGCGACGTGCGGTACAGCCGGGTTGCTGACCGGGAGGCGTAGCTCGGGGTTTCTGGCTCTGCCATGGAATCACCCGGTGGGTGCAAGCGGGTATTGGCGTCGGTGAAACTGCCGCCGCTGTGGCAGGCCACACACTTGCCGCCACCTTCAAACACGATGCGCCCGCGCTCGGCGGCCACCGGATCGAAGCTGCCCGCCGGGGCCGGTGGCGCACCCAGCGACAGCTGGTACGCCTGCAGGGCGGGCAGCTTGGCCGAAACCAGATCGTCGGTGCCATGTGTGATGCGGAGGTTCAGGCGCGGCTCGGTCACCGTCCCTTGCCCGCCCATCTCGGCCACCGCCACATAGCGGTTCCAGTAGGCGATGTCCTCGCCGTCTCCTGTGACGGTGATGCGGTGGATGCCCGCCAGACCGTAGGCCGGAGGAATGACGACCGGCTTGCTCAGGCCGTCCACGTTGTAGCGCGGATCGAACTTGCCCGGCCCCCAGCTGTTGAGAGCGGCCTTCGTCGCTAGGTCCAGTGCGGGTGACAAGGCCATGATCGCCCCCGGATTGAGATCGCGGTTGGGCCAGCCATCCAGGCGCTTGCCAATGCCCTTCGAGAACGAGTTGTCGACGGTCGAATGGCACAGCGCGCAGGTGATGCCCACCCGGGCCAGCCGGTCCACGCCGTTGACCGTTTCCACCACACCCTTGACGCCGACAACAGCGTTGAGCTTGAGCAGCGCCACCGTGGTGGCCGGGCTTTGGAGGTCCACGCTGCCGTTCTGGATGCCGGCCACCACGGCGGCGGGCAAGGCCTCGGCGTCGACCTTCAGCCCCACGGACAGCGCCGTGACCGGGTCGACCGCGGCGTTGATGACGTCGTGCATCTTCAGCACATCGGTCCACTGCGCCTCGTCGCCGAAGGTGTCAAAGCGAAAGATCTGCCGGCCCTGCGCGACCAGCGCAGCCTGGGTCGCATCGGCACTGTCCGTCGATGACCCGCCACCGCAGGCGACCGCCACGGCCGCAACCAGGCCCAGCGGGCCGGCAAGGCGCAGCAGGCGCAAGGTGTTCGCAGCACGCAGCGCCTGGGCGGCGCGCAGGGAAATGGGTGCGTGTTTCATGTGCATTTCTCCTGTCAACCAATGTTTTGGCAAAGCCTGCCCCTGTGGCGCTGCCAGGCAGCGCTGCGCATTTCAAAACATGCTTGCGATGGGAAAACCGCCTAGGGCAAGAGCTGGCACGCCTTGCCCGGGCGCGTGGCCTCCTTGAGCCAGGCGATGAGATCAGCGCGTTCGCCGTCGTCCTTCACACCGGCGTAGCCCATGGCCGTGCCGGGCACAGTCTTCATCGGGTCTTTCAGAAAGACATTGAGCGAGCGCTCGTCCCAGACGATGGCGCTGTCGCGCAGAGCCTTGGAATAGGTGCTGTAGCCCTGCGCCGTGCCTGCGCGGCGCCCCCACAGCCCACAATGCTGCGGCCCCGTGCGGTTGCCCTCGATGGCGTGGCAGGCGGCGCAGCGCGCGTAGACCTGCTCGCCGCGCTGCAGGGCGGCCGGGTCGGGTGCCGCGCTGGCGCCCGCCGCGAACAGGCCGGCCGCCAGCCACAGGGCGGCTGGAGCATGGCGCGGTGTCATGACATGAAGGCCGACGGCACGGGGTTGTCGCCCAGCACCTGGCGCAGCACCGCCCAGTGCATGGCCTCATCGCCCAGGATGCTGGCGGCCACCTGCGCCAGCGCGCGGTCGGCAAACAGGGGCACGGCGCCCAGGTAGGCGGAGATGGCGCCCCGCTCCAGGCCCGCGGCAAAGCGCAGCACATCGGCCTCGGCCTTGAGTTTTTCCACCGGGAACGCGTATTTGTCCTTGGCCGCCACCGGTTTGCCGCCGAGCTTTTGCACCGTGGCCGCAATGGCCTGCGCATGTTCCTTGTGGTGCCCCTGGAACTGCACCGCCACCGGCAGCACGCCCTTGCTCAGCAGGCCGCTTTCGGCGCCCACCTGGTAGGCCGCCACGGCCTCCAGCTCGGCGCCCAGAGCGGTGTTGAGGATGCGCACATCGGCCTCAAGGTCCTTGGCACTCATCTTGGCGCCCGCCGCGAGCGCGTCACGCCCGCCCAGCAAGGCCACGGCACCGGCCGACAGCACAGCGGCGCCCGACAGGGACATGGCCCGGCGGCGCGCAAGGAACAGGGCCTGCGAGGGCACGTCAATAAAAATATTCTTCATGGTGTTCTCCTGGGGTGGTGAAAACAAGGAACGATCTGTCAGCGCCGCGCAATCAGCCCGCGCTGCTGCAGCTCGGAAACGACGTTGCGCACCACCTGGTCGCAGCGTGCGCCCGCAAAGGGAAAGGCACTCTCGGCATGCGCCTCGATCTGCGCGCCCAGCGCGTCGCGCAGCATCGAGCGGGCCCGCAGGTAGCGGGTCTTGACAACGTCACTGCTCACCTGCAGGCAAAACGCCGCCTCATCCACGCTCATCTCCTGCACCGCGCGCAGAATGAAGACGCTGCGGTAGAGCGGCGGCAGGCCTTCGACGGCCGACTGCAGCAAACCGCGCAGCTCGCCGCGTGCCAGGGCCGCCTCGGGCGATTGGCTCGGTGGGGCGCTCAAAGACATCATGTGCTCCGGTGAAGGTTCGTCGTCACCGTCCTGCGCGCTGTCCATTGGCATGGACGGCACCGAGCGGCCGCGCTTGCGCAGTGCATCCAGCGCAATATGGATGGCGATGCGCGCCAGCCAGGTGCCCAGCGCCGCGCCGCCCCGAAAATCCTGCAGCCGGGTGAAGGCGCGCAGATAGGTCTCCTGCACCACGTCCTGCGCCTCGGCATCGTCGGACACTACCCCGCGCGCGGCGCGGAACAACAGGCGGTTGTGCCGGCGCATGATGGCCTCGAAGGCGGATTGCTCGCCCTGCAAGGCCCCTTCGATCAGTTCATCGTCAGAGCAAGGATCGCAGGCCGCCCGCGCTACGGGCTCCGATGGGGGTAGGTGCATGGCATGCCTCTTGGGTTTGTCGGTTTTTGCTCGTTCCTGGTCATTGGACGCCCGCCAGCGCAAAAAAGTGACAAGCACCTGTTGCCGGCAGGGGTGCCGCCCCACGCCCCTCCTGCCAGGGGCGTCAGCGGCCACAATGGCCACCGCTCCTCCTGATGCACCGCACGCCATGAAAATTGCCCTGCTGTCCGATCTGCACCTGTCGGTGCACCCGCTGGCCCTGGATGTGCCGCCCGCCGACGTGGTGGTACTGGCCGGCGACCTGCAGCGGCCCGCCGCGGCCATGGCCTGGGCGCGGCAACTGGACCGGCCCACCGTGTTCGTCGCGGGCAACCACGAGTTCTATGGCTCCGATCTGGTGACCACCATGGCGCAACTGCGCACGCATGCCGAAGGCAGCAGCGTGCGCGTGCTCGAATGCGATGCGTGGCGCCATGGCGGTGTGCGGTTCCTGGGCTGCACGCTGTGGTCGGACTACCGGCTCTTCGACGCGCCGCAGCAGCGCGACGAAGCGCTGGCCAAGGCCATGGAGCTGGTGCGGGACTTCAGCCGCATCCGCGTGGCACCCGACTTTGCCGCACCCTTCACGCCCGCCGTCTCGCAAATGCTGTTCGACCGGTCGGTGGCCTGGCTGGAGGCGCGTTTTGCCGAGCCGTTCGACGGGCCCACCGTGGTCGTCACGCACTTTGCGCCCGCGCGCGGCAGCATCGCCCCGCAGTTTGCCGGCTCACCCCTCAACGCCTGTTTTGTCTCCGATCTGGAGGCGCGCATCCTGCGCTGGCAGCCCCGGCTGTGGCTGCACGGCCATGTGCACGACAGCTTCGACTACCAGGTGGGCGCCACGCGCGTCGTGGCCAACCCGCGCGGCTATGCCCCCCAGGGGGTGGTGGAGAACAAGGCGTTTGCGCCCGGGCTGGTGCTGGAGATCTGAAAAACACCCCCCGGCGCCCATGGGAGAATGCCGCCCATGCACGCATTGTTTGAAGAAGCCGGCAAATTCATGGCCGGTCGCATCCTGTCCGAAGCCGAAAGCTCGGCCCAAGTCGAGCTCGATTCGGGCAAGCGGGTCAAGGTCAAGGCCGCGAACCTCCTGTTGAAATTCGAGAAGCCCGCACCGTCCGAGCTGATGGCCCAGGCGCAGGCCATGGCCCAGACCATCGAGCTGCCGCTGGCCTGGGAGTTCGCACCCGAGGAGGATTTCGGTTTTGCCGACCTGGCGCGCGACTATTTTTCGGACAACGCCACGCTGGCCCAGCAGGCCGGCGCGCTGTTTGCCCTGCACGAGGCGCCGCACTACTTCCGCCGCGCCGGCAAGGGCCGCTTCAAGAAAGCCCCGGCCGAGATCCTGCAGCAGGCCCTGGCCGCCATCGAGAAGAAAAAGCTGATCGTGCAGCAGATCAGCGGCTGGGCCGAGGCGCTGGGACGCGGCGAATGCCCGCAGCCCGTCCGCGAGCAGCTCTACAAGATCCTGTTCCGCCCCGACAAGAACGCGCCCGAATACAAGGCCGTGGTCGAGGCCAGCCGCGCCACGCACCTGGCGCCGCTCGACCTGCTGCAAAAGGCCGGCGCCATCGATTCGGCCTACCAGTTCCACTGGAAGCGCTTCCTGTTCGACAACTTCCCCAAGGGCACGGGTTTCCCGCAGCTCACCGCACCGCAGCCGCCGGCCGACCTGCCGCTGGCGCCCGTGCAGGCCTATTCCATCGACGACTCGCAGACCACCGAGATCGACGATGCGCTGTCGGTGCAGGGCCTGGGCACGGGCACCGTGGTGGTGGGTATCCACATTGCCGCGCCGGGCCTGGCCATCGTGCCGGGCACGCCGCTCGACCAGCTGGGCCGCACCCGCCTGTCCACCGTCTACATGCCCGGCTACAAGATCACCATGCTGCCCGACGAGGTGGTGCAGATCTACACGCTGGACGAAGGCCGCGCCAACCCGGCTGTATCGCTGTATGTCACGGTGGACGAAGCCACGCTCGCGATCACGGGTACCGAAACCAAGCTCGAACGCGTGCCCGTGGTGGCCAACCTGCGCCACGACCAGCTCGACCACATCGTCACCGAGGCCTGGCTGACCGACCCGGCCATTGAGATAGAAAACACCCCGCAGCGATTGCTGGATGTGCGCGAGCAGCTGTCGTTTTTGCACCGACTGGCCCAAACCCTCAAGGCCCAGCGCGAAGTGGTGCGCGGCAAGCCCGAAAACTTCAACCGACCCGACTACAACTTCAAGCTGATCGGCAACGACCGTGGCGAGCCCAATGGCTCAGAGCAGGTGCAAATCAGCACGCGCCAGCGCGGCGCACCGCTGGACCTGATCGTGGCCGAGGCCGCCATCGTGGCCAACAGCACCTGGGGCCTGATGCTGGCCGAACACGGCGTGCCCGGCATCTACCGCAGCCAGGCCAGCATGGCGCCGGGCGTGAAGGTGCGCATGGGCACCAAGGCGCTGCCGCACGCCGGCATTGGCGTCAAGGCCTATTCGTGGGCCACCTCGCCGCTGCGCCGCTATGTGGACCTGGTGAACCAGTGGCAGATCATTGCCTGCGTGCGCAACGGCAGGACGGCAGCCCTGGCGGCCCCCTTCAAACCCAAGGATGCCGAGCTGTTCTCCATCATCAGCAGCTTTGACGCAGCCTACAGCGCCTACAACGGCTACCAGGCCGGCATGGAGCGTTTCTGGACGCTGCAATACCTGGAGCAGAACGGCATCACCGAGCTCAACGCCACCGTCTTCAAGGAAGGGCCGGGCGGCAGCTTTCTGGTGCGCGCCGAAACGCTGCCGCTGGTCTTCCCCGTGCTGGGCGCGCAGAACCTGCCGCGCGGCGCACGCCTCAGAGTCAAGCTCGGCGAGGTGGACGAGATCACGCTTGACCTGCACGGCACCGTGATCGAGCGCCTGGACGATCCCGACGACACCCGTGACGATGGCCCGGTGGAAGATGCCGACGACACCGATGACGACGCGGCCGTGGCCGGCCCCATTGCCATTGCCGTCGATGTGAACGAGGCCGACACCAACGGCACCGCCAGCACCGATAATCCTGCCCCGTGAACATGGCCCCCACGCTCCCTCACTTCGTGTGGTCGCTGACCTTGCAGGCCGCGATGACGCCAGAGGCATCACCTCTTCGGGCTGTCCAGCCCTGCGCCGGCAGGCCTGAAGCCGCAGCCCTCAGCCCCGAGGGGGCCGCTTTTCATCTTGGGGCAGCCCGGCGATGAAAAACGCTTCCTTCCTCACCCGCTTCACCACGCTGCAGCTCACGCTGGGCGTGTCAGTGGCGCTGCACGCTGCGCTGCTGTCGGTGCGTTTCATCGACCCCGAGGGCTTCAATCGCGTGTTCCAGGACACGCCGCTCGAAGTCATCCTGGTCAACGCCAAGTCCAACGAACGGCCCGACAAGGCGCAGGCCATCGCCCAGGCCAACATGGCCGGGGGCGGTGAGGCGAACAAGGGCCGCGCCACCAGTCCCCTGCCCTATTCGGCACTCACGGCCGTGGGCGACGATTTCGAGGAATCGCAGCGCCGGCTGGACACCCTGCAAGAGCAGCAAAACCAGCTGCTGACCCAGCTGCGCAAACAGATCGCCGCTCTGCCCCTGCCCGATCCGCGCAAGCCCAGCCAAAGTGGCAGCCAGGCCGCCGAAGAGGAAAAGCGCCGCCAGCTCGTCAAGCTGCTGGCCGAGATCGAAAAGCGCATCAACGAAGAAAACGCACGCCCCAAGAAGCGCTACATCAGCCCCGCCACGCGCGAAGAGGCCTACGCGGTGTATTACTCGGCCCTGCGCAGCAAGGTCGAGGACAAGGGCACAGAAAACTTCCCCGAGCAAGGCGGCAGGAAGCTCTATGGCGAGCTGACAATGATCATCACCGTCAACCACGATGGCCGCGTCCTGGCCACCGAGGTGGTGCAGGGTTCGGGCAATCGCACGCTGGACCGGCAGGCCGAGGCCATCGCGCGGGCCTCCGGTCCATTCGGCCATTTCAATGCCGAGATGCGCCGCCAGGCCGACCAGATCGCCATGGTGGCGCGCTTCAAGTTCACACGCGACCAGACCCTGACCACCAACTTCGAAACCGACCCCGAAGGCCGCAGCCCCTAAGAACCTGCCTGCGGCGCCGGGGAGACAATCGTGCCCCGCCCGCATTCCATCCTTCACACCGCGCTCCATGAGTTCTTCCGATGACCTGTATTGCGTGATGGGCAACCCGGTGGCGCACAGCCGCTCGCCCGCCATCCACGCCCGCTTTGCCGAACTGACCGGCGAGCACCTGGTGTACGAACGCTGCCTGCTGCCCATCGGCGGCTTTGCCCAGGGCGTGCGCGACTTCATGGCCCGCGGCGGGCGCGGCTGCAATGTCACCGTGCCTTTCAAGCTCGAAGCCGCCGCGCTGGCCACCACGCGCAGCGAACGCGTGCAGCGGGCGGGCGCCGCCAACACCCTGGTCTTTGACGGACAGGCCATCCACGCCGACAACACCGACGGCCTGGGCCTGGTGGCCGACATCACGCGCAACGCGGGCCTGCCGCTGGCCGGGCGCGACGTGCTGCTGGTGGGCGCCGGTGGCGCCGCAGCCGGCGTGCTGGGCCCCTTGCTGCAGGCGGGCGTGCGCCATGTCACCGTGGCCAACCGTACGCTGGCCCGGGCGCAGGCCCTGGTGCAGGCCCATGCCGACCTGGCACTGCTGCAAAAGGCAGAGCTTCTGGCGCTTGCTCCACAGGCGCTGGACGCCGATTTCGACCTCATCATCAATGCCACGGCCAGCAGCCTGAGCGGTGACTCCGTTCCCGTGCCCACCCATGTGCTGCGCCCCGGCAGCCTAGCCTACGACATGATGTACGGCCCGGCGGCGCAGGGTTTTCTCGACTGGGCCCGCCAGCATGGCGCCGTGCCGCGCGACGGCCTGGGCATGCTGGTGGAACAGGCCGCCGAGGCCTTTGCCCTGTGGCGTGGCGTGCGCCCGCCATCGGCCCAGGTGCTGGCCGAACTGCAGGCCGCTGCGTGAGCGGGCCACGGCCATGAAAGCACTGTTGCGCTGGCTGGGCCTGGTGGTGGTGGCCCTGGTGGCCCTGCAGCTGTTTTTTGTGGCGCGCATCGCGCTGATGGCCTGGGTCGCCCCCGAATCCACCACCTTCCAGCGCTCCGAGATCTGGGCGCAGGTGGCCAGCAAGGGCGATGTGCGCTGGCGCCAGCAGTGGCTGCCCTACGCCCAGATTTCCGACCACCTCAAGCGCGCCGTGATTGCGGCCGAAGACGGCAGCTTCGTCACCCACGACGGCGTGGACTGGAACGCCATCGAAAAAGCCTGGGAGCGCAACGCCCAGGCCGAGGCGCAGATCGCCCGGGCCCAGGCCCGCGCGCCCGACAAGCCCGTGCGTGCGCCCAGGATACGGGGCGGCTCCACCATCACCCAGCAGTTGGCCAAGAACCTGCTGCTCTCGGGCGAACGCACGCTGCTGCGCAAGGGCCAGGAGTTCGTGCTGACCGTGCTGCTGGAGCAACTTTTACCGAAGCAGCGCATCCTGGAGATCTACCTCAACAGCGTGGAATGGGGCGATGGCGTTTTCGGCGCCGAGGCCGCGGCCCAACATTACTTTCGCAAGCCGGTCGCGCGCCTGTCGCCGCAGGAGGCCGCACGCCTGGCCGTCATGCTGCCCGCGCCCAAGCGCTTCGAGAAGACCCCCGGCTCGGCCTACCTGGCAGGGCGCACGCGCACCATCCTGGCGCGCATGGGCAGTGCCGAGCTGCCCTGATCCATGGCCCGGCGAACGCCTACTTTTTGCGCCGCTGGCCGATAGGCCGCGCGGGCGGCTTGGGTGCCAACCCCAGCGCGGCGCGGGCCAGGGCGTCGGCTTCGGCATTGCGGTGGCGCGGAATCCACTGCAGTTGCACCGGCCCGAAGGTCTGCAAAAGGCGGCGCGCCTGGTCAAAAAGGTCTTGCAGCCGCGCAATCGGCACCACGGGCGTGCCGCCGAGTTGCTCCACCAGGATGCTGCTGTCGCTGTGCACCTGCAGCGCGCTGGCCCCGCGCGCCTGCAACTCAGCCAAGGCCAGCAGCAGGGCCCGCAGCTCGGCTTCGTTGTTGCAGCCCGTGGTGTGCGTGGCCTGCGCAAAGGTGTGGTGGCTGCCGTCGGGCGCGCAGAGCACCACGCCCAGCCCCATGCGGCCGGGGTTGGGCATGGCGCTGCCATCGCAGTGGACGACCCAGGGGCGGACCGATGCCGGCTCCAGCGCCGCAGTCATGGCGCAGGCTGCACGGGCCGCACTGCACCCGGCCGCCGCGGCGGGATGGCCATCAACGGTAGAACGCTTCCACCTTGCCCTTGAGCTTGATCAGCAGCGGCTTGCCCTTGCGATCGAGCGTCTTGCCCGCAGGCACCTTGACCCAGCCTTCGCTGATGCAGTATTCCTCGACATCGAAGCGGTCCTTGTCGTTCAGGCGGATGCCGATGTCGTGCTCGAACACGGCGGCGACATGGTGGGGGCTGCGCGGGTCGATGGACAGGTGGTCGGGCAGCGGGGGCGCGGAAGTGGCTTCGGTCATGGAAATCCTGCAAAGGCTGAATGCACAAAAGCGGGCATTGTCCCGGATTTGGTTTCGGTGCACTGTGCCCGGCCCGTATCATCGCCCCATGCCCGCCACGCTTGGAGCGCTTCTTTTCGGCGGCACTTGCCTGCCCCAAAACACTCCCGCCACGCGACTGGCAAGCGGTAGCAGCCACTCCTTCAACAACACATGAGAATTCTGGGAATTGACCCCGGCCTGCAGACCACGGGCTTCGGCCTGATCGATGTGGACGGCCACCGGCTGGGCTACGTGGCCAGCGGCACCATCCGCACTACCGCGCTGGCCCTGGGCGACCTGCCCGGCCGGCTGAAGGTGCTGTTTGACGGCATCAGCGAAGTGGCGGCGCGCTACCAGCCCGACGTGGCCACCGTCGAGATCGTCTTCGTCAACGTCAACCCCCAGTCCACCCTTCTGCTGGGGCAGGCCCGTGGCGCGGCCATTACCGCCCTGGTGGCCAGCAACCTGCCCGTGGCCGAATACACCGCGCTGCAGATGAAGAAGGCCGTGGTCGGCCACGGCCGCGCCGCCAAGACCCAGGTGCAGGAAATGGTGCGCCGCCTGCTGCAGCTGCCCGGCCTGCCCGGCACCGACGCCGCCGATGCGCTGGGCATGGCCATCACGCACGCGCACGCCGGCGCGGCCATGGCGCGGCTGGGCGAAGCGGCCACGCTGCAGCGGCGCCAGCACGCGATGTACAAGGGCGGTCGCAGCTACTGAAGCGGCCCGGTGCCGCGCCCAATCACCCTGCTGACCGCGCGTCCCTAAAATCAGCCCCATGGCCCACCCACCCACCCCAGCGCCCCACTCGGCGCCCGCACCTTCACCCGGCCAGCCCGCACGGCCCGAGGTGATCGCTGGCTTCCTCTTCGTGAAAATCCCGGTGGGCCGGCGCAATGTCCCAGACCCCTTGCACCACCGCGAGGACACCATCGACCAGATGCTGCGCTCGCAGGACCTTGGACTGGTGGTGGGCTGGGGCGATTCGCTCGGTGAACGGCGCCCCGACGGACTGCGGCCACCGGCCTACATCCGCATCGACATCAACGCCTATGACCTGCACGCCGCCCGCAGCGCCCTGCGCGCGCTGCTGCCCACGCTGGGGGCGCCTGTCGGCACCGAAATCCACTACACGCTGGCGGGGCACCACCTGCAGGACATTGCCCGAGAAACCGGCTGGCAGCTGGAACAGATCGTTTGATCCCTGCAAAATCGGCCGCACGCCCTGCCAGAAAAGTGCCAATTGCGATTGATTCACCAGCAATTGACAGCCCCGGTCAGCGCCCGAGCCCGCGCTTGAGCTCCTTGAGCAGCAACAGCACCTGGTTGGATGCGTGGCGGCAGCGGCTGTTGAGCAGCTGGGCCGCAGTGGCCTGATCGCCGGCCTCGAAGCAGGTGACCACCGCCGCCGCCTGCTGGTGAAAATACCGGTGCCGCGCCTCCAGCATCCCGAAGGCCGGGTAATGCCCCAGCCGCACACGGCCCGCACCATGGAGCCAGCGGCCCAGGTCGCAGCGGTCATCCTGGCAGATACGGTCGGGGTGCATGGCCTCGTCGGAGCGACCATTGACCATGTCCTGCAACAGCAGGCGCCAGCGCTCGTGGCTGGCGATGGCGGCGTCGATGTCGATCTCTGTCATCAGCATGGCGGCGTACTCTTCATCCAGCACCAGTTCGCTGCCGTTGTCTTCCACGGCCCAGGTGGTTTCGGGGCTGGAGGCATCCTGCTCACGAATCCGGAACAATCGACTGAAAAAACCCATACGCCCCCCATGCAAGGTGTCCACCACCCATCGCTCACGGTGCGGCGGCCATGGATTTGAAATATTTTGTGAGCAACCCCGTGTTTTGGCTACCAAAAAATGACGGCTCAGGCGTATCGCCGGCCGGCGACCTTGCCGCAAGACCTGGATCCCACAGCCCCGCCAGCAGCCATGGCGCAGCGCGCCGACAATCGGGCCATGACTACTGCCCAACGCCCCGCCCTTTCCATGCTCGACCTGGTCGCCGTGCGCGAAGGCGGCACCGTCGCCCAGGCACTGCAGATCGCCCTGCGCACCGCGCAACACGCCGAAGCGCTGGGTTTTGCGCGCTACTGGCTGGCCGAGCACCACAACATGGCCGGCATTGCCAGCTCGGCCACCGCCGTGCTGGTGGGGCATATCGCCGGGGGCACGCAGCGCATCCGCGTGGGCTCGGGCGGCGTGATGCTGCCCAACCATGCGCCGCTGGTGGTGGCCGAGGCGTTTGGCACGCTGGCCGAGCTGTACCCCGGCCGCATCGACCTGGGCCTGGGCCGCGCGCCCGGCACCGACCCGGCCACCATGCGCGCCCTGCGCCGCAGCCGCGTCGAAACCGCCGATGATTTTCCGCAGGACGTGGCCGAGCTGCAGCGCCTGCTGGCACCGGCCACACCCGACCAGCGCCTGATTGCCATGCCCGGTGCAGGCACCAACGTGCCCATCTGGCTGCTGGGCTCCAGCCTGTTTTCGGCACAGCTGGCGGCCGAACGCGGCCTGCCCTATGCCTTTGCCTCGCATTTCGCGCCGCGCCTGCTGCACCAGGCGCTCGATCTGTACCGCAACCTGTACCGGCCGTCCGCTGCGTGGCCCCGGCCTTATGTGGTGATTGGCGTGCCCCTGATCGCGGCGCCCACCGACGCCGAAGCCGACTTCCTGGCCAGCAGCACCTACCAGCGCGTGCTGGGCATCCTGACAGGCGACCGCCGCCGCCTGCTGCCGCCCATCGAGAACTTTGCCGCGCGCCTGCAGCCGCAAGAGCGCGCCGCCATCGGCGACTTTCTGGCCGCAGCCGTCATCGGCGGGCCCGACACGGTGCGCGCCGGCCTGGCCCACCTGCACCAGGCCACGGGCGCGGACGAATTCATGCTGGTCAGCGACGTGTTCGACCCGGCGCTGCGCCTGCGTTCGCTGGACATTGCGGCGCAGGCCGTCGCCGAGATGGCCTGAAGCCCCGGCTGCACAGTACAGCGTCACGGGCAGCGGCTACCATCACGGGCTGGCTTATTGCGCCTGATAGCTCCTCCGGTCCACCCCCCACATGCCCGCTTTTTCTTTTGAAGCCCTGGACGCCCAGGGCCAGACCCGCAAGGGCCTGATGGAAGCCGACACAGCCAAGTCGGCCCGCAGCCTGCTGCGGGCCCAAGCGCTGGTGCCCCTGAGCGTGGAACCCGTGCAGACCGGCCAGTCGCGCGATGGCGCCCCCGCCGGCCTGGGGCAACGCCTTTTCACGCGGCCGGTGCTGGGCGCCTCCGCCCTGGCCATCTGGACCCGCCAGCTAGCGGGGCTGGTGGCCTCGGGCCTGCCGCTGGAGCGCGCCCTTGCCGCCCTGTCGGAGGAAGCCGACGACGAGCGCCAGCGCCACCTGGTGGCGGCCTTGCGCGCCGAGGTGAACGCCGGCGCCACCTTTGCCCGCGCGCTGACCCAGCATCCGCGCGAGTTTTCCGACATCTACTGCGCCGTGATCGGCGCGGGCGAGCACAGCGGCAACCTCGGCCTGGTGCTGGAGCGCCTGGCCGACGACCTCGAAGAGCGCCAGGCCCTGCAGGCCAAGCTGATGGGCGCGGCGCTGTACCCGGCCATCGTCACCCTGATCGCCATCGCGATCGTGCTGTTCCTGGTGAGCTACGTGGTGCCACAGGTGGCCAGCGTGTTCGCCGGCACCAAGCGCGCCCTGCCTTTTCTGACCGTGGCCATGCTGGCCGTGAGCGCCGCGGTGCGCAGCTATGGCTGGCTGATGTTGATTGCTGTCGTTTTGATAGCTATAGGCGCACGCTGGGCCTTGGCAATCGAGCATTTTCGCCAAAAGTTTGACGCCGCCTGGCTGAACCTGCCCCTGGTGGGCAAGCTGGCGCGCGGCTACAACGCGGCGCGCTTTGCCAGCACGCTGGCCATGCTGGCCAGCGCCGGCGTGCCCATCCTCAAGGCCCTGCAGGCCGCAGCCGAAACCCTGAACAACCGCGCACTGCGCGCCGATGCGCTCGATGCGCTGGTGCTGGTGCGCGAGGGCGCCCCGCTGGCCTCGGCGCTGGCGCAAAAAAAACGCTTCCCCGGCCTGCTGGCCATGTTTGCGCGCCTGGGCGAGCAGACCGGCCAGCTGCCGGTGATGCTGCAGCGCGCCGCCACCCAGCTGTCCAACGACGTGCAGCGCCGCGCCATGCAGCTGGCCACCATCCTGGAGCCGCTGCTCATCGTGGCCATGGGCCTGATCGTGATGCTGATCGTGCTGGCAGTGCTGCTGCCCATCATCCAGCTCAACCAGTTCGTGAAATGACGTGCACCCCCCTGAGGCGCTGCGCGCCTTCCCCCCCTCTCTCGCCTCGCTGCGCGATGCGGGAGGGGGGACGCCGCCAGCGCGGCGGGGCGGCCCTTGCGCGGCGGCCCTGGCTTGTGGCGCGCCTGTTTCAACGGCTGCGAGTGGTGGAATGGATGGCTTTCAAGGAGGATCCATGGCGGTGACCCTGGACGACAAGCTGGTGGTGGCGATCTCGTCACGCGCCCTGTTCGATTTTGAAGAAGAAAACCGCATCTTCGACCCCGAGCACCCCCAAGGCTACATGCAGCTGCAGCTCGACCGGCTGGATGAGCCGGCGCGGCCCGGCGTGGCGTTTTCGCTGGTCAAGAAGCTGCTCGCCTTCAACGAACCCGCGCAGCAGCGGGTGGAGGTGGTGGTGCTGTCGCGCAACGACCCGGTCAGTGGCATGCGCGTGTTCCGCTCGGCCAAGGCCCACGGGTTGGCGTCGGTGCAGCGCGGGGTCTTCACGCAGGGGGCGGCGCCGTTTCGCTACCTGCGGCCCCTGGGCGCGCACCTGTTTCTCTCGGCCAACGCGGCCGACGTGAACGAGGCCCTGGCCATGGGCTTCCCGGCGGCGCAGGTGGCCACGCAGTCGGCCCAGGCCAGCGCGGCCCACCCGCACGAAGTGCGCATCGCCTTTGACGGCGACGCCGTGCTGTTTTCGGACGAGGCCGAGCGGGTGTTCCAGGCCTCCGGGCTCGACGCCTTCCAGGCCCACGAGGTCGAAAAGGCCCTGCTGCCCCTGCCCCCCGGGCCCTTCAAACCTTTTTTGTCGGCCCTGCACCGCCTGCAGCAAAGCGGCGCACCGTCCATGCGCATCCGCACCGCCCTGGTCACGGCGCGCGGCGCGCCCGCGCACGAACGGGCCATCCAGACGCTGATGAGCTGGCAGATCGCGGTCGATGAAGCCATGTTTCTGGGTGGCATGCCCAAGGGCGAGTTCCTGCGCGAGTTCGAACCCGACTTTTTCTTTGACGACCAGACCGGCCATGTCACCTCGGCGGCCCGCCATGTGCCTGCAGGCCATGTGAGCAGCGGCATCGCCAACCAGGGCACCCTGCCGGCCGGATGAGCATGCCGGCATGCCTGGCATCTGCATGCAACCAGGACGCCCTGCCAAAGAGTGCAACACCCGGTGAAAGCCTGCGCCCGCAGCGTTGCAAATGGGCTTTGCGGCCGCAGATATGCCAACATCACCCCTGTTCGACCCGAGGAGTTTTGCGCATGAAAATCCCACTGGCCCTGCTGGCCGCCCTGGGCTGCAGCCTGGCACTCGCCAACCCGCCGGAGGCGGCCGTGCCCGCGCAGGCGGCTGCCAGCGCCCCGGCCAAGGCCCCGCTGTCCAAGGGCGAGATCAAGGCCATGCAGGAATTCAAGATGCTCGACTTCAACGGCGACGGCAAGCTCAGCCGCAGCGAAGTGGTGCTTTTTCCCCGCCTGGCCGCCGCCTTTGACGATGCCGACACCGACCACGACAACTTCGTTTCGTACGCCGAAGTGCAGGTTTTTGCCGCCAAACACCGCGCCGAACGCGAGCGCAAGCGGGCCGCACAGGCAGAGGTGGCATCGGGCACCCCTCCCGCCAAACCATGAGGGAACGGGGTGGCCATACATCTCACATTTGCTGCCGCCCCCGCCCGCTTGCGCCGGCCTTTTACAGAAAGCGCTCCAGCAGACGCCGGGACGGCCGGTCCAGCACCGTGGTGTCCGGTACCCGAAACTGCATGCCATCGCCCGCGGCAATCAGCAGGCGCGTGCGTCCGCCCAGGCGGCGGATGTCTTCTTCGGCCTTCAGCACGAACTGGGCCGGGCCCTTGTCGGTCTCGACGGTCCAGGTGCTGGGCGTGGAGAAACTCGAAACAGAAACGATCTGGTGGATAGTGGGCACAAACTCGCGCACGGCCAGTTCTTCATCGACCAGGTGGCGTGCCGCCTCGGGCAGCTGATCGAGCCGGTCCAGCCAGACCAGTTCATGGCCATCCGGGCCAACGAGCGAAAGGCCTTCGGACGGCGCCGCGATCGGAAACGCGCGCACGGGCGTCACGCCCTCGTGGACGGTGCCGTCCGGCTGGGTCAGAACCAGGCGGCCATGGGAATTGCGGTGCAGTTGCAGCGGAACAATGGATGTCGTCATGGTCAGCTTCCGGCCGGTTCAAGAATTGCCGGCGGGGTGCGCCGGGTGCAGCAGGCCGCTGTCGATGATGACGCCAGCGGCCTGGGCGTCTTCTTCGGCGCGGCGGGCCTGGGCTTCGTACAGGCGCCAGTAGGCGCCCTGCTTTTCCATGAGTTCATCGTGCGGCCCGACCTCGACCACCTCGCCGCGGTCCATGACCACCAGGCGGTCGGCCTTGCGCAGGGTGGACAGGCGGTGGGCAATGGCAATGGTGGTACGGCCCTGCACCAGGTTGTCGAGCGCCTTCTGGATTTCCTTTTCCGTCTCAGTATCGACGGCCGAGGTGGCTTCGTCCAGGATCAGGATGCGCGGGTCGATCAGCAACGCGCGGGCAATGCTGATGCGCTGGCGCTCGCCGCCCGACAGGCCCTGGCCGCGCTCGCCCACCAGCGAGTCGTAGCCATGCGGCAGGCGCAGGATGAACTCGTGCGCATGGGCGGCGCGGGCGGCCGCCACGATCTCCGCGCGCGAGGCATCGGGCTTGCCATAGGCAATGTTCTCGGCAATCGTGCCGAAAAACAGGAAGGGTTCCTGCAGCACCAGGCCGATGTGGCGGCGGTAATCGGCCACGGCGAAGCGGCGGATATCCACCCCATCGACCTGGATGGAGCCATCGCTCACGTCATAGAAGCGGTTGATCAGGTTCACCAGCGTGCTCTTGCCCGAGCCGCTGTGCCCCACCAGCCCGATCATCTCGCCGGGGCGGATGTCCAGATCCAGGTGCTTGATGACGGCGCGGCTGCCGTAGCGAAAGCCCACGTTGCGCATCTGGATGGCGCCTTCGACGCGGGCCAGTTTCACCGGCTGGACGGGGTCGGGCACATTGCTGACATGGTCCAGGATGTCAAAGATGCGCTTGGCACCCGCAGCGGCCTTCTGTGTGACCGAGACAATGCGGCTCATGGAATCGAGCCGCCCATAAAAGCGCCCGATGTAGGCGATGAAGGCCGTGAGCACACCCACGGTGATCTGGTTGCGCGACACCAGCCAGATGCCGAACGCCCAGACCACCAGCAGGCCGATTTCGGTGAGCAGCGACACCGTGGGCGTGAACAGGCTCCAGGTCTTGTTGAGCTTGTCGTTCACTTCCAGGTTGTGCTGGTTGGCGTCGCGAAACCGCTGGGCTTCGCGCTTTTCCTGGGCAAAGGCCTTCACCACGCGGATGCCGGGGATGGTGTCGGCCAGCACGTTGGTCACCTCGCTCCACACACGGTCGATTTTTTCGAAACCCGTGCGCAGGCGGTCGCGCACGGTGTGGATCATCCAGCCGATGAAGGGCAGCGGCACCAGCGTGACCAGCGCCAGCCAGGGGTTGATGGAAAACAGGATGGCCGCCGTCATGCAGATCATCAGCACATCGGTGATGAAATCGAGCGCGTGCAGCGACAGGAAGACGTTGATGCGGTCGGTTTCGGAGCCAATGCGCGCCATCAGGTCGCCCGTGCGCTTGCCGCCAAAGTAGTCGAGCGACAGGCGCAAGAGGTGCTCGTAGGTGGTGGTGCGCAGGTCGGCGCCGATGCGCTCGGACACCAGCGCCAGGATGTAGGTGCGCGCCCACGACAGCCCCCAGGCGGCCAGGGCCGACAGCAGCAGGCCGCCCAGGTAGAGCAGCACCAGGCCGGGCTCGATCTGCTGGCCGTTCTGGAACGGGATCAGGATGTCGTCCATCAGCGGGATGGTGAGGTAGGGCGGCACCAGCGTGGCCGCCGTGGAAGCCAGCGTGAGCGCAAAACCCGTCGCCAGCTGCTTGCGGTAGGGCCGCGCGAAGCGCCACAGCCGCAGCAGCACCCAGGTGGAAGTCTGCGGGGGCTGGGCGCGCGCGCAGGCCGGGCATTCTTCGGTGTCGGGAGGCAGCGGGGTGTGGCACTGCGGACAGGTGGGCTCATCGGCCTCGTCCTGCGCCGCACCCGAAGCCAGGCTGCGGGCCGTCGCCTGCTCGAAGCGCTGCACCAGGCGCAGGGCCTGGGGATGGTGCGCCAGGGTAAAGCGCCAGAGGGCCAGCCGCGCATCCGGGGCCTGCAGCTCCAGTGTGCCGACCCCGCCGTGGTCCTGCATGCGCAGCGCCAACCCGCTCGACAGCGGCCAGGCACGCCAGGCGGCAGTGCCGGGGTCGCAGGCCAGAATGCGCTCCGAAGTCACCACCACCCAGCCGGCGGCAAAGCGCAATTCGACACTCAGGTCAACCTGTAACGCGGCCAGCACGTTCTCTTGGGGAGCGAGCATGGCCCGCAAATCGGCCCCCTGGGGGCCAGAAAAGACACCGGAGGCGTCCACAGAATGGTGATGTTGCATAGGTTTGGGTTCTCTGCAGTCGGCGACACACAGCCACAAGCGTTGCAGGAGCTGGAATTTTGACCGAAACCCGGCGTGCCAGCGCAAACTGCACCGCCTCCTCCCCTTGATCGGCAAAACGGGCGTCCAACCGGGCGCACAATTGCATTCCCTGTCCGGCCCGCCCGGTGCCCCTGAACCGCTCCGAAACATGGCAAAAATCGACGATATCCAACTCCTGCGCATCAACTACCTGCGCGGCCCCAACATCTGGACCTACCGGCCGGCACTGGAGGTCTGGCTGGACCTGGGTGTACTGGAAGACCACCCCTCCAACACCCTCCCCGGGCTCAATGACCGCCTCACGGCCTGGTTGCCCGCGCTGGAGGAACACCACTGCGGCGTGGGCGAGCGCGGCGGTTTCCTGCAACGCCTGCAGGAGGGCACCTGGTGCGGCCATGTGCTGGAGCATGTGGTCATCGAGCTGCTCAACCTGTCGGGCATGCCCACGGGTTTCGGCCAGACCCGCAGCACGTCGGTGCGCGGTGTCTACCGCATGGTGTTCCGGGCACGCGACGAACAGGTGGCCCGCGTGGCGCTGGCCCAGGGGCACCGCCTGCTGATGGCCGCCATCAACGATGAACCCTTTGACGTACGGGCCGCCGTGGCGCGGCTGCGCACCGAGGTCGATGACCGCTACCTGGGCCCCAGCACGGCCTGCATCGTGACGGCAGGCACGGACCGCGGCATTCCCCACATCCGCCTGAACGACGGCAACCTGGTGCAACTGGGCTACGGCGCCCGCCAGCGGCGCATCTGGACGGCAGAGAGCGAATTCACCAGCGCCATCGCCGAAGGCATCGCCAGCGACAAGGATCTCACCAAGAGCCTGCTCAAGGCCTGCGGCGTACCCATCCCGGACGGCCAGGTGGTCAACAGCCCCGCAGAGGCCTGGGAAGCCGCCGAGGACATCGGCCTGCCCGTGGTCGTCAAGCCCTCCGACGGCAACCATGGCCGCGGCGTCACGCTGGACCTGCGCAAGCAGGAAGACATCGCGGCGGCCTACCATGTGGCCTACCCCGAGGGCAGCGACGTGATGGTCGAGCGCTTCATTCCCGGCGACGAACACCGCCTGCTGGTGGTGGGTGGCAAGCTGGTGGCCGCCGCGCGCGGCGAGGTGGTCAGCATCACGGGCAATGGCCGGTCCACGGTGACCGAGCTGATCGACAGCCAGCTCAATTCCGACCCCCGCCGGGGCCACGAAGAAGAGTACCCGCTCGAAATCATCGATGTGGCGACCGACGCCAAGGTGCAGCTGGAACTCAAGCGCCAGGACCTCAGCGCTGATGCGGTGCCCGCCGCCGGACGGCAGGTGGTGATCCAGCGCAACGGCAACGTGGCCGTGGACTGCACCGACGAGGTGCACCCGGAAGTGGCCTACATCGCCCAGTTGGCCGCCAAGGTGGTGGGCCTGGACATCGCCGGCATCGACATGGTGGCGCAAGACATCTCCCGCCCCCTGCACGAACAGGGCGGCGCCATTGTGGAAGTGAACGCCGGCCCCGGCCTGCTCATGCACCTCAAGCCCGCCGTGGGCACCCCCCGCCCTGTGGGCCAGGCCATCGTCGAGCACCTGTTCCCCGCCGAAGAACACGAAGACGAAGACACCGTGGGACGCATCCCGGTGGTGGGTGTGGCCGGCACGCAGGGCACCGCCACCATCGCGCGCCTGGTGGCCTGGCTGCTGCACCTGAGCGGACGGCACACCGGCCTGGCCTGCCGCGACGGCCTCTTCCTGGACCGCCGCTGCGTGGAGGCGGCCGACTGCGCCCACTGGGAAGCGGCACACCGCCTGCTCATGAACCAGATGGTGCAGGCCGCCGTGATCGAAAACGACGCCCGCACCATACTGCGTGACGGACTGGCCTACGACCGCTGCCAGGTGGGCGTGGTCACCGACATGGAGGGCGCGGAAACGCTGGCCGAATTCGACATCCAGAACCGCGAGCAGATGACCAAGGTGCTGCGCACGCAGGTGGACGTGGTGCTGGAGGGCGGCGCGGCCGTGCTCAACGCCGCCGATCCGCAGGTGGCCGACCTGGCCCCGCTGTGCGACGGCGATGTGGTGCTGTATGCACAGGACGCCAGCCTGCCCGCCATCGTGGAGCACCGTGCCCGCAACCAGGGGCGCGCCGTGGTGCTGCGCAACCAGCACGTGGTGCTGGCCACCGGCAGTGCAGAACATGTGCTGGGCACGCTGTCCGAGCTCACGTTCGGGCGCAACGCCATCGTGCCCGACACCGATGCCCTGCTGGCCGCGATCGGCGCGGCCTGGGCGCTGGACATTGCCCCCGACCTCATCGGTGCCGGCATCAAGACGTTCGAGCCCGAGCTGCCGCCCGTGAGCACCCTGCCCACCTGATGCCACCCGTTGTTGATTCCATCGCCCTCGACCTGACCGGGGCCTGCCAGCCCTGATGGACCACAGAAAGACACTTTCATGGATGTATCCCGCACCCGGGCCCTGCGTGGCCCCAACCTCTGGAGCCGCCACATGGCCATCGAGGCCGTGGTGGCCTGCGCCGAATCCGAACGCTCCATCGCCCGCATGGACGGTTTCGAAGCCCGGCTGCGGGCCCTGTTTCCGGCCATCGGCATGCTGCACCCCGAAGGCGGCAGCGGCGATGTCTCGCTCGCCCATGTGCTGCAGACGGCGGCGCTGGCCCTGCAGGCCCAGGCGGGCTGCCCGGTGACCTTTGCCCGCACCACCGCCACCACCGATGCCGGTGTGTACCAGGTGGTTGTCGAATACAGCGAGGAAGCCGTGGGCCGGCAGGCGTTTGAAGACGCCCAGCGCCTCATCAACGCCGCGCTGGGCCAGGGCCAATTCGATGCCGAAGCGACCATTGCCAGTCTGCGCGAGCTCGATGAAGACGAGCGCCTGGGCCCCAGCACCGGCGCCATCGTCGATGCCGCCGTGGCCCGCGGCATCCCCTACCGGCGCCTCACGCGCGGCAGCCTGGTGCAGTTTGGCTGGGGTTCGAAGCAGCGCCGCATCCAGGCCGCCGAGATCGACTCCACCAGCGCCGTGGCCGAATCCATCGGCCAGGACAAGGACCTCACCAAGCGCCTGCTGCATGCGGCCGGCGTGCCGGTGCCGCTGGGCCAGCCGGTGGACACCGTCGAGGAAGCCTGGGAAGTCGCACTCAGGGTGGGTCTGCCCGTGGTGGTCAAGCCGCAGGACGGCAACCAGGGCAAGGGCGTCACGGTCAACATCACCGACCGTGCCCAGCTCGAAGAGGCCTACCGCAACGCGGCCGACTACGGCACCGTGATGGTCGAGCGCTTTTTGCCCGGCCACGATTTCCGCCTGCTGGTGGTGGGCGACCAGCTCGTGGCCGCTGCCCGGCGCGAGCCCCCGCAGGTGCTGGGCGATGGCGAACGCACCGTGCGCGAACTGGTGCACATCGTGAACCAGGACCCGCGCCGTGGCGAAGGCCACGCCACCTCGCTCACCAAGATCCGTCTCGATGACATCGCCGTGGCCCGCCTGGCCATGCAGAACCTGACGCCCGACTCCGTTCCGCCCAAGGGCCAGCGCGTCATCCTGCGCAACAACGCCAACCTGTCGACCGGCGGCACCGCCACCGATGTCACCGACGACGTGCACCCTGCCGTGGCCGCGCGCGCCGTGGCCGCCGCCCAGATGGTGGGCCTGCACATCTGCGGCGTGGACATGGTCGCCGAGACCGTGCTGCGCCCCCTCGAAGAGCAGGGCGGCGGCTTCGTCGAAGTGAATGCCGCCCCCGGCCTGCGCATGCACCTGGCGCCCAGCTACGGCAAGCCGCGCAATGTCGGCCAGGCCATGGTGGACCGCCTCTATGCCCATGGCGACGATGGCCGCATTCCTACCGTGGCCGTGACCGGCACCAACGGCAAGACCACCACGGCGCGCCTGATTGCCCACCTGTTCACCGCCCAGGGCCTGCGCGTGGGCATGACCAACACCGACGGCGTGTACGTGAACGGCCGCCAGATCGACAGCGGCGACTGCAGCGGCCCCAAGAGCGCCCGCAACGTGCTGCTGCACCCCGAGGTGGACGCCGCCGTGTTCGAAACCGCGCGTGGCGGCATCCTGCGCGAAGGCCTGGGCTTCGACCGCTGCCAGGTGGCCGTGGTCACCAACATCGGTGCGGGCGACCACCTGGGGCTGAACTACATCACCACGGTGGAAGACCTGGCAGTGCTCAAGCGCGTGATCGTGCAGAACGTGGCCACCACCGGCTATGCCGTGCTCAATGCCACCGACCCCATCGTGGCCGCCATGGCCTCGTCCTGCCCCGGCAAGATCATCTATTTCGCCGCAGACCGCCACCACCCCGTGATGGCCACGCACCGCGCCCAGGGCCACCGCACCGTGTACGTGGATGGCGATTCGATCGTGGCCGCTGAAGGCTCGTGGCGCGAAACCATCCACCTGCGCGACGTGCCCATCACGCGCAACGGCAAGATCGGCTTCCAGGTCGAGAACGTCATGGCCTCGGTGGCCGCCGCCTGGGGCGCCGGCCTGCCCTGGCAGACCATCCGCCGCGGCCTCTCGGGCTTTGTGAACGACAGCGACAACGCTCCGGGCCGCTTCAACGTCATGGATTTCAAGGGTGCCACGGTGATCGCCGACTACGGCCACAACCCCGACGCCATGCGCGCCCTGGTGCAGGCCGTCGAGGCCCTGCCCGCCAAGCGCCGCAGCGTGGTGATCAGCGGCGCCGGCGACCGCCGCGACGAGGACATCCGCGAGCAGACCGTGATCCTGGGCGCCGCCTTTGACGACGTGATCCTCTACCAGGACGCCGCCCAGCGGGGCCGCGGCGACGGCGAAGTGATGGCCCTGCTGCGCGAAGGCCTGGCCGGCGCCGTGCGCACCCAGCATGTCGAGGAAATCCGCGGCGAGTTCATCGCCATCGACGCCGCCCTCGATCGCCTGCAACCGGGCGACCTGTGCCTGGTGCTGGTGGACCAGGTGGAAGAAGCCCTCGCCCACCTGGCCCGGCGCTGCGCCGAAGCCGGGGTGGCAGCATGATGAACATCCGCTGCCGGGCCTTGGCAGCGGCAGGGCTGTTGGCCAGTGCCCTTATGCCCTGCGCCGCGTTGGCGGCATCGGGCGAAAGGATCGGCACGGTGGACACGGCCTTCCAATGGATTGGCCGCGACCACGACATCATCGTGGAAGCCTACGACGACCCTGGCGTGCAGGGCGTGACCTGCTATGTTTCGCGCGCCCGCATCGGGGGCGTCAAGGGCACGCTGGGCCTGGCCGAAGACCGCGCCGAAGCCTCGATCGCCTGCCGCCAGGTGGGGGCCATCCGCATCCCCCAGCCGCTCAGGAAGCAGGAAGAGGTGTTCAGCGAGCGCATGTCCATCCTGTTCAAGCGCCTGCGCATCGTGCGCATGGTGGACCCGGCGCGCAACACGCTGGTCTACCTGACCTATTCGGAAAAGCTGATCGACGGTTCGCCGCAGAACAGCGTCACCGCCGTTCCGGTGGACCGCGCCACGCCCATACCGCTGCGCAAATGAATCGGCGGCCCCACGCCACCGCTCATGAGAAAGCCTCTAGCGCTTGATCAACAAGCGCCAATAGCTATTGATTAAATAGCCAATCCTCCCATCAACCCTGCGCCGCAATCTGCCGCAGCGCCTGTTCGAACACCTCCACCGGCTGCCCGCCCGAGATCAGGTGGCGCTCGTTGATGATGATCGCCGGCACCGAGTGGATGCCGTGCTGCTGGTAGAACTGCTCACGCTCGCGCACCGCATCGGCATAGCGGTCAGACGCCAGCAGCGCCCGCGCCTCGTCGCCATCCAGCCCCACCTCGCCCGCCACGCGCACCAGCACCTCATGGCTGCTCGGGTCTTGTCCATCGGTGAAATAGGCCGCGAACAACGCGTGCTTGAGCGGGGCTTGCAGGCCCTTTTCTTCGGCCCAGTGCAGCAGGCGGTGCGCATCGAAGGTGTTGTAGATGCGGCTGCGCTTGTCCATGCTGAAGGTAAAGCCCAGCGCCGCCCCCCGGGCGGCAATGGCCTCGCGGTTCTTCTGGCTCTGTTCCGGTGTGGCGCCGTACTTCTCTTGCAGGTGCTCGCCAATGTCCTGGCCCCCGGGCACCATCTGCGGGTTCAGCTCGAAGGGCTGGAAATGCAGGTCGAGCGCGACTTCGTCCTTGAGCCGATCCGCTGCCTGCTCCAGCGCCTTGAGGCCGATGATGCACCAGGGGCAGGAGACATCGGAGACGAAATCGATCTTGAGGGTGGTGGTGGTCATGGCGGGCTCGCAGAAAAGTGCAGGCCACGATGGTAGGCCCACGCATTGGCCTTTGCAGGCCGGGCTTTTAACCCAGCATCTCCCGCAGCGCCGTCTTGGGCACCTTGCCATAGCTGTTCTTGGGCAAGGCGGACACGAAACGGTAGAGCCGAGGGCGCTTGAAGCGCGCGATGTGCGCCAGGCACAGCGCGTCCAGCGCATCGGGGGTCACGCCCTCATTGCCCACCACAAAGGCCACGGGCACCTCGCCCCACTCCGCATCCGGCTGCCCCACCACGGCCACCTCGCGCACCTGCGGGTGCAGCAGCAGCACTTCTTCGACCTCGCGCGGGTAGATGTTGGAGCCGCCCGAGATGATCACGTCCTTGGAGCGGTCCTTGAGGGTGAGAAAACCGTCGCCGTCCAGGCACCCCATGTCGCCGGTGTACAGCCAGCCATCGCGCAGCGTCTGGGCCGTGGCCTCGGGGTTGTTCCAGTAGCCGGGCATCACGGTTTCGCCGCGCACCACCACCTCGCCGGTCTCGCCTGCGGGCACAGGCTGACCGGCCGCATCGACCACGCGCACCTCCACCAGCGACTGCGCCACGCCCACAGAGGCCATGCGCTCGGCCCAGCGCGGGTGGTGGCGGTCGGCCAGCTGCGCGCGCGCGAGGGCGGTGATGGTCATGGGGCTTTCGCCCTGGCCGTAGATCTGCACAAAGCGGTTGCCCAGGGTGGCCAGCGCGGCGCGCAGGTCGTCGGCATACATGGGGCCGCCGCCGTACACGATGGTCTTGAAGCCCGCCACCTCCGCGCCCGTGGCCCGCACATGCTCGACCAGCCGGTGCACCATGGTGGGCGCGGCAAACAGCGTGAGCTGGCCCACCGAGGCGGCCAGCTGCACCAGCTCGGCGGGCTCGAAACCGCCCGACACCGGCACCACATGGCGTGCGCCCCGCAGCACCTGGGCGTAGTTGTAAAGCCCTGCGCCGTGCGACATGGGTGCGGCATACACCATGGCGTCGCCCGGGGCGATGTCGTCCACGTCGGTGAAATAGCAGGCCGTCATGGCCAGCAGGTTGCGGTGCGTCTGCATCACGCCCTTGGGGCGGCCGGTGGTGCCCGAGGTGTAGAACAGCGAGGCCACATCCTGCGGGGCTCGGTCATGGACCTCCATGGGCGCATGCCGCACGGCAGCGGCATAGGCATCCGAGCCCAACACCAGCAGGCCGGCATCCGGTGCCCCCGCTTCGCGCGCGGCCGCAGCGAGCGACTGCGATGCCAGCACCACGCGCGCACCCGAATCGGCCAGCACATGCGCCAGCTCCTTGGCATGCAGCTTGTAGTTGACCGGCACCGACACCGCGCCCGCCCACACAATGGCATGCAGCGCCTCCAGGTACTCCGGGCAGTTGGCGGCGTAGATGGCCACGCGGTCGCCCGGCGCCACACCGCAGTGCGTGCGCAGCCAGGCCGCCAGGGCCGCCGCGCGGGCACCCAGGGCGCCGTAGCTCAGCACCACCTGGTCGCCGTGCAGCACGGCAGGTTGATCGGGGTAGCGCTGGGCGCTGCGGCGGAGCAGATGGGCAAGATTCATGGGGTGCGTTCGATCACAAAAACATGCGAAAGGCCATGCGGCACTGTAGGTGATGGCGCCTGCGGCACGCACGCCGCACCCCGCGGAGAAACCCGCAGCCCCCGGTGCGGCCCCGGGTGCAGACGCAGTACCTGCCGCAGATGCAGCAGAAAGCCGCAACGCTGGACGCCGGCCAGCGCCTGGAAGCGGCGGTGATCAGGCTGGGCACTTGCGCCAGGAACCATCGACGGACCAGTCGCTTTATTGCGAATAGGACGGGGACGGGAATACATGCGGAACGCCACTCAACAACCACCGGCTAAAGCCGGTGGGTTGAGATCCAGGCACTGAAAGTGCATCGCCCACGCGTCGACTTCACG